>QCJW01000010.1 GCA_003215775.1 Prochlorococcus sp. AG-409-G20
TGATTAGTCAGAATGGTAAAAGATTAATGCCATTGGGAGGTAAGTCTCTGAAGAAGAACATCTTAGAGAAAGGAATACTACAAGAAGATTGGGAGCCAATAGTTAGCGACCTCTTGTTGAGGATTTTGGAAAGAAGTGATTCAGGACCTATCGCTAGAAATGCAAGTCAAAATAGCTTTTTATTGATTCAAGTAACTTTAGATAATATGCAGAATTCCTTGCCGAGAATGAAGTCAAATTGGATTAACTCTGGCGATACTGAAAAGTTTTTAACTTCTCTTGCTGAGATATCTGAGGGTTTATGGAAACTCACTTTTGACAAGTATAAAGGTAAAACCTTAGATAGAATCTAAGGTAAATGAATAAAGTTTCAAAATGAATAATATTATTCTGATTTTCTTTTTATGTAGATTCAGTTTTGTCAAAAATAAATTTAAGAACTAAAATTGCGACACCTAATATAAATGTAATTATATTGAAAAGTATTACTGGAAAAGAATGTATTCCCCATCCATATATTTCCCATAGGACGATTCCAGAAATGAATAAAATAAACATTATATATGAAATGTCTTTTGCAGACTTTGATATCCAAACTTTAACAAGTTGAGGGACAAAGGCAATTGTCGTGAGAGTCCCAGCGATTAGTCCTAAGCTATCCATATAGGTCAATGATTCCCAGAAATTCTCCATAGTTATTCTCAGCGCAAGTGTCTAGATTGTATTCTAAATGAGAAGAAAAAGATTTGCCATAGTAATATTAAGGAGCAAATTTTAATATGATAGAGAAAGCGGTCTTCTAATTGTTGTAGAGTCAAACTTTACCTTTGCAAGATAAATTTAGAGCACTCAGTTATTTTCAATCAATCTGATGAGATTGGATTTAAGAATGCATTAAGGTATCATATTGATTTGAGAATTAATGGATCTTTTAAAGGGAGGCTATTTTGAACTTCTTATTGCTGGCATTATATTCTTTGCTTTGCAGGTATGGTGGATATCAATGGTTGTTAGAAATGGTATCAGGCAAGATAAGATTATGATGCCCAATCAAATCGAAGAATTTAGATCGAGACTTGAGGAGGCATTCTCTCAAAAGAGAAATAGAAGGTCTGGTTAGCCAATTAGACAAGGTTCATGATTCGAATATAAAACCTTTGAATTGCTTTTGTCTTTACTATAGACTAGTTTAGGAGTGGAATCATATTTAATATGACATAACTGTTAAAGTGATTAATAAGTAGAGTGAACTTAGAATCTTGTTTGACTAGTGAGAATAGATAGGAAGATTGTGCATTTGTTCTTCTTATAATTATCTTTCAGCAGTAATCTCTTAACCTATACCATTCCTCAAGCAGCGCTTCTAGGTTATCCAGATTGTTGTTGGTACTACTTATCTTGTTGGCTAGAATGAGAGAATTAGTGGCTTCAATACCATATTTAGCTGCTTCCTTCTCTTTAACACATCCAGTTAGCTCATCACCATTTTTAAATGCTTTTTGAGCTTCAATAAGATATTCAGAGGCTAAATCTTTTTTTTCATTCCAGTCTTCAATATATATCTCTAACTGGCTTTGTTCGCTTGCGAGTAAAGTAAAATCATATGAGAATAAAAATGATAGACAAATAAGAAAGATTGTAAGGAATTTCATGTTATGCTTAGGGGTTAATTGTTAATATATACTAGCAGTTTTTAATTAGGATTTTGCGATGACTGATAAAAATGGGTCTCCATCTATTTTAAGTAGTCCTAAGAAACTTTTGCTATGAGTTTTTTCTTGAATAGATTCAATAATCCTCCAGCCTTGAGTTCTGAGAACTTTCGAGATGTAGCAAATGCGATCAGAATCGCTACTCTCAACCCATATTCTTGGTGCCTTGCTCCAAAATGCTCTATTGGAAAAGGAGACTATTAAATAACCTCCTGGCTTGACTATTCGTTGTATTTCTTCTGCTATCTCTTCGGGTTCCTGTAAGTATTGCCAACCTGCGACAACTAGACAATAGTCGACTGAATTGCTGGAGAGAGGAAGCTTAGTATTTTGGTTAAGATTCTGTACCCAGTATGTATCTAGACGATTATTTCGTTGAAGTTCGGATTTATTCATTCCATGTCCAATTACTTTCTTATATTGAATTTCCTCTGGAAGATGGCTTACCCAACTACTCATGAGATCTAAAATTATTGCTGGTTCTGATATCCTTTCACGATATAGCTGAGTAAGCCGATTGCGAAATCCCTTATCAAGGTGATAGACAAATCGTGGTTGAGAGTAAAAAATCAAATCATCACTTGTATCCTCTTTCTCTCTTAGGCTATTAAGCAAAATCTTTTTGACCATTAGCAAATAGCTCTAACTTGATAAACAATATATAACCTATACTAAAAATTCTATTCCTCTTGTGAATTGAGATGGTTCAAGCTGAAACCCTAGTCAAGGGTCAGAGACTAAGAGTAGATCTTAATAAGGTTCGTGATAGGTTGCCTGCAGATTTAGTTAGGCAACTTTCGGATGATCCAATAGGAGTATTGATTGGCTATAAAATGGTTGATGGTAATTCATTTGGATTAGTGCTTCAGTTGACAAATTCTATGACTAGTTGGTTCTTTGAGGATGAACTTCATTTGTTGGCTGAGTAAATTATGATTAAATTTATACATAATACTTTGTTTCTTGCTGATAAGCTAAGTATGTCGAGCTTAGAGAAAGGTTCCTTTGGAATTTATTAGCACTTTAGGACCCTTAAGTCAGCTTATGATTCTTTTGGTCGTCATAAGCTTTGTATTTCTTTTGATCGTTACTTTTTTAGACCGTAGTGAAAACTTTGCTTTGAAAAGGGATTGGAGAGATAAGAATTGATTCTTCTTTGGCTTAGGACAGGAGATATTACTTCCGAGATTAATAAACCTTTAATCCAAAACTTTATAGTTTTGGATTCTCTCATTGGCTATAGTTATAGAACAGATTGATTAATCTTACAGATATCCTTTGAAAGAATTTATTGAAATTCAATTGAGAATGCATAGTTGCTTGGTAGATCGATAACGCTTAATAGCCATTCCTGCTAATGGTACACAGTGAACCTTTTACGACGCTCTATTGGGCTATGGTCACCAAAATTTTCTAAAGATTTTGATAGACTTTCATTACTCTATTCTTGGATGGTCCTTGGTAGCACTGATCTTTGCTTGGATCTATCTGTCTGACGATAGTGAAGATGATGGCGATGGAGGTGGAGGAATGCTTCAACCTGTATACCAAGGCTCAGGTTCTTGAAATTGGCGACCACTATCACCTGTAGCAATCTATACAATTCTTCTCTTGTGTTGATAGGCTTTCGATATCAGCCGATAGCAATAAGTAGTAGCTACTAGCTTGATTGCTTTCATCAGTTATAATTTAACTAACTTTGTCGGTTCAAATAGGATGCTTGAAGCACCAGCCACTTCGCAGACTTCTTCTTTAGGAAAGGCTCAGAACCTAGAATCAAACTTATCAGAAAAAGAGGTTAAATTTGCAACTAATAATGTAAGGATTTCCTCGTCGCATGACAGCTTTCAAAGTAATATTTTTGACTTCGATAAAATAATCTGTGCAATTATAATTGTGATAGGCTACCTTTTTGTTGCTTTGGAAGAAGCTGATTACCAGATTTTGTCTGCTTCGTGTGATGCTAACAGTGAAGATATTATATCTAATGATTCATGGTCTTTAGGATCAGTCCTCTCTCTTTTTAGGAGGTAATTAGAATTTGTATTCTTAGTTCTAATGAGACCGGATTGTATTTTTGAATTGAAAAAACTTCTTATTCATTTGTGTCTAATCATTGGTTGATTTATATTGCTTTTTTGTTAGGTAGCATGGTTTGAACTTTAATTATCGATCGCATTGCCAACAACTTATTCTTTCTCAGCTTATGATTTATAATAGAAAATTAATTTCCTGAGAATTTTAATCTCTTAACTCTACTAGGCATCGTTTTTATGTCAGAGCCCACCGCTCTTCATGTCCTTTTGGCTCCCGTAGGTCAGCTTGCTGGAAACGGGCAATTGAGGGAGACAGTCAGTGAAAGACGTAACCGGAAAGGAGAAGATGTGAGATTTTGGTATTTGTCGCCTGAATTGGTGAGAAGATTTGATCTTTCTCCATCTGATTGCGAAGCTGTCGTCGCTGATGAACTAACGGCAATTAACTGGCTAAGACTACGATTTGGTGGTGAAACAATGATGGCAGATCTTGATATTGCTCAATTACAGGAGTATGCAAGTGAACTTCCTCCTGCTCCATCAGTTAGAGATATAAGTGCTAATTAGTAAGGATTTACTTGAACGAATAACTCATCAATTAGCTTGAATGATGAATTTTTTATTGTGGTAACTATCTCTGATATTGCATTGTTCTAACCAAATTGATCATGAGGACATACAATTAGTCAAATCTAATGTCAATTAGATGGAAACCCATCACAAGGTCATTATTCACAACAGAAAGTCTGGCCGATCAATTGCATTTGATGTTCCAGAGGGTGAATATATTCTTCGATGCTTTGAGTCTCATGGTGAAGAGCTGCCTTTCTCTTGTCGGAATGGATGCTGCACTACATGTGCAGTCAGAATTATTTCAGGGGAAATGGATCAATCTGCTGGAATTGGCTTGTCAAAAGAAATGGTAGGAAAGGGGTATGGCCTTTTATGTGTGGCTAAGGCACTTTCCCCTTTAGAGTTGGAGACACAAGATGAA
The DNA here is from genome assembly GCA_003215775.1 of Prochlorococcus sp. AG-409-G20. Classification (GTDB taxonomy): domain Bacteria; phylum Cyanobacteriota; class Cyanobacteriia; order PCC-6307; family Cyanobiaceae; genus AG-409-G20. The sequence goes on from QCJW01000010.1 coordinate 4,743, forward strand.
GATGAAGTTTATGAAATGCAATTTGGCAAGTTTCTAGGTCAGGTAAAGGCCCAGGCTGGGAGCCCATTCGATATTTGAAGTCATCTAATTGATCAAATATTATTAATAGTTTTTCTATTTGCTTTTATTCAGATCAATAATAGATTTGATTGCTATGAGGTAGGTGATTCCTATGAACCCAAAGCTTGCAGTTTTTTTTACTGTGATCTTTTTGATATCCCTTCAAATCATTTTTCCTTTTCTGATTGATCATTGGGTCTTAACTATTTTAAAATCTTTACCTTCATTTTTTACATTAGGTATTACAACAGTTTTATTATATAAAGCTTTTAGATATCCAAGAGGGACAGTTTTTACCCTTTTTGGAATCATACAATTAGGTTTAATTGCTTGGCTTATTTGGTATATCTATAATTTGGGTTATGTTTGGATGATACTTCCTGTTTTGCTTCTAGCAATAGTATTTGCGCCTAAGTCAGCGAAAATTACTTGGAGAATCTTTGGAGTTGATAGATATTATGAGAATTGAATATATTAATCGTGAACATTAACCCTATTTGTCTTTATGAGGAATATAGTTCCTGTGAACCCTTATTATTTATGACCCATATCTGACAGCATTTGTTTTTTCCATGGGTAGAGCAAATTGTCTAAGTATTAAAGAGATAAATCTACTAAGAGCAAAAGGCTTACTAATGCCAGAGCTTTTTCTAAATTTACGGAATGCTTCTAAGATTTGAAGACGCATTTTGAGAAATTTTCCATCTTTGAAGTCATATACCCAAGGGAAAGCATTTTTAGAAGTGTTATTGGTTTGAATTATGACTTCTTCGTCAAAAAGCTCAGGGTCAATACCTAAAAGTTCGTAGAAATCACCTCTTTCGCAAACAGTTAATGTATGGGTTAAGAAAACAGTCCAAAGGAAAAAACGACTAAGGATCTTTCCTCTAAAACCTTTGGTCATTCCTGGCCAGCAGCGCATCATCAAATTGATGCAATCTCCATGACGGTTCTCGTCTTGGCACCATGGTTCAAAGAAGTCAAAAAGTGGAGCACATGCTTTATCTGGATTTGCTTTTAAGTGACGATTGATCAGAATATATCTCCAATATCCAATTTTTTCTGACAGGTAAAGAGAATAAAGAACCCAGCTCAATGGGAAGAATGTTGCAGCCCTCTTGTTACCTAAATTTGGGAGGTCAACGTTTATTCCTTCTGCTTTTAATGCTCTGCCAAGGAAACCTGCATGACGAGCTTCGTCTCGAGCCAAGAATTGAAAAAATTGTCCTAGTTCTTGTCGCCCAGCTTTTTTAAATCTATTTGAAATTTCTTTGAAGAGTAAAAATCCTGAAAACTCAGAAACAACAGACCTTACTAAGTAACTTTCATAAACGGCCTTGTCTGAGGTGGATAGTTCGTTTAGGCGTTCAAGAGAGGCTTTGCGGTCGAAATGCTTAAGGTTATAGTCAGCCTCCATTTCTTTAAACATTGCCTCAAAGTCTTTACGTGCGATTTCGAGGTCGGTTTTGGCTGCTTTGTCGAACTCAGTAGTGTAAAAGCGGGGCGTTAGTAGGTTGTCGTCTAGGTGTGGAGGTAGTTCATTCTTTCCGCCACCTCGCATATTTGGGGAATTTGTAATGGTTGCTGTCATTTGCTTTTTCCTAATCGTGTAGAGATTTTAAGTCTTCAACTTGAATATTCGAAATTTTTTCTTAAGTAATTTCATACAACTGTCTTTATGGCGACATGTTAGACCACCACTTTGTTCTGGTGAAAATACAGTCTGCCAAGAATCCTTGATTCTTTAGAAAAGTAATTGAGATTTTCAAGCGTTGTGAGCAAAATTAGTTGATTGTTTTTGGTAGTTTATTTGGATCTTAATACTAGTAACGAGAAGGCTTCTCAAGGATTGTTGCCATGGGAGCTCGCTATACATTGAGCTTTGCATTTCTCTTGGCAGATTGCATTTGTTTTATCAGTTCACAAGGTTTGGAAATCTTAATTTTTCTTCGAGGAGTCCATATCCTTGTGGCAGGAATCGATCGCAGAGAAAGGAGCAGGGCGCTCTTAAGATTTGCTTAATGAATCTCAGCCAAATAGTTGCGCATTTGCTTCTGGATTAGTTATATAGGTTGACTTTCACAAAAGCTCTAAGCTTATTCACGCTTTATATGGACCAAGAACGAAAGGTTCGTCTTGTAGAAGCTCTAGCGGCATCTAAGGCTAAGGGGAATGCTCCTTTAGCAGAGGCGGTCCGGTTGGCTTTAGAAGAGAATGAGACTCATCAAAAGCCTCATAAGGCAGCTTGATATAGAATGCTGCTGCTATTACATTTGTTGCAGAAAATAATTCGAATTTTGATCTGTTTTACTTCATTAGAACTAGCAATTTAACGTTTCAACATTAATAATTACTTCTTGGAGAAGTAATCTTAAATTGGCGAGTTGTTCCTTATTGCCTAGAGCTATAAGTAGTTGACCTGGATTGATTTCAATATTTCGACCTGGATTCGTTATTAAGTTGTTGCCATCACGTATTGCTAATACCATAGCTCCACTCTCTCTACCTAGTTGTAATTTTGATAGGCTTCTTTCTTTGAAATTTTGAAATTTGCTGGGGTCTGTAGTCAGGCGAAACTCTTCTATCTCACACTGTGAACCAGCTAGTAAATCCATGAAATCTACAGCGATAGGTCTTAATGCTGTGGCAGCCATTGTTCGGCCGGCAGCAACATAAGGGCTTACTACAACACTCGCTCCTGCGAGTTTTAGTTTGCTCGCAGACTCTTCGCTTTCGGCTCTTGCTATTAGCCTGCAGTCAGGTCTAAGTCCTTTGGCGCTTAAAACCACATATAAATTTGCAGCATCGCTTGGCAAAGTAACAACAAGACTGCGGCATTGATTAACACCAGCAAGAATTAAAGTTTGATCTAATGTTGCATCTGCCTGCAGAACTTTTAGTTCTTTTTGCTCGGCTGTATTTTTTCTAGAAGAGTCTATTTCAACAATGAGGATAGGTATGCCTTCTAATTGCAGTTGCTCTGCAATTTCTTTTCCTATGCGCCCATAGCCGCAAATTATGACGTGGTTTTTCATGCGTCTCAGTAACCTTCTGAATCTAAGCTCTCTCATTTTGCGGTAATAACCTAGCTCTGAAAGTCGCAAAAGTCTTTGAAGTGTGAGTTGAACTAGAAATAGACCACCACCTATGATTAAAACAGTAACTATTCTGCCGGCGACGCTGAGAGGCTCTACTTCTCCAAAGCCAATTGTGGTGATAGTAATTAAGACCATCCATAAACAATCACCCCAGTCCCAACCTTCTGTAAGACGGTAGCCAAAAGCACCTACCAAAACCAATATGGCAAGATAAGAAATAGGACCAAGCCATGGCTTGGCTAGCTCATTAATTATTAGGTTTCTAAGTTGTGAGTCTGGCATAAATATAGTATTACCTAACTCAATGTCCAGGCCAACCTCTATCTTAATACTCCCAGATTTGATTGGATTTCTTTTTTCTTTGTAGGATAATTTGGTTATTGTTTATCGTGTCTCAAGTAAGTTGGAAATATTAGTCCTTGTCAATGTTTGTTAACTAAGATTAGGTTATGTTGTTTTATCAGTTATTTAATATAATTAATATTTCCTGAAAAGTCCTAAATTATTAGCCCTGTTTAAAAGAGTTTTCCTTAAGTATTTCCAGTGGAATCAAGGAAAGGGTACTTATCTCAGTGGAGTTGAGAATGACAAGAGGAGCCATTCCATCTAAAAAGGCTTGTTTCCATCGTGGTGCGCAAAGACACCAATGATCTCCCGGTTGAAGACCTTGAAATCCAAAAGAGGGAATTGACGTACTTAGATCATTCCCTTGAGCTTTGCTATATGTAAGAAAATTCTCAGTCATTACACAGCAAACTGTATGTTGCCCTTGGTCAGTTTCATCAGTTTTACAAAATCCATCTCTATACCAACCAGTCATGGGGCTGCAACTGCAAATTTCTAGGGGTTCTCCTAGGACATTCCTTAAGTGTTTTTGTTCAAGTCTTTGATATCTTGAATTAGTCATGGTTGCTTTTGCTTCTCCAATAAACCAGGTTAAGGCCCCTTTGATGTAATAAATAGCTGTCTATAACACTTCCTCTTATTCGATTAAGAAAATTTATGTCAGGACATACAACTTGTTCTCTTAATTAAACTGGACATGTGCGCTAAAACATTTATATAGATTTTTCAATTATTTATGCCTCAAGAAAAATATCCAGCTAATTGTCCTTGGGACTTAGGCCCTAACCAAAAGCAAGCTCATCAAGATGAATGGATTTTGGTTAATGGCGACCAATTTGTGAAATTTTCAAAGAATAAGGAAGATCAGAATTGGTTTCACATTAACAAGAACGATGAGGTTCATGAGAAATTCTTAGCCTATCAAGCCAGACTGACTTATCAAAAGCTTCTTGATAAAGGATTTAAACTCCAGGGCAAAAAATAGATTTGATACTGATTCCAAAATCTTATTCTTTATTTTAATTTGACAAAGAAAGAATATTTTTGATTATCTAGCTCTCTTGAAGTTGCCTTCTTGGAAAGGACTCTATTTTTGTGTTGGAGGTTATTTGATTGCTAGTTGGACTCATGAAGAAGACTCATGCTTTATGCATTTGCTTTGCTTTAAAGGCTCTGGAAGTTTCCTTCAGTAGTTCAAAAATTCCAACAAGTGCAAACAAACCTAGTGTCCCCCCGATCACTGCTGGTATTAAGGATTCAATGATTGAGAATGTTTCTGGGTAGTTCATTGTTACCTCCTGCGCTGTTGGGAAGCCTTATGTAGGGAGATATAAGGCCATAGCCCTGGTTGAGAAAAATTACTCAGCCAACTGGACTTATTTATATTTCTAGCCTTCTGACTTGAATATGTCTATAAGAGAAAGCACTTATAAATTATTTCTGGATACTTAGGTCTTGGTTAGTTTGACCTAGCTCTTGGGAGACCTGTTTTAGTGGCTTAGGTCATCCATTTAGCATCTAGCCTTGTTTTTCATAAGCATCCTTGGCATGGATTGCCATTTGCAAATGAGTTTCAAAAGCTCCCAAGGCCATTAAAGACTTTGGACTTTTTGATTCTAAAAGGTGAGACTTCTTATTACTTAGTGTTGTTAATAATTCTTTGGTTAATGATGACCAATTTAATAGCATTTCGTTAAACTTATCTGTTTCTGTAGATATGGTTTCTTGATTGCTGCTCTCTGATTCTCTTTGGGCAGAAGCAAATAGCCTCTTTAGTTGTTTGTGGGTTATTCCTGTAGGTAGAGAGTCGTAATTGCTCAACACTTACTCCATAATCTTAATCTATAATATCTAATAGATTGCTTTTATAGCTAGATGTAAGGTTGGAGGGATGACCGACCAATTGACTCTTTATCGGTTTTGTCAATATCTGATCCATTTATAAAGTGATTTTTATTTTGACAAGTTCTTTGAAGTGTTCTCCGCGTTCTTCAAAGTTCTCATATTGGTCAAAACTTGCACAACCTGGGGAAAGCAAGAGGCTTCTAGCCTGTTTGTTTTTAGGATTCCTGAATGCTTCAGCAACAGCTTCTTGGAGGTTCTGAGTAGAACAAATTTCTCCTGTATAGTTTTTAGATATCAAAAGGTTTTTAAGCTCTTCAGCTCCACTCCCAAAAAGGATTACTAAACAGGCTTTTTTCTGAACTTCTTTCAACCATTTAGACGGATCTCCCTTTTTTAGTTGCCCTCCTGCGAGAAGTATTGCTGGACCAGGCACAGCTTTTAAACCTACATCAGCTGAGTCGAAGTTTGTTGCTTTGCTGTCATTAAATATTTTTGTACCTTCGAAACTTCCGATCACTTCTAAACGATGTGGAACCCCTTTGAAGCTTTTAATTGCAGATTCAATTGCCTCTGGAGATAGCCCTATTTTTCTTGCTGCAGCGGTAACCATTAGAAGATTTTGTCGATTGTGATCTCCAGGAATGGAAAGAGCAGAAGCGTTAAATAATTTATGGCCTTTTTCCATGAGAAGGCCTTGCTCATTTATCCAAAAGTCAATCCAATTCTTCGTAGAAACAGTTCCTTTGCTACTAACCCAAATTCCATTCTTGAAAAGAGATCGATGTTTTTTTAAATCTGGATCATCTCCATTGAAGATTCTAACTTTGGATCTTTCTAAAAGCCCTTTCTTGATGTTCCTATAAGCATCAAGAGTTCCGTGACGCTCTAGATGGTCCGGGGTGAGGTTGGTCCAGATTCCTATGTGTGGTGATATCTCTGGAGAAGCCTCAATCTGATAGCTGCTCATTTCTATAACTAACCACTCTGGCAATTTATTGGAGTGCCGTAAATTGAGTGCTATTTCTGAGACTGAATTGCCAATATTCCCTCCCATTATCGTATTGACTTTATTTGCATTTAGAATGTGATAAAGAAGAGATGTAACAGTTGTTTTGCCGTTGGTTCCAGTTATTCCAATCCATGGGATGTGTTTAAGTTTTTCCCAACTTAAAGTTAACTCTCCTGTTACTTTTATTCCTTTTTCTCTTAATTTGTTAAGTGTAGGGTTGTTCCATGCCACTCCAGGACTGATTACTACTTGTTCAATTTCGTGCAGCCATGGATGAAAACTTTCTAGTGATAAAGGCGTGTCTAGTTCAACATGGATTCCTAGCTTCATAAGATCTAGGGATTTTTTAACTAATTTTTGTTCTTTCCCTTTTTCTAAAACAATTACATTGTGCCCTTCTGCCTTGAGTAGTTTTGCGGCACCAATACCTGAGCGGCCAAGACCAATTACTAAGCTTTTCAGTTCCAAAAGTTATTTCCCTTTAGGGGGTATGGGCGATACTGGAATCGAACCAGTGACTCCTACCGTGTCAAGGTAGTGCTCTACCTCTGAGCTAATCGCCCTTCGGATTTTTAGACAATGATGAGGTTGCCTAAATAACTCTCAGGTTGAAATTAGCAGTTTAAGTATCTTTATTGTTATTCACGAAGTAATTCAATTTTCCATCGTTGACGTTTGGTTGGTTCAATGGTTAATACCTTTAGAGACCCTTTCCCTTCAAGATTTAATTGATCCCCAGGTTTTACAACCTTGCTGCCTTGTATTACTGATCGCCAGTTGAGACGTAAAAGGCCTTGGTGAATTTGCTTGACGGCTTTGGCTCTTGAGAGGCCAAAGCCTGCAGAAGCGATTGCATCAATTCGTGTTGAAGCTTCAATTGTGTAGAACTTTTTGGCAGTTCTTTTGAAGGGCAGCTGAAGCTCTATTGGCTCTACTGCTGTGCAACTGATTTGAATGTCTCTTATAAATACAATCCTGCTATCAAGTTTTAAGGCAGCTTCTGGTGTGCAAAGTAATTGAGCTCCCCGATCTTTTATGGTCCAAATATCTCCTAATTGCTCTGAAGAAAGTCCTAAGCTTTTTAAACTTTCTAGAAAGTCGCTAGATTTGGCTTTGTCAAATAGAAAATTACCTTCCATTCGAATTCCACTTATTGGAGCCTTTTTTGCTGGATAAATGTTGTGAGAAGAAGCCCGTAGACATTGCATTCTTTGTCGTTCAGCTCCTGGGTGGCCTCCATCACATTCCCAATAGATATCTTCAAGTGGAGCCATTAATTTTATAACTTCCTCTCGAATTGGTGCTGTGACGAATTCACTCCAGCTTGGTTGCCAAGTCTTAATTAGTGAGTCCGCTTGATTTATTAGAGGTTCAATTGCTTTGGGATCTGAACAGTCTTTAAGTAGTTTTTTCCTTGGCAATGTCATGAATCACTGATTCTAACGATGTCAATGGGATTTGAATTTTGAACTATTTGCCAAGGTAATTCAATTTCTAAAGGAGTTTCGATTAGTAGCAGCCACTTCCCGTCTTCGTTAAGCCTACGCAAGCTACTCAGGTCATCATTCTCATCTGTATTGACACTAGCTGCTGCTACATGGCTCCCTATCCATCCTGAACCCATGCCTAGTAGGCTTCCAATTAATGGCTCGCTCCAAGGTGAAAGCCCTAAGTCTGTGAAGGTTGTCAGTCCTGTCATCTGTGTGAATGTCAGCCCAGCTATGAAGCCAAAAGGCATTAGCCATAGAGACATGTACCTTTGAGTTGATTCTCTACTTAGTTTTGGATTCAGAATTTTTATTTTATTTATTTCGGTTGGGTCTAGAGGGGTTGAATTGCTTTTGCTTTCTGGTTGTTTCATCTTCTCTTCTCTCTCTTCTGAATTATTACTTAATGAGGCCGGCATAACCAATTTGCATTGGTTCATTGGCGTTGCGCTCTCTAGAAGTTGCTCGACTAATTGATTGGCTTTGCTTCTTTCATCAAAAATAGCAATGCAGATAGGCACAAATCTTTTCCTCAATTGTTTGAATTCTGAACCCTTTAGGGCAAAACGACGAGCAAAAATGAATTAGCTCATTACAGTTTTGCGTGGCAGTCTTCAGTCTCTTATGACGAAAGTTCTCGTTTCTGACCCTATCGATCAAGCAGGGATTGATATTCTCAGCCAAGTGGCTCAGGTTGATCAGCAAATAGGTCTGTCGTCTGAAGGGTTGAAGAAAATCATTCCTCAATATGACGCATTGATGATCCGCTCTGGGACCCAAGTTACGTCAGATGTAATTGAGGTCGCGGATAATTTGCGCATTATTGGAAGAGCAGGGGTCGGTGTGGACAATGTTGATGTCCCTGCCGCAACCCAAAGGGGAGTATTGGTTGTTAATTCTCCTGGAGGTAATACCATTGCTGCTGCAGAGCACGCTTTGGCTTTACTTCTTTCTCTTTCGAGACACATCCCTCATGCTCATGCAAGCACTATTTCAGGAAGCTGGGATCGTAAGAAGTATGTAGGCAATGAGCTCTATAAAAAAACATTGGGTGTTGTTGGTTTGGGGAAAATTGGTTCACATGTTGCAAAGGTTGCAAATGCCATGGGAATGGAAGTAATAGCATTTGACCCATTTATTTCTGTTGATCGTGCTCAGCAGATGCAAGTAAGGTTATTTGACATTGCAGACCTTTTCAAACAAGCGGACTTTATAACTTTGCATCTTCCTAGGACTGCAGAGACAGAAAATTTGGTTAATGCGAAATTACTTTCATCAATGAAGCCAACTGCAAGGTTGGTTAATTGTGCTCGAGGAGGAATTGTTGATGAAGAAGCTTTGGCTACTGCAGTTAAGTCAAACGTGATAGCAGGGGCAGCATTAGATGTTTATGCGAAGGAACCCTTCCCAAGTGACTCTCCACTCTTATTAGTTAATGAGAGGTTGATCCTGACACCACATTTAGGGGCTTCCACTGAAGAGGCTCAAGAAAATGTTGCGATAGATGTGGCAGAGCAAATTCGTGATGTTCTTTTAGGCCTTCCAGCTAGAAGTGCGGTTAATATTCCCGGCTTAAGTGCAGAAATAATGGATAGGCTTAAGCCTCATTTGCAGTTAGCTGAAACACTAGGTCTTATGGCAAGTCAGCTATCAGGTGGACAGATGAAAGAGATAGAAGTTCGCTTGCAAGGTGAATTTGCTCAACATCCCTCACAGCCTTTGGTTATTGCAACTTTGAAAGGATTATTAACAAGTGCCTTAGGTGAAAGGATTAATTATGTTAATGCTTCTTTAGAAGCAAAAGGTAGGGGGATTAATGTTCTTGAAGTTAAAGATGAATCCACGCAAGATTTCGCTGGAGGTTCTTTACAACTAACAACTAGAGGTGGTAAAGGAGGTCACAGTGTTACTGGAACAGTATTTGCCGATGGTGATTTACGCATAACCAGTATTGATGAATTCCCCGTAAATGTTTCTCCAAGCAGGCATATGCTTTTTACTCGCCATCGTGACATGCCTGGGATTATTGGCGAGCTTGGCTCTCGATTAGGGCAGCACAATGTGAACATTGCGTCAATGCAAGTAGGACGTCGAATAGTACGAGGAGATGCGGTGATGGTTTTAAGTATTGATGACCCAATACCTTCTGAATTGCTTGAATCTATTCATTCAATTGACGGTATTCAGGAAGCATATCCTGTGACTTTGTGACAGGTTTTTATTAAATAACCAAATTGAATGACTATTGTCTCAGATGATTTCTGGTGGCGACTTGAACTCCCTTTCTCTTGTGAGTTTGAGGAGACACTTCTTTGGAAACTTAGTCAGTTGGGTATTCATAGGAATGCAATTCAATTTGTTCCAGAAAATCCCTTGATAAGATCTTTATTTGTTTGGTTACCTTCCAATGAATGGTCGGAAACAGACAGAGAGCATTTGATTGTATTGTTAAAGCTATTAGCTAAAAATTCTGATTTAGATTTAAAAAGTTACTGTTGGGAAAAAATTGAGAATGAAGATTGGAGTTTGAGTTGGAAGAAGCATTGGGAGCCAGATCCTGTTGGAAGAACTTTGTTGGTTTTGCCGGCTTGGTTGGAGGTTCCCGATCTTTATTCGCATCGACAAGTCTTACGCTTGGACCCTGGAGGTGCTTTTGGTACAGGCAGTCATCCAACTACGCGATTGTGCTTGGAAGCAATTGAGCAAGAGCCGCCAGTTGATTTGACAGTTTTGGATCTTGGCTGTGGAAGTGGATTATTAGGAATTGCTGCTGTATCACTTGGGGCTCAAAAAGTTTTTGCTGCTGACCTTGATTCAATGGCTGTTAGCTCTACTAAAGAGAACTTCGCGTTGAATCACTTGGCTCCTGATTGCTTAGATGTTGGTTTGGGCTCGATTGAATTACTTCAGTTGAAAATGAGAGGTAATAAAGGAGATTTACTACTTTGCAACATTCTTGCGTCTGTTATTGAAGCATTGGCCCCAAAATTCAAAGATTTATTGAATCCAACTGGAAAGGCTTTGTTGAGTGGAGTGCTGATAGACCAGGCGCCTCGATTAATAGCCGTATTAGAAGGGCTTGACTGGAAAATAACGGAAATAGTAGAGAAAGAAAGATGGTGCTTGCTAAAGATTTCCTCTCCTTATTAGTATAAGTAAAGCTTATGTTGGACAGGATTTAAATTAGTTTGAATTTTCAAATGACGACATACTGCCTAATTAGGCCCTTTCTTGGGTAAAAAGGATTTATCTTTAGCGTGATATTTTTTACCATTGCTCAACCAACCCTCTTTTAGATCTTCATTATGGCCTCTTACAAAGTAACTCTGGTTAATCAAAGCGAGGGTTTGAATAAAACCATCGAAGTGCCTGATGATCAGTACATCCTCGATGCTGCTGAAGAACAGGGCATTGACCTTCCCTACTCCTGCAGGGCTGGCGCTTGCTCAACTTGTGCAGGGAAAATTACTGCAGGCACAGTTGATCAGTCTGATCAAAGTTTTCTGGATGACGATCAGTTACAGGCAGGTTTTGTCTTGACTTGCGTTGCGTATCCAACTTCTGATTGCTCAATCACTACTCACTCTGAGGAAGAGCTTTACTGAGTATCAAGAGGTTTGTGTTTGGACTTGCTAAGTCCATCTATATCAGCCACCCTCTTAGGGTGGCTTTTTTATAGGTGCCTTTGGCAGCCTTTGTTTGGTTTTGACTTCCCTTTCTCATAAAGGCAACCATATTGAGTCCTTGATGGAGCATGGCAGCATCCATTCAAGCGAAGGAGGACAATATAGTTTCAGAGTGATTGGTCCTTGTTGCAGGCTTTTTGATCGAGAAGAGCTCCCATGGCCATGTTCCAGATTGGCTTGGAAGAGTAAGGAACCTAGTTGGAGAAGAATTGGGCGACGTTTTGTACCAGATATAGCTGCTAAACGATGTCCTTCGTATTCTGTAGAGCTTTTGCAGCCAGGTACTAAGCCCACTAAAACTATTTTAACCTTGTTCTCATTCAGATTTACTCCAGCAATGCAGGAATGGTGGTATAGCCGTCATCCTCGCTCTAAAGCAGCGTCAAACCTTTTTCCTGATGCTCAGAGTTAAATAGTTTTTTAGATATTCTAAGTAGTTTATCTTTAATCAGCTGAATTTCTTGTCAGGCTTGATATCAATTTTTAAGAAGTCTTTGGCAAGGATAGTATTTTGAAAGATAGCTTTTGCCTCTGTTAGAAGATCATTTTGAGTGAGACTATTTCCAGGGCAATATCGTGGACTTAGATGTGTTAATGCAAGTTGTTTGACCCCTGCTTCGGACGCGACCTGGGCTGCCATTGTACTTGTTGAATGTTGCCTTTCATAAGCTAATTTTGCATCTTGATGTGCATAAGTTGATTCGTGTATTAATAAGTCAGCTCCTTTGGCAAGTTCTATTGCAGATTCTGAAAAAAGTGTATCTGTACAATAAACAAAGCTTACGCCAGGCCTCTTAGGACCACAAAAGTCTTTTCCTTTAAGAATTTTCTGACCGTCAAGGGTTATTTCTTCACCTCGTTGTAAGGCAGCATAGATTGGTCCTGGTCTAATCCCAAGTTCTTTGGCAAGTTCAATATTGAATCTGCCAGGTTTCGGTTTTTGTTCGATCCTGTAAGCAAAGGCAGGAATCCTATGGATGAGAGGAGTGCAAGAAACTTTTATTTTGTCGTTATCGAGAAGTACTAGATTCTTCTCTATATTATTACTAATTTGATGAAATTTAATTGGATAACCTATGCGAGATGAGCTGCTTCTAAGTACACCATTAATGTAGCTTTCTAGAGGTTCAGGTCCATAGAGATCAATTCCTGAGCTCTCTCCAGACAAACCTATGCTTGCTAATAGTCCAGGCAGACCGAAAATATGGTCTCCGTGCATATGACTTATAAAAATCTTTTTAAGTTGAGATAACCGTAGATCACTACGCAGAAATTGATGTTGGGTTCCTTCCCCACAATCAAAAAGCCATAGTTCTGAACTTTGCGGTAGACGAAGCGCTACGGCAGATACATTCCTGGCGCGTGTTGGTACGCCTGAACTTGTTCCTAGAAAAGTGACCTGCAAGGCCTTGTGCTCTTGGTGAATGTGCTCTCGTAACTAGTTTGCCTACTGGTAGATCTTCTGTCTTGGGTGCAAACTAGGTTTCTTAGTGAGAATTTGTTTTGGGAAGACTAATTTCCAAATGTTTTGTCAGTGTTGTTGCAGGAGTTTTTACTTGTGCAATTCTTCCTGGTCAGGTTGCTTTCGCTGCTTCAAGGAAGATTATGCGAGTTTTTCTATTAGATTCAAATCAGGTTAGATTTCGTGCTGCAGGAAGGCAACCGCTTTTTGTTGAAGCCCCTGGATTAGATAAGAAGAGAGCTAGATCTGTGCAGGTTTTGCACACAGAAGGATCTAATAAGATGCAGTTGGTATTAACTGAACGCACTGCTGGTTCTCATTCTTTTCCTTTAAACGGTCTAGTAAAGATTAGTTCAAATGATCCTCGTGGTGTATGGCTCGGTAAACATCGCTATAGAGGAGAATTAAGAGTTTACTTTGTTGAAAATCAATTAAGAGTAATTAACCATATTGATCTTGAGAAATATTTAATCAGTGTCGTTGGTAGTGAAATGCCAAAATCATGGCCTATGGCAGCTTTGAAGGCTCAGGCTGTTGCAGCTAGAACATATGCACTTCAGAAAATTCGTAAAAGTTCTTTTTTTGATGTGGCTGCTAATGAAACCAGCCAAGTTTATTTAGGGATAGAAGCTGAAACTCCAACAACGACTGAGGCTGTAAGGAGAACTCGCTCGCTTGTAATGACTCACAAAGGGAGAATAATTAATGCAGTGTTTCATAGCAGTTCAGGGGGGATGACTGAGAATAGTGGTTCTTTGTGGCGAAATCAGTTGCCTTATTTAGTTAGTGTTAAGGATGATGATCAGCACAGTCCCAAACATCACTGGGATTTGATAATCCATCACTATGATTTGAAGAAAATCTTTCCTGAAACTAATGGAGTTTTAGATATTGAATTGGTTAGTCTGAGTAAAACTGGAAGGGTTCTAAAAGCTATTATTCATGGACCTTTGGCTTCTATCTCTTTGAGCGGAAAAGAACTTCGTAATAGGCTTAAGTTAAAGAGTAGTTTGGTTAGGTTCAAGTTTATTCCAATTGAATTAATCAAGAGGAAAAAATATAACTCATATTTTTATTCCTTCTTGGATTCAAAGAATTTTAGAAGAGAATCTCCTTCTCCTGATATGAGAAGTTCTAGAGGTTTTTGGAGAGATTGGAGTAAGGGTGGAGAATCTATTGTTGATATAGATATTCCGGAATTCTCAGAACCTCCAGCGATGTCTTTGCCAGGCTTAAAACAACTGCCTGCTATTGAACCGTCAATTGCAAGTTCACCTGTTAGCACCCTTTCTTCTCCTGTGTCAGTTTCAGGTAAGAGTCTTGCTCTTTTGGCTAGGGGTTTTGGAGCAGGACACGGTGTAGGGATGAGTCAATGGGGTGCCCATGGGATGGCTTCAAAGGGGATAGGGTTTCGGAAGATTCTTACTCATTACTACACAGGAGTCGCGATTGGCTCTTATAAATAGTATTGAGATTAGAAGGTGCCTAGATTTAATCAGATCTATTGATATAAAGAATACATTGAGATTGTAAATTCTCAGCATAGTCACAAGGTGTCAAAGTTGATTGCTTCAAATAACTTTCCTTCCAAGATGATTGTAAGAGCTAATCAATCAGATCTTGTTGAAGAACTTGTTGACGAAATTGAATTGGAACTTCAAAAACGTTTGTTTGAAACTTCTCCTAAACCAATTGGCCTTGCAACTGGAAGAACTATGACATCTGTTTATAGTTCATTACTAACTCGTCTGAAACGGTGGCCAGCACATCAACTAGAAAGTCTCCTTGAAGGATGGTGTAGTTTTAACCTTGATGAATATGTTGGCTTGGGAGTTGAAGACATTCCAAGTTTTATTAGATATATGTCATGTTACTTAGGTGATCCATTGCAGTTAGGCCCAAAGCAATTATTTATACCTAATGGAATTGCGAAGGACCCTAATCATGAGGCTTTTCTTTATCTTCAGAAGTTAAATTCATGTGGGGGTATCGGGATGCAATTGCTTGGCTTAGGTGCTAATGGTCACATAGGATTTAATGAGCCGCCAAGTGGATCAGAATCTTCATGCAGAGTAGTTTGTTTATCCCCTTTCACTAAAAAGCAAAATGCTTTTGCATTTGGTGGTGAAGTTGATAAAGTTCCTGATTATGCAATTACTCTTGGAATACAGGAGATATTGCAAGCTGAGAAAATTCATTTAGTCGTAACGGGGCAAACTAAGGCTAGTATTCTTTCTAAACTTTTAAACTCTTCGGTTTCAGAAGATCTTCCTGCAAGTTGGTTAAAGCTTCATTCTAATGTGTATATTTGGGCTGATCAATCAGCAATAGAATAGTAAATATGATCAACTTATTTTTAGCCACGTGCATTAAATACTACTTTGGGTTGGATCATTAAAGAATTATTTGCAACGGCAATGCCTGCAAGCTCTCCTGTCTTATCTATAATAACTAAATTTATTGAATTTCTATTTATATTAAATGATTTAGATTTTATATCTTTTCCTAATCTACTTTCTTCTACGAGAAATTGACGCCCTGTTCTCCAGTATAAGTTTTCTTGATCTGTTACTAGTTTTAATTTCGGTAAATGATTCAGTGCTTCTAATGGGTTAATAAGTGAAGGGATCTCGCCTGTCTGTGATACTTGAGGTAATGGAATTGATTGACTTTCTTTAAACCCAAGGGCTTGAGTTCTCCTGAGTTTAGCCAATGCACCTCCACATCTTATTTTGCTTCCAAGGTCTCGTGCTATTGATCTAATATAAGTTCCTGATGAGCAATGTAATTTGATTTCCAGTTGTCCAATGGCTGGGTCCCATTTAATTAGATTTAGCTTGTGAATTGTTACTTCCTTTGTGGGTAGAATAAATGATTCACCTCTTCTAGCTTTTTTATAAGCTCTTTCACCTTGCAAGTTGACACTGGAAAATTTAGGTGGACATTGCTTGATGTCACCACGAAATTCACTGAGATATTTCTCTAGTTCTAGAGTGTTTATATCTGGCCATGATTTTTTACAAATAACTTCTCCTTCTAAATCATCAGTGTTTGTCGTTATTCCTAGCTGAATTGTCCCATAATATGATTTGTCACTGGGTAGATAGGGAAGCAATCTAGTTGCATTTCCTAATGCGATAGGTAGGATTCCTGTCACTGCTGGATCTAGTGTCCCTCCATGGCCTACTCGTTTGATTGCATAGACTTTTCGTAATCTGCTAACACAGTCATGAGAGGTAATCCCTGCGGGCTTGTCTATGACTAAAAACCCAAAAGGGGTTTTCACTATTTAATGCTCCTCAAAGAGGATGATGATAAATTCCTTTTAAATGCCTGAAATGTCATAAAGGACTAAGTTAATACCTATAGGGTATTTGATTATGCATCAGTCTTTAGAAAGAGCTGAAATTAATGTAGAAAGATTTCTTCGGACGGGTTTTGATTTGAAGCAACATTTGGCTAGTTACTTGCAATTATCTGTGAATCAACTCGAGAGCCTTTTGCCTTGTGGTTCGGATGACCTGGCAGCTATTCATCCCGGCTCTTTAACCTCTAAGGATGCATCTGATTTTTATGAAAAAGAAGTCGGGACTGCCCATTTATTAGATCTTGCAGCATGGCATCTTAGGAGTGCTGATTACATTGCAAATACTTTGCGCCTTCAAAATATTTTTGCTCGTGGCCAAGTTTTGGATTTCGGAGGAGGTATTGGCACTCATGCACTTGCTTTGGGAGCTCATCCGGAAGTTGACCATGTTTGGTTTGTTGATTTAAATCCAGATAATCGGAACTTTGTTAAGCAACGAGCTGAAATGCTTGGGTTGTCTGAAATGATTTCTGTACACAGGGACCTTCAAAGCACTGGAACAATTTCTTTTGATACTTTGGTTTGTCTCGATGTGTTAGAACATTTGCCGAATCCTTCTAAGACTCTTATCTCTTTTCTGGAAAGATTATCTCCCCAATCAATCCTGCTGATGAATTGGTATTTCTTTAAAGGATTTAAAGGGGAGTACCCGTTTCACTTTGATGATATTGCAATGATTAAAGAGTTTTTTGAAACTCTTCAAAGTAAGTTTATCGAAATTTTTCACCCTTTTTTGATTACAACACGTGCCTATCAACCTTCTAAAAAAAATATATAGATCTTTTATTTATTATTTGGCAAGTGCAACATTGATCCGTTTACGGTTACGCAATCCGCGTTTAATACTTTCAAAATTAACTATCCCATCTTTTAAGGCGAATAAGGTGTCATCTTTTCCTCTGCCTACGTTTATTCCAGGAAGTACTGAAGTCCCTCTTTGTCTTATGAGGATTGAACCTGCGGTTACTGTTTCACCTCCATAGGCCTTGACCCCAAGTCTTTTGGAATTGGAGTCTCTACCATTGCGTGTTGAACCAGTACCTTTTTTATGTGCCATTGGGATGAAAAGATAAGTGTGAATGTAGTGTTATTTGGCTGAGGCAGCCTTAGTTGAGGAGGTCTTAGTTGAGGATGCTTTAGAAGTCTCAACTTTAGCGGAAGATGACTTTCCCTCAATAGAAATAGACTCGACTAATACCCTGGTTAGTTCTTGACGATGGCCATTCTTTGTTCGAGTTTTTTTCTTGGGTCTCATTTTATATACGATTATCTTTGGACCTCTTCTGTGAGCTAGAACTTTAAGTTTGATAGTTGCACCTTTTATATAGGGCTTGCCCAAAGTTATCTTCTTCCCGTCATTTATAAGTAAGACATTGTCCAAGGTAACTTTCTCATCAACCTTGGCCTTGAGACGATCTAAATCGTAGTATCGATCAGCTTGAAGCCAAAATTGTTGACCGCAAGTCTCAACAATGGCATATGGGCCTGGTTGGCTATCAACTGATGAGGAAGGAGATTCTTTGGGCATGAATTTTAGACGCCTATAGGCTCGATTTAATTATCTTTGGGCAATAGCTCAAAAGTAAATTAATTCGATTTGGCCTATTAGCAGTCTTAGAAAGAAGTTACATCCTCTCTTCTAACAGCACTATTAGTCAAGCTTATGTTGTTTAAATGTATTTTCTGAAAGCTTTTTCTTATGAGATCTATAGACTCTGCTTATGAAACCTAAAAAAACTTACATTCTGAAGCTTTATGTTGCCGGAAACACTCCCAACTCTATGAGAGCTCTTAAAACCCTTAGAGAAATACTTGATACAGAATTTCAAGGTGTCTATGCTTTGAAGATAATTGATGTGTTGAAGAATCCTCAGCTTGCAGAGGAAGATAAAATCTTGGCTACTCCAACGTTATCTAAGATTCTGCCTCCACCCGTTCGCAGAATAATCGGTGACTTGTCGGATAGAGAAAGAGTCTTGATAGGACTGGACTTGCTTTATGACGAATTAGATGATCAAGGGTTGATTTCTTCTGATTTCGTTGGGTTTGCAGAAGAGAACATTACCCAAGGAAATCCTTAAGTCTCCTAGTGGAGCTGATGTCTAACTGGAAATTTGTGTATAGGTTTTCATTAGTAATTGGTGACTATGAAGTCGTCCTCTCCAGACTCTCCTGTCAAGATGCAGGTCCAGAAGCTCCCGACTGGAATCGAGGGGTTTGATGATGTATGCCAAGGAGGCTTGCCTACAGGTCGAAGCACACTTGTTAGCGGGACCTCTGGTACTGGTAAGACAGTTTTCTCGCTCCAATATCTTCATCATGGGATTCGCCATTTTGACGAGGCTGGAATTTTTGTCACTTTTGAAGAGTCTCCTGCAGATATTATTAGGAATGCAGCAAGTTTTGACTGGGATCTTCAAGAGCTGATAGATCAAGATAAGCTTTTTATTCTTGATGCTTCTCCAGATCCTGATGGACAAGATGTGGCAGGAAGCTTTGATTTGTCAGGATTAATTGAGAGAATTACTTATGCAATAAAAAAATATAAGGCTAAGCGAGTAGCAATTGATTCGATGACTGCTGTGTTTCAACAATATGATGCTATTTATGTTGTAAGGAGAGAGATTTTTCGTTTAATTGCTCGTTTAAAGGAGATAGGTGTAACAACAGTTATGACCACTGAGCGTATAGATGAATATGGGCCAATTGCAAGGTATGGAGTTGAAGAATTCGTTTCCGATAATGTTGTAATTCTGAGGAATGTATTAGAAGCGGAGAAAAGGAGAAGAACAGTTGAGATACTTAAGTTGAGAGGGACAACTCATATGAAAGGAGAATTCCCTTTCACAATGGGTGCGGAAGGAATAAGTGTCTTCCCTTTAGGTGCAATGCGCCTAACTCAAAGATCTTCGAATGTCCGAATTAGTTCGGGTGTGCCAAATCTTGATGAAATGTGTGGAGGAGGATTCTTTCAAGATTCAATCATCCTCGCCACAGGAGCAACTGGTACTGGAAAAACAATGTTGGTTTCGAAGTTTATTGAAGATGCTTATCGAAATAAAGAACGCGCAATCCTCTTTGCTTATGAAGAGTCTCGAGCGCAGCTTTTACGTAATGCAACTAGTTGGGGTATTGATTTTGAAGAGATGGAAAGAGATGGTTTGTTGAAAATTATCTGTGCTTATCCTGAGTCAACAGGCTTAGAAGATCATCTCCAAATTATAAAGACTGAAATTACTCAATTTAAGCCCTCAAGATTGGCAATTGACTCTCTTTCGGCCTTGGCTCGTGGAGTGAGTCTAAATGCTTTTAGACAATTTGTGATTGGGGTAACAGGATATGCAAAACAAGAGGAAATTGCAGGCTTCTTTACAAATACAGCAGAGGAATTCATGGGAAGTCATTCAATTACTGACTCTCATATATCTACAATTACTGATACAATACTTTTGCTTCAGTATGTAGAGATTAGAGGAGAGATGGCACGAGCAGTTAATGTATTTAAGATGAGAGGTTCATGGCATGATAAACGAATTCGTGAGTTTATTATTACAAGCAAAGGACCTGAAATAAAAGATTCATTTGCAAATTTTGAACAGATCTTTAGTGGAGCCCCCCATCGTATTAGCGTTGATGAAAAAGGTGATTTGCCAGGAGTATTTAAAAAAATTGATATGAATTAGCGGATCAAAGCTGATCCTGTATTTATATGCTTTCTGTTCTCCAGTTTTTGTTTTTTCTCTCTAATTGGAGTTGAAGTTCATCCTTGTCTGCACCCTCCAGAGGAAGTTCAAACCAGAAAGTTGTTCCTACATCAGGTTCGCTAGCTAGCCTTACCTGTCCTCCATGTTTCTCAATAATTCCTCTTACTATTGAAAGTCCTAACCCTGTTCCTGCCTCTGTGTGCACTGTGTTTTCTACACGAAAGAATCGGTCAAAAATGTTTCTCTGATCATTATAACTAATGCCGCATCCTGTATCTCCAATCTCAACACGTAGCTTTGGTAAAGGAGAAATAAGCTCACAATGTGGTGCTGAATCAGTGCTTGTTAAAGGTGTAAAGTTGCAAATATCTGGCCAAGTGTAGGCTTTTATTCTGATAGTTCCTCCATCTTTATTGAATTTCAAACCATTGCCAATTAAGTTGTCCATTACTTGAAGAAGTAAATCCCAATTGCCTAAAATCTTTGGGAGACTGTCTTCTATATCAAGTTGAAGTTTAACCTTCTTATCGTCAGCATTAAGTTTATAGTTGCGAATTATTTGTTCCATTGCGGTGCGTAAATCAATGGGTTCAAATTGAACTTCTCTGCCGGATTCTAATCTAGATAGATCTAGGACATCATTAACTAGCCTTGTTAGTCTATCGGTTTCATTATTTGCAATCTCTAGAAAATCCTTTTTTTCTTCCTCTGTTAACTGATCTCCAAGATCATATAGTGTTTCTACGTAGCTTTTGATGTTAAAAAGTGGTGTCCTAAGTTCATGCGAAACATTGCTTATGAATTTACTTTGGACAGCATTCAGCTCAACTTCTCTTGTTAAATCCTGAACTGTCACGGCGATTCCCTTAAGAGTTTCACCTGAAGAATCGTTGACGGACTGGAGCATTATTCGTAGTGTTCTGATTGGTTCAGAAAGGCTGCATCTTAAGTCGTTTTTATCTTTACTATTAGTTAATAAAGATGTAAGGGGTGCGTGTAATTCATTTGCTAGAGACTCTGGAAGTTGATTGATAAAATCTTGACCTTCAATATTTCTTCCCTCCCAGCGGAAGAGTCTTCTTGCTGTTGGATTGACTAAAACTATTCTTCCTGCTTCATCAAGAAGAATTGCGCCATCAGCCATTGTTGCAATCAGAGATTGTTGTTTTACTTGAGCCGCTTTTAGTTCTTCAATATTCCCTGCATCATATTCTTCAAGTTGTGAGGCCATTGCATTAAAACCATTCAATAGTTCTCCTAGCTCCCCACTGACAGGAAGAGATACTCTCGATTTAAAGTTACCTGCTGCAATATCTCTAACACCACGCAAAAGCTCTCTTACGGGTCTTGTAATTGTTCTTGCATTTATTACTGCTCCAAGTATTACTAATACCCAGATGGAGATGAAAACTGCTACGGTAACTTCTCTTGTTAGGGCAGCGCTTGTCAGGGCTGTTTCGTTAGGCTTTACGCCAATTGCAAGACTCCCGAGATATTTTCCCTGCCAAATCAATGGGACAAATACGTCGTTGACTTGTCCTTTAGGTGTGAGATGTTGCCTTACTAGTGGATTTTGAGCTTTTTGCCTGAATTCTTGGGGTATCTCAATTCTTCGACTTAACTGGAGTTCGCTGTCTTTAATTGTTGGTGTTGCACTAATTGGTATCCCCAAGAAAATCACACCATCTTGATCAGCAAAAAATATGTAACGCAAGTTTCTGCTAGATCGCCAGAATTGTTCTGCAACATTAGCTAGTTCTCTGGTTTGACCTTTGGCAACTAGCTCAGAGACATTACTTGACAATAGAAGGCCTAAATCTTTTGCATATCTGGTGTCATTTAGTCCTGCATCTCTTTGAATAACATTTAGAGAAAAAAATGTAATTCCTGTCATTAGCAAACTGACACTAAGGGTTGCAATGGCTAGTAACTTTGCTTGAAGACTTATTTCTTGCCACCAAAAATTCAGCTTCTCCCAAATATTCTTAGGTTCTGAGGGAAGATTGTCTGTTTTGGCTGTGGCCCAAATCTCTAAAGCGGCCTTTTTAGTAGTGGCCATTTATTTGTATTGACTATTCATAGATTAGAGCTGTCTAACTTGATGCCCGATATCTTTTCTATATTTCATTCCTTTGAAGTCAATTTGTTCTAGACCTTGATAAGCATTCTTGAAAGCCTCATCAAAGTCATCCCCTTGAGCGACTACTGCAAGGACTCTTCCTCCAGAGGTAAGGTATTTTCCTTCGGCGTTGCATATAGTGCCTGCATGAAAGACTTGTCTCTGATTGCTTTCTTCAAGGTTTATGTTGATTATGTCGCCTTTTTGGGGTGATTCTGGATAGCCAGATGCTGCTGCTACAACGCATGCACTACAACTGGTAGAGATTTCAAGTTCTGGGGCTTTGTCTAATGATCCAAGGGCACAAGCATTTAACACTTCTGCAAGCTGCGGACCCATCAAAGGCATTAAGGTTTGGCATTCAGGATCACCAAAACGACAGTTATATTCAATTACTTTGGGTCCTGATTTGGTCAACATGAGTCCTGCATAAATAACACCTCTGAAATCAATTCGCATTTTTCTTAGATTCGTAAGCGTTTTATCTAAGATTGATTTTTTTATTAATTCTAAGTCTTCTTTACTTAGAAGTGGTGCGGGAGCATAGGCACCCATTCCCCCTGTGTTTGGACCTTTGTCCATCTCTAAAAGACGCTTGTGATCTTGCGCTGGTGGTAAAAGGAGAATCTTTTTGCCATCACATAATGCAAATACAGACACTTCCGGACCTTCAAGACGTTCTTCGAGAACAATCTGAGCTCCTGCAATTCCAAATTTGCCCTTAAAAGCTTCGCTAATGGCCTCTTTGGTTTCTTTGACTGTTTCTGCAACAGTCACTCCTTTTCCTGCAGCCAGGCCATCTGCTTTGACGACTAATGGGATGTTTTGTTGAGTTAAGACTTCAAGGGCCTCTGCTTCGTTACTTGCGGTCCAGTATTTTGCCGTTGGAATTCCGGCTTCAAGCATGAATGACTTTGCCCAGGCTTTGCTTGCTTCAAGTCTTGATCCTTCTAGACCTGGGCCAAAAACTGCAAAACCTTCTGACCTGAATTGATCTGCAAGGCCAGCAGCAAGAGGTGCTTCGGGACCAATTACCACTAAATCTACTTTTTTCTCTTTGCTTATTTTCAAGAGTTGCACGAAATCTTCTTCATTGACAGCAATCTGACGACATCCAGGAATTGTTTTTGTGCCTCCATTCCCAGGGGCTATCCAGACACTTTCTATATTTGAACTTTTTGTAAGTGCCCATGCAAGGGAATTCTCTCTTCCTCCATTGCCTATAACGAGGATTTTCTTAGGTGAAGGCAAGGGTTGCTTTGCAGATGTGTTTTCTTTCACTGAAGTTCACTTATAAATTTTTAAGTTGGGCGGCGTGTGGGTCAAATGGTCTAAATGCCTGTGAGCTTTAAATGCTAGAACCTTTTAAAGCTATAGCAATTTTGGTTGCACCTTGATAAATGTTCATGGCAAACCAAATGAATTCGTGTTCATGGCATTTACTTGGATAAACCAGTTAATCTCTTGAAGTGTAATGTCTTGATCTTCTAGGCAAGTTAGGACTCATTTCTTACTAGGAATACTTCTATGGCACCTAATCACGGTTTACTTCTTTACGAAGGAAAGGCTAAGAGAATATTTGATTCTGATAAGAAAGGACAAGTGCTTGTGGAGTTTAAAAATGACACAACAGCCTTCAATGCTCTAAAGAAGTCTTCGTTGAAAGGGAAAGGAATTCTTAATTGCCAGATCTCGTCTCATCTTTTCGAATTACTAGAAGCTCAAGGAGTTGATACTCATTATCTTGGATTGGTATCGGATTCATGGATGGCCGCAAAGCGTGTTGAGATAATACCTTTGGAAGTAGTTGTTAGGAATATTGCCTTTGGTTCTTTATGTAAAGAGACCCCAATTACAGAAGGGACAGAACTTTCTTCCCCATTGTTAGATTTATATTTTAAAGATGACAGTCTTTCGGACCCTTTGCTTACTGAGGCTCGTTTAGAACTTTTGGGAATATTAAGTAACAATCAAAGAAATGAAATTGAAACTCTTGTAAGAAAAGTCAATTTGATACTTAGCACTTTTTTTGAAAAGTTGGATTTGATATTAGTTGATTTTAAATTGGAAATAGGTATTAATGCTGAGGGGAGATTGATTGTTGCTGATGAAATCAGTCCGGATACTTGCAGGATTTGGGATGCAAGAGCAGATAGCAGTTCAGACCGTATTCTGGATAAGGATCGTTTCCGAAAGGATCTTGGCGGTGTTGTAGAGGCATACGCTGAAATCCTCAAACGAATACAGGAAATATCCCCCAATCCACGCATATACAAGTAATGTCAGCCTAGGTTTATAGCTATTTATCAGTACTTCTTTCAGTTCATGGTTAGATTTTTCATCAGAGGTCAATCGAGCTTCCTGCGAAAAGGATCATATGGTCTGGCAGCGTTGTTTCCTTTCTTGGTCATATCATCTGACTTAAAGCTTGGGAGGCAAGCTGATTTTTCGCTCCCTTCTAGCAATTCAGTAGTTAGTCATGAAGGAAATATTGACAAAAACAAGTCAGGCAAAACCTTGATTGGTAATTCTTCTACAGATAATCGATCTAATGAATTTTTTCGTAAGGCTAATAAAAAGAATGATTCAAAGGTAAGAGTTTTAATTTCAGAAGTTGTTATTAAAGGACTTGATAATCATCCAGACCAGGAACGTTTAGAATTTGCTGCTTATGATGCAATGAAGTCTAGACCTGGCAGTAGTGTAACGAGACAACAACTCAAGCTAGACTTAGATGCTGTTTATGCAACTGGATGGTTCTCCGGCGTAAAGATTGATCCTGTTAACACTCCATTAGGGGTTCAGCTTTTGGTTAATGTTGAGCCTAATCCTGTTCTGAATAAGGTAGAACTTTCACTTGAAGATGAAGACACTAATCAGAAGATAATTGACAAGATCTTTAGTCCGGAATATGGAAAGACTCTTAACTTGAATATTCTTCAACTTAGGATGAAGGAACTCAGAAAGTGGTATGTCAAACAAGGCTATTCATTGGCTCGGATTTCAGGGCCTAGTAGAATTAATTCCGATGGAGTGGTTAAACTGACAATTATTCAAGGAGTTGTTTCAGATATTGAAGTTCAGTTTTTAAATCAGGATGGAGAGACAAATAATGAGGAAGGTAATCTTATTAAAGGTAAAACTAAAAAGTGGGTTGTAAAAAGAGAGATCTCAATTAAGCCTGGTGAATCTTTTAATCGTAATGCATTAGAAAATGATATTAAAAGACTTTATGGCACCTCTCTTTTTAGTGATATTAAAGTTACTTTGAAGCCTGTATCTAAAAAGCCTGGTCATGTAAAAATCATCTTAGGGATAACTGAGCAAACAACAGGCTCTTTGTCTGGTGGTATTGGTTATAGCCAAAGTCAAGGTGTATTTGGGCAAGTTGGAATCCAGGACACGAATCTTTTAGGGAGGGCTTGGAGTTCAACTTTGAATTTGACCTATGGGCAATATGGAGGACTTGCGAACCTTAGTTTCTCTGATCCATGGATTAGAGGAGATGAATACCGAACTTCTTTTAGGACATCAATTTTCCTGAGTAGAGAGGTGCCTCAGATCTTTAGAAGTGATGATTCTGGAATTATCAGAACTCTTAAAGATTATAATGATTCAGGCAGTAATTATGCATTTGATATTTCATCAGATGAGCATAGTGAAGGTAAGTTTTCATCCGTAGCAGATGCAAAAAAATTATTTCCTGAAAAGAGTTGGTTTGAGTATGAGGGTAATTCAGTTGCCTTACAAAGAAAAGGTTTTAACTTCTCTTTTGCAAGGCCCCTAAATGGTGGAGACCCATATAAGAAGGTTCCATGGAGTGTATTGCTTGGAATGAATATCCAAAGTATCAAGCCAATTGATTACTCTGGAGATAAACGACCATATGGGGCAGTTAATAGAGGCATTTCTCAGGGGAAAGTTTTAAATAGTGATGTTATTTGCATAGCTTTCAACTGTGCTGAAGAAAATAGTTTGTTTGGCGTTAGGGCAGCAGCAACTTATAACAAATTAAATGATTCTAGGAATCCAACATCTGGAAATTTCTTGAGTTTTGGTTCAGAGCAATTTATTTCAATTGGAGAAAATTCTCCTACCTTTAATAGAGCAAGAATGAGTTATTCTCATTTCATCCCTGTTAATTGGTTAAAGATTGCAAAGGGCTGTAGACCTAAATCAGGAGAAAAAAGTAATTGCCCTCAAGCTGTTGGCATTCAACTAAAGGCCGCTACTATCCTTGGACAATTGCCACCTTATGAAGCTTTTTGTATAGGAGGATCTAATTCTGTAAGAGGCTGGAGTTCTTGTGATCTAGCTGTTGGTAGGAGTTATGGTGAAGCTTCTGTTGAATATAGATTTCCTATTTGGAATATAGTTTCAGGTTCTGTTTTTGTTGATGCCGGTTCTGATTTGGGGTCACAGTCTAATGTTCCAGGTAAGCCAGGTAAGCTTCTAGAAAAGCCTGGTTCAGGTTTTTCACTTGGTTCTGGGTTGATCGTGAATACACCAGTTGGGCCTCTTCGATTGGAAGCTGCTAGTCAGGATCTTGATGGTGAATGGCGATTTAACTTAGGTGTTGGCTGGAAATTCTAGTGAGTTATTTGCCTAAAGATTATGAAGATGCTTGGACTCTTGCTGGCTCGGTTTCAAGAGCTGGTATTGGTTTACATAGTGGTGAGGAATGTTTAGTCAGATTGAATCCTTCTGACAAAGAAGGTTTTCAAGTCTCCTGGCTGGATAAAGGTGAACTTCCTACTGTTCTAAGGGTTGAACATTTGAGAGAAAGTCAACTATGTACAACTCTGGAATGTGGATCTAAAAAGTTAAAAACAGTTGAGCATTTGCTGGCAGCATTGGCTGGCTGTGGTTTAAGTCATGTTCACATTGAAGTCTCTGGAGAGGAAATACCTTTATTAGACGGATCTTCACTTGATTGGGTTGAGGCAATTAAAGAGGCAGGTCTTAGGCGAATAGATGTGG
Source organism: Prochlorococcus sp. AG-409-G20 (assembly GCA_003215775.1). GTDB lineage: Bacteria > Cyanobacteriota > Cyanobacteriia > PCC-6307 > Cyanobiaceae > AG-409-G20. Next base: position 31,905 of record QCJW01000010.1, read on the forward strand.
CTCGCAAGCCTTTAGATAAAATTAAAGCTCCTTTGATTTTGAATCGTGGTAGTAGTGTGATTAGTGCAGTTCCATCCACAAAATTTAGCTTGATCGGTATTATTGATTTTCCATACAAGGCAATTGGCAGGCAGATATTTTCTATTGATTTAACACCTCAAAACTTTGTTAATGAGATTGCTCCAGCAAGAACATTTGGTTTTTCTGATCAGATTGATCAGTTAATGGAATCTGGCTTGATTAAAGGAGGTTCATTAGAAAATGCTCTTATATGTGATGGTGATAATTGGCTTAATCCGCCCTTGAGATTTGAAGATGAACCAGTTCGCCATAAGCTATTGGACTTGATAGGTGACTTGGCGATCGTGGGATTCCCCAAAGCTCAAGTCATTGTCTATAAGGGGTCCCATGGACTTCATGCGGATTTTGCATCTGCTCTTTACAAAGCCTGCCCTGAACCAGCTTTTTCCTCTTGACTGAATCCTCTCCTTTTGTCTCAGTGCTCAATAGTGAGCAAATTATGGGTTTACTACCCCATAGATATCCCTTCGCTCTTGTTGATCGTGTTGTTGAACATGAGCCAGGTCTTCGTGCAGTTGCTATTAAAAATGTGACATTAAATGAGCCTCAGTTTCAGGGGCATTTTCCTGGGAGACCATTAATGCCTGGTGTCTTGATTGTTGAGGCTATGGCTCAGGTGGGAGGACTTATTGTTACTCAAATGCCTGATTTGCCTGAAGGTCTTTTCGTTTTCGCAGGAATAGATGGTGTGAGATTCCGACGCCCAGTAGTCCCTGGTGATCAGCTTGTTATTGAATGTGAGCTAATCAGTTTGAAAAGAAAGCGTTTTGGAAAGATTCGTGCTGAAGCAAAAGTTGATGATCAATTGGTCTGTTCAGGTGATTTGACTTTCTCCTTGATGGATTGACCGCTATGGATAAGCTTTGTGCCGCTGCAATGATGACATCAGAGAGGCCTGCTCAGATACATCCTTTGGCAGTTGTTGATTCCAAGGCTGAGCTTGATATTGGGGTTTCTGTTGGACCTGGTGCAGTAGTAGGACCAAATGTAAAAGTTGGACCTCATACATGGATAGGACCTAATGTTGTACTTGATGGAAGATTGACAATTGGTGAACGTAATAAAATTTTTCCAGGAGCATGTATAGGTTTAGAACCGCAAGATTTAAAGTATCGTGGGGCTGATACAGAAGTTCTTATTGGTAACGGAAATACCTTTAGAGAGTGTGTAACAATTAATCGAGCAACAAATGAAGGAGAGATAACTCAAATTGGGGATGAAAATTTGTTGATGGCTTATTGTCATTTGGGACATAACTGTCAGTTAGGTAATCGCATTGTCATGTCAAATAGTATTCAGGTTGCTGGCCATGTTGTTATAGAAGATCGTGCCGTTATTGGAGGATGTCTAGGAATTCATCAGTTTGTTCATGTAGGAAGTCTTGCAATGGTTGGAGGTATGACTAGGGTTGATAGAGATGTACCACCTTATTGTTTAGTTGAAGGTCACCCTGGACGAATGCGTGGATTGAATAGAGTTGGATTAAAGCGTAGCGCAATTGTTAAAGATGGCTCTAGTGAATTAAGGCAACTTCAGGAAATATGGAGTTTGCTTTTTCGTTCTAACAATGTACTTGCTGAATCTTTAAAGCTTGCTAGAGAGGAGAACCTTATGGCTTCTTCTAAACATCTTTGCGACTTTATTCAGGCTTCAGTTCAAAAAGGACGAAGAGGACCTATGCCTTTCATTCAAGGCCGTGATTGATGCTGCGTTTATTAATTAGTACTGGTGAAGTTTCAGGAGATTTGCAGGGAAGTCTTTTGATTAAGGCTTTATATCGAGAAGCATCTAGAAGATCATTGAATCTTGAAGTTATTGCTTTGGGCGGATCTCGTATGGAGGCATCAGGAGCAAAACTATTAGCTAATACTTCGCGAATAGGCTCAATTGGTATTTGGGAGGCGCTCCCATATATTTTACCCACACTTAAAATTCAATCCAAGCTGGATAAGTTCTTCAGCAAAAATCCTCCAGATGCAGTTGTTCTAATTGATTATATGGGCCCCAATATTCGTATTGGTAATAAGTTTCGAAGAAAGTATGCAGATATTCCTATTACTTATTACATTGCCCCTCAAGAATGGGCTTGGAAAATAGGAGAAGATGGGACAACAGATTTAATTAGCTTTTCTGATCAAATCCTTGCAATATTTAAGGCTGAAGCTGATTTTTACGCAAGTAGAGGAGGCAAGGTTTCGTGGATTGGTCATCCAATGCTTGATACTATTAAGTCTGTGACTACTCAAAAGGATGCATTAAAACATCTCGGATTAGAATCTAATCAAAAGGTATTACTTCTTTTTCCAGCCTCTAGGTCACAAGAGCTCTATTACTTGCTTCCTACTTTATTAAAGGCGGCAGCAGTTTTGCAGTCTAGAGATCCTTCTATTTATGTAATAATACCTTCTGGATTGAAAAGTTTTGAAGAGACTTTAAAGATGCAATTGATTGAAGAAGGTGTGAATGGTAGAGTTATTCCAGCTTCAGAAAATGACTCTATAAAACATCATTTGTTCTGTGCGGCTACACTCGCTTTAGGTAAATCAGGAACAATTAATATGGAATTGGCTTTGAATAATGTTCCACAGATTGCTGCTTATAAAGTTAGTCGGGTTACAGCATTTTTGGCTCGTAGGTTGCTTAAATTTAAGGTAGAGCATATTTCACCTGTTAATCTTATGCTTAACGAAAGATTGATTCCAGAGCTTGTCCAAGAAAACTTTACTACTGATGCTCTAGTAAGCTCTGCAACCAAATTAATGTATGATGAAAAGTTAAGGTCTTCAATGTTAGATGGATACACTAGATTAAAAGAAAAACTTGGAGATCCTGGTGTGACAGATAGAGCGGCTAAAAAGATTCTTGACTTAATTCATTAGCCAATGGAATATTTTGGAAAGCTTATAAAAAAACTTATCATATTATTGCTCTTTTTAGTGACAATATTTAGCTACCCTTATGCCTCTTATTCTTTAGATTCAAAAGCTATTTTTGCTGGAGGCTGCTTTTGGTGTTTGGAACATGATCTAGAGAGGCTGCCAGGAGTTGTTTCTGTAATTAGTGGCTACTCTGGTGGTGATTTAATGAATCCTACTTATGAGAACCATAATGGTCATCAAGAAGTAGTATTGGTTAAGTTTGATAGCTCGCAAATTAGTTATCAAGAGCTTCTAAGGAGTTATTGGAGAAATGTAGACCCTTTAGATGATCAAGGTCAATTTTGCGACCGAGGAAGATCATATAAGCCAGTTATTTTTACTCAGAATGATGAGCAGAAGGTCGAAGCTGTTGAAAGCAAGCATGACGCATCTGTTGAATTAGATAAGCCTTTAGGTTTGATTAGAGTTGAAATAAAAGATGCTAAGCAGTTTTGGCCGGCAGAGGACTACCATCAGAACTTTGCTGAGTTAAATAAGCGGAAATATCAGTTCTATCGTTACACTTGCGGCAGAGATGCACGACTCGATCAGGTTTGGGGTGACACGGCTAGGACTGGCAAAGAATGGCAAAAACTGTCCCAATCCTTAGGAAAAGATTAAATTCACGTTCCGTTGATACAGTTTTTAGGGAAATACGGGTTTACACCCATCCCTATCCTGGAAAAATTTGATTAACATCCGATGGATCTTTAGGTAAGGGGATGTATGTATTTGCTGACCGTAAAAGATGGTTTGGTTACACGTCATATTGGGCCTTATGCTTCCCCTCAAATGGCATCAGATGATTTAGAGAGAGTTCTTGCTACTTGTTCTGATAGAGCAAATTGGCAAATTCATGCTTTAGAGAGTCCTATGGAGCGTTCGTTTTCTGATCGTCTCCTTGAGAGGGAATCCAAGGTCAAGATCACAGCGGCTGCATCTTGATTAGTTCCCTGCAGCATGGGATTCTTAAATTGTGGTTTAAATAGATAATTACTTTGAATAAGAATTAGTTATCCAATTAATTAGTGTTCTAACTCCATATCCTGTTGCTCCAGCAGGATCTACTCCACGCTCTTTTTCTGCCCATACTGTTCCTGCGATGTCTATGTGAGCCCAGGGGATTGATTGGTCAACAAATTCCTTTAGAAACAGTGCTGCTGTAATCGAACCTCCTGGTCGGGGACCTGTGTTTTTGATGTCTGCAAGCATTGACTTCAGACCTTCTTTGTAGGAATTACGCATAGGCATTCTCCAAATCCCTTCTCCAGCCTGCTCAGCTGCTTGTTCTAGTGAGTAAGCAAGTTGAGCGCTGTCAGTCCAAAGTCCTGCAATTTCAGTGCCTAGTGCGACCACGCAAGCACCTGTCAGTGTTGCAAGATCTACTATTTCATCAGGTTTTAATGCGCACGCATATACAAGCGCATCCGCAAGGGTTAGTCGCCCTTCTGCGTCTGTGTTATTGATTTCAATTGTTTTTCCATTGGACGCAGTAATAATGTCTCCTGGATGAACTGCTGAACCGTTGATCATGTTTTCGCAAGTAGCAACTATGAAATGAACTTCAATTCCTTCTGGAGATAATTCTGCAATAGCTCGCGCAGTACCAATAACTGCTGCACTGCCACCCATATCGAATTTCATTAGGTCGATTTGAGAAGCGCCAACTTTGAGGTTGTAGCCACCTGAGTCAAAAGTTAACCCTTTCCCTATAAGAGCAACTTTTCTTTTCAAGGGACCTTTCCCTTTGTATATCAAATGAATGAATTTGGGCTCTAAATCCGAGCCCTGAGCTACTGCAAGAAATGCGCCCATTTTTCTTGCTTTACATTCTTTTTGATTTAAAATTTTCACCTCAAGCCCATGTTGTTTTGAAATATCAGTTGCAATTGATGCAAGAGAGCTTGGGGTCAGGCTGTTCGGAGGTGCTCCGACAAGCTCTCTTGCAAGCTCAACCCCAGAACAGATTGGATTTATTTGCTCAATAAATCTGTCTGCTGATTCATTTAAATTAAGAATTTCAAGTGCATCTATAGAAGGAACTGGCTCACTTTTTCCTTTAAATCTTTGATCTTTGAATGTTGCAAGACGAAAAGCTTCTCCAATTGCTTTAGTTGTTATTGCTGAGTCAATAGAGATTTCAGGAATACTTATTCCAAGCTTTCCTTGTGATCCTAGGCTTTTTCTAGCACCAATAGCGGCAAAATTGTAGATATTGTCTATCTCAATTTTCTGGGTTTCTCCCATCCCTATAAAGATCAATTTACTAGGCTCTCCTTGAAGAAGTTCGAACACCGCTACCTGACTTTCTTTCGCTTTGAAATCTTGACGATTAAGTCCTTTGGAAATATTCCCATCAAAACGTTTGTCAAGCTCAACTAACTGGGAATCTAGATTTTCTTCTACTAATCCAACTATTAATACACTTCCTTGCCATTCCTGCAAATGCCCAGTGTAGATAGAGATTCTCATTTTGTTCTAAGTAACCTAAATAATGCTAGCTATTAGCTTTAGAAATCAGTGTGAGTAAATGGTGTTTTCCATCGTTCCCTAGTCTCTTTGTTAAATGGAGGTAGCCAGTATTGAATTAAAAGCTGCTCTACTTCCCTTCTTGAGCGTGTGTTTCTTGGCACATCTGACCAAAAACGAATGCTAAGCTTTTTCTTTAATCCAGCATTGCAAAGTGCTTCTGAATATGAGGCCAAGTAATTTTTGCAATCATGTTCTCCTTTCCATCGTTTTTCTGCTGCGATTGTTTCGCCAATATATAAAATAATTGGATTGTCCAGATCTTCCGGTCTGTCCATAACTAAATAAATTGCAGGGCCATGATGAGAAGATGAAGGCCATCTCCAGAAATCTAAAGATAAGGGAGTAAGACTTAAAGGTTCAAACTGTTCAACAAGAGCTGTATTCTCTGATGGGAATAATGAGGTTTGCTTTGGAATTAGTGTTCTATTGTTAAAGATCATTGTTTGGTGAGCATGTATATTCTTTTGCCATTGTTTTAAACAATCTGGACTTAGCTTGATTTCTAATGAATGAGATTTAACAGTAATATTTTCATACAAAAGTTGCTTTTGTCTTTCAGAAAAACTCATCTATTTATTAGGAGGGAGTGATGGCCCTTTTGCTTTGGATCCGAAATAGACAACACCTATTAGTTTTTCAATTGAGCTAGGTGGTAATACAAGTCTCTCCTGGAGGTCTGCAAGGTTTTCGAAAGGACGTCTTTCCCTTTCTCTCAGCAAACGATCAAACCTTTCTTCTGTCCAATTTAGTATTGATAATAGCGATTTAGGATTGGCATTATTCATATCAATTAAATAGGACTCCTTATCCTCAGGCAAGTTTCCATACCAATGAAAGATAAGGTGCGGCTCCCAGTCTTTTAAAATCTTTTCTGGTAGTTCGAGAAGTTTTGAAAGATCCTCATGACCACTTAATTGAACGCCACCTTTTTGAAGTCTCATGAGTAGATGGATCATTGATTCGGTGCAACCAGGTAATTGTCTCCATTGAGAAGCAGTTGCTCGATTGACGTCAATACATAGAAGTTCTAGGGATTTTGCTTGTTTTTGCCTGATTTGTTCTAACTCATTTTCTATAGCATCTTTTCGAGAAATAGATGTTGGATTGGGATGTTTTTTGTTCAGTGGCAATTGTCCAGTTGCTCTCAGGACTTGTCGAGCTAAAGGATCTAACCAGTGGCGTCGTGGCATGCCTAGACACCTTGTTAAAAAACAGATAATACTTAGTTCTTGACATTTTGATAGATTGAGAGTGGCAGAAAAAAAGGTATCAGTTCTTTTAGTTAAAGAACCATGATATTTTGCCTTTGACTTCTCTATAAGTTCTATTCCGTTCAGGTGGCATGGATTGGGTATTGGGAACCATTAGTAGATGTTGGGTGATTTCACCCTTTCTTTACTTTATGGTTTGCTAGAAAATTTATATACCATTTTTTCTAAGCCTTTTCTTTGTCAAAGAAACCCTTTGATTGCAAGATTAATACTCTAGTCGAGAGACTTCTGTATTATTTCTATGTTAAGTAAAGACGTCTTCGAAAAGAAGGGAATCAACTAACCCAATGGTTATGTCTTTCTTTGAGTCAGAGATTGTTCAGCAGGAAGCAAAAAGGCTTTTTGCGGACTATCAAGAGCTAATGAAACTTGGCTCAGATTATGGAAAGTTTGATCGTGAAGGGAAAAAAATGTTTATAGACACAATGGAAGAGCTGATGGGTAGATACAAAGTTTTTATGAAGCGTTTTGAACTCTCTGAGGATTTTCAGGCGAAGATGACAGTTGAGCAGTTAAGAACTCAACTGAGTCAATTTGGAATTACTCCAGAACAAATGTTTGATCAAATGAATAGCACATTGGAGAGGATGAAATCTCAGCTTGATCCCTGAATTTGCTTTTTCAGATCAATGCCCATATACGATCTTTTGAGATAGAGAACTTCTTCTTATGGCGGAGAAGCTAAAATCCTTGCCATCTTGGGTGACTAGAGGGTTAGGGGATTTGTTTCCCACAAGCGACAATATGGATTCTGATCAGAGTCTTGTTAGTCGTTTAGATCAAGCATCAAAGACTAAAGAGCCATTAAGAATCAAATTGGGCATTGACCCAACAGGTAGTGAAATGCATCTGGGCCATAGCATTGTGTTTCGGAAGCTCAGGGCTTTCCAAGATGCAGGGCATAAGGCGGTCTTAATTATTGGAGATTTCACTGCGCGCATTGGCGACCCTACTGGTAAAAGTAATACCAGAGTTCAACTGACTAGAGAGCAAGTAGAAGCCAATTCGCGTACTTATCTTGAACAATTGGGTTATGGAAAGGATCCAATGAAATCTCTTTTGGATTTTGAAACTCCTGAACGTTTGGAAGTACACCGAAATAGTGATTGGTTGGAAAGCCTTGATTTGACACAGATCATTGAATTGCTTGGTAATGCAACCGTTGGTCAGATGCTTGCAAAAGAAGATTTCGGTAATAGATATAACTCTGGAATACCAATTTCTTTGCATGAGTTTCTCTACCCTCTTCTTCAAGGCTTTGATTCTTTTGCTGTTAATGCTGATATAGAACTAGGAGGTACAGATCAGAAGTTTAATGTAGCCATGGGTAGAGATATTCAACGACACTTTTGTAAACGGCCTCAGTTTGGCCTTTTGATGCCTATTTTGGTTGGTCTTGATGGTGTTAACAAAATGAGCAAGAGTCTTGAGAATTTTGTCGGACTGAATGAAGATCCTTTGTCTATGTATTCAAAATTAGAAAAAGTTCCTGATTTATTAGTGCGGAACTACATAGACTTGTTGACTGATTTGGAATTAAAAGATTTGCCTTCTCAACCTCGTGAACTTCAGAAAATAATGGCACTCGAAGTTACATCAAATCATCACGGAATGACAGCTGCAAAGGCAGCTCAGTTAGATGCTGCAAGACTTATCTCTGGCACTCAGGATGCTGAAGGACATATCCTAGAACTGTCATTGGATGATGTGAATTTCCCAGCTAAGGCCTTTTATTTATTGAGTAAACTTGGTGTAAGTCCAAGTAGTAGTGAGGCAAGGCGTCAAATAAAAGGAGGTGCAATTCGTATAGATGGCGAGAAGATACTTGATCCAAATTTCGAATTTTCTGATGCTGGAATGCTTCTGGGAAAGGTTTTACAGATTGGAAAGAAAACTTTCCGACGCCTAACCATTTGAATAAAAAGTTTGGTTTATTTTTTATGACATCAACACAGAATCCTGCTGACAAAATAATCGTTGCATTAGATGGAATGAATAGAAACGAGGCTTTGGCATTTATTTCTAAATTGCCTAGCCTGCAATGGGTTAAGGTGGGTTTAGAGTTATTCGTTAATGCAGGTCCTGAAATACTTGAGGAATTGAGAGATAAAGGCTTAAAGATATTTCTTGATCTGAAGTTTCATGATATTCCTAATACTATGTCTGCGACTTGTAAGTGTGTTGCAAGAAGTGGTGCTCAATTAATAACAGTACATGGATGTGCTGGAATAAAAGCATTAAAGCAATCAAATAAGGCTGCGAGTGAGGGTGCGTTAGAAGTTGGCTTGCCACAACCAACTTTGTTGGCTGTAACTGTTCTTTCAAGTTGGGACTCCAACAATTTTTCTCGAGATTTGGCTATAAATCACACCATTAAGGAGAGGGTTATCTGGTTAGCTGATTTGGCTTCAAAGGTTGGCATAGGTGGATGCATTTGTTCTCCTCAAGAAGTGAAAATCTTGAGGAAATTGCATCCAGAACCTTTTCAGCTTGTTACTCCAGGAATTCGCTTTAATGATGATCAGTTGGATGACCAGTCGAGAGTGATGAATCCTCGAGAAGCGATTGACTTGGGAGCCTCTCGGTTGGTAATTGGCAGACCGATTACCGCTTCGTCTGATCCTGCAAAGGCTTTTAGGCGTTTTTGTAGCTCCTTGAATTCTGATTATGATTGATTGATTCTTGGTTCATTTCCTTTTATTAGCCGAGTCATATTGCTCCTGTGTCGCCATATGACTATTGCCATGCTTCCAAGAGCTAAACAAAAATAAGCTGAGCAGAAGTCATTTTTGGGGAAACTAGCAATCATTAAAACAGGAAGGCTTATAGCTGCACTTACGCTTGATAAAGAGACTATTTTGCTAATTGATAAAACAATAAGAAAGATTCCTAAGGATGCCGCTCCAACTTCCCATGAGATTCCCAGTAGAACTCCTAATCCAGTCGCAACAGCTTTGCCTCCTTTCCAGTTGAGCCATATAGGCCATATATGTCCCACTAGGGCACTTAATCCAGCAGCAACTTCTAAAATTTCGCCCGAATTTAAGGCTCTAGCAACCAGAACAGCTGTAACTCCTTTTAGTACATCAATCAAAAAAACCAATAAAGCTGGACCTTTTCCAACATGGCGAAGAACATTTGTAGCGCCTGTAGATCCTGAGCCGAATTCTCTTAAATCAATTTTCGCTATCCACCGCCCAGCAATATATCCAGTTGGGATTGCTCCAAGTAAATAGCCGATGACAAACAGAAATAAATTTTGCATTGCAGAATTAAAATAATCAGAGCATTTCCTCTTCTTCTGCCCAGATTTCGTCTGAACTTCCGGCAAAGGCAAGCCAAATTGGGAATTGAAGGACTGGAATGTCGATACTTTGCTCTAGGGCATCTATAAGAATAAGAGGTACCTCTCCTCTTTCTTCTAAGCGATCTGCTCTTTCTATCACTCCGTCTGATCTTTCAAAAAGAACAATCCCACTATTTGGTCCAAAATCTTCTCTGGTTAACCCCAAGGCATCTTGGAGGCCTCTTCTCCATTCTCCGAGTCGCTCTGGTTGACTTGCCAAGACAAGTGTTTGGAAGCGATCTCCATAGAGCTCTCCCAGAATTGAAATCAATCCAGCAGAAACCAGCACATTCCTTGATCTTGTTCCTCGACTCGGTTGAGCCCCTCTCCCTCCCATATTGAAGAACCAGTCTTCAAGTAAATCAATGTCTTTTTGGTCGAGACTTCTGCGTAATTTCCAAGGGTCAGCGTAAAAGTCAGGTTGACCAAGGAATGATTCAAGGCATTCTCGAATTAAATCTTGGTCAGGTTTAAAGGTGTCTGAGATTGCAGGAACCTGCTCTAAGGTTTCATTTAATGATTTTGATTCTTTTTGATCTAAAGGTGATGGCTTAACTAAGACAGGCTCGGCTATTAATTCTAATTTCTCTGCAGATTGTACTAGGTCTTGAAAAGCCCCTGTTAGATAGTCTTGAAAACCTTTTACTCTCCTTGCTATTGCATCTGATTGACCAGAAAATGTAGTTGATAAATCCTTATTTAGCTGCTCTTTTCGTTTAGTTAGCTGTGTAACCTCTTCCTCAAGACTTTTACGACGATCTTTTAAATCCTTTAATGCAATTTCTATTAAGTGAGAAAAGTTAGAATTATTTTTAACTTCACTGCTATCTTTTTTTAGATTGTCTGAGTCATCTATAGATTTTCCATTTTTTGGATTTTCTGTCATAGAAAGATCGATAGGTGATAACTTTTTGTCATCATTTGTAGATGGAGATGTCTCAGGATTTTGGAGATTTTCTTCAGACATTAAGAACCTAGTTGGCTTGGTTTGATTAAGGATTAGGTATAGAGTCTTGTTTGCTTGGGATTTCAAGCGAGCCAACTTTTTCCCGTAATTGACCCTCTAGTTGTTTTGCGTCAAAAAGTATTGGTAAAAGGTGTGGGCTAGCTTTTTCACGAAAATAGAGAATCCCAGGTAAATTTGGAAAGAACAGTCTCCATGCCAGCCAATCTTTAAAAGGAAAACGACGTAATTCTTTTCCTAATTGCCAGACTATGAAATCTTCTTGAGTGAATTCAATCTTGAGTGTGAAGGATTGTATGAGCAGAAATATACTGAAAACACCTATTGTGATTGTTGGCCATGGATGAAATGGCAAGGGAATTAATGTGATGCTTAATGCTGCAATGAGCAAAGGTAATCTAGGATTTTGATCCAGAATAATACTCTTATTGCTATTTAATTGATTCATGGCATTTAGGCTTATTAGCCAAATAGGATTTGAGTTAGAAGAACGTCTACTAAAGAGACTGTAACTAGTGTCATAACCACTGCTCCGGTAGTGCTTGTCCCTACTTCTTTAGGGCCTCCACGGGTGGTAAGACCCCAACCGCAAGCAATTACCGCAATGAGAAGGCCAAAAACAATTGCTTTAATAAGCATGAATGGGAGGTCACTTATTATTAGCCATTCTCTCGCAGAATCCCAAAAGATTTTAGGAGGAATCTGATAGAGAGCTGTGCTGCTTATTTGCCCACTCCATAGAGCAACGATGAAAAAGAGTAGGCATTGAATAGGTGCCATTACTACCATTGCTATAACTCTAGGAACTACGAGATATTCCACAGGGTCTGTTTTTAGCATTGTTATGGCATCGATTTGTTCTGTGACTTTCATTGTCCCAAGCTGAGCGGCATAGGCAGTAGCAACTTTCCCAGTTAAAAGTGTTGCTGTAAGTAATGGAGCAATTTCTCTGGCCATGCCAATTGCAAGTAAACCTCCTACTTGAGATCCAACTCCTTGCCTGCTTAGTTCTGCAGCTACTTGTATATTGAAAACTGTTCCAGCAGCAATACCTGTTATTAGAACAATTAGGAAACTCCCTGGACCTGCTTCCAGAAGTTGGTCATTAAGGTCATAAGAATTGATACGTCCTTTTGAGGCTGCACTGACGGACTGTGCACCAATCATGAGGCTACTTCCAAGCCTTCTTAGCCAGCGTGGACTTCTCATGTATTTCTTTGTTGAAGATGTTCTCCCTTTTCAGGCCAGTTTCGCATAATTAATAGTCCGCAAGTGACAAGTAATGCTGGTATAAGACCCATGCAAAATCTTATACTTGTTATTGCTTGGATTGGTTGTTTTATATAGGTAATTGCACCACTACATTGGCTGGCAGAGATGTATCCGGATACTGATAGCAACAACCCTAGTAATCCCATGCTTAGCCCTATCCCGACTTTTTGTATAAGAATCATCCAGGCTGTGTAGAAGCCTGCAGGATGCTCAGGGTCGTTGTCAATTGCATCTGGCAGAAGAGACCATGGAATTAGATATGCTGTAGATGCTCCAAATCCAACAGACAAGATAATTATACTTAGTAGGAGTGTTTTTATTCCAAAGATCTCGTTACTGTGAATAACATTATTAATGCCTACTTTTACGGAGATAGGTTCAAGCATCATTGATAAAATACAAGACCCTATCCATAAGCTTCCTCCAAGGTACAAAGATTGAATGCGTCCATATCTGTTAGAGCAGAAACTCCACACTTGAAGCCCAGCTAATGCGCTTAGTTGAAAAAGTATTAGACCAAAAGTAGCATATGAAGGGGGAACTTGAATGACTTGCACTAAATAAATAAGTGCCACTGTCTGCATAAGTTGTAATCCGCACCAAAGAAGGAAATAAAGGCTTAGAACTTTCAGGAACATATTGTTTTGAAAGATTCTTTTTAATTGTTTTAAAACTGATTCTGAATGTAATTTAGGCCTTTGTGCTTTTTTTGTATATGGTGCTAGTCCCCAGCAACATAAAAGAGTAGTTAAGGTTGCAATGCTTCCTGTAATTCTTCCCATGGCTATGTAGCCACTCTCGCCAAATCGAGTTAGCCACCATGCAACTAAAAGGCCTGTTAAGCTTGCAATTATTGAACCTGTAAACCTTGCTGCGTTGAGCCTAGTCCTTGTATTAGTGTTCGATGTTAGTTCTGTAGAAAGTGCTGCATAGGGAAGATTTACCCCGGTATATGCGCTCATCAAAAGTATGGCCATCAGAGCGTAATAAATTATTTTTGATTTTTCCTCTAAGGGAGGTACCCACCAAATAGCTGCAAGACTTATGCCTAGAGGCGCGGAAGCGGCAATCATCCATGGAAGCCTTGGGCCCCAGCGACTGTTGGTGTGATCACTTAGCCATCCAATTAGTGGGTCATTAATTCCATCCCAAACTTTTATAAGCATTAGAAGTGATCCAGCCACAAAAGGTTCTAGGCCTGCTGTGCATGTAAAGAAAACAAAAAGGTAAAAGCCAAGTTGAGAGGCTGCTAAACCTGTACCTGCATCGCCTAACCCATACGAAAACATGAGTCTTAGGCGAGATGCCCCTTGAAAAGACATGGATTTCTTCATGCTTAAAACAAAAGAGGGGGGGTGGCCGTCATAATGTTGATTGAAGACCAGGTAATCCAGCCAAATCTGCGCGGATACTTTTGTCTTTGACTGCGGGCGTAGTTTAGTGGTAAAACCTCAGCCTTCCAAGCTGATGATGCGGGTTCGATTCCCGCCGCCCGCTTATTTGACTTAGAATTTCTTATTTTTTTGTGATAAGTATTCTTTTGTAATTAAGACTTTCATGCTTCTCTCTTCAAGTTCAATTGACTCTTGATTTAGTAGATCGTTCTTAAAAGAAGGGTGGTTGAGGTCCAAAATCGAGGTGTCTACAATTTTTTGCCAGAAAGAGTTTGTTTTAGGGAGTTCAAATTTCATGGGCTTGATGTATGCATTGAGGCCCATCCACATAACATATTCACTGTCACTTTTGTTAAGGCTAAAACTTATAGTGTGGGACCAATTGCTCCAGTCTGGCTTTTTATTTTTAATTCCATGCCATTCAATAAATAGTCGACTTGAATCAATGTCATCTGTGGTATTTTTTTCTTGGTGTGGCATTGATGGGCTAAATAAATCGGGAAAGTTTTTCCGAATTAACAACAGATTTTTGACAAAACTGTGTAAATCTCTATCAAACGAATTAGTTCCCCAGTTCATTAGACCTATTGGAGACTCTTGGCACCATGAATTGTTGTTTCCACCCTGGCTTCGACTTGTCTCGTCTCCCATTGATAGCATTGGTATTCCTGGAGTTAATAGTAATGTTGTTAGCAAATTTCTTTTTTGTTTGTTCCTTAAATTTATTATATTAGGATCAGAAGATGGCCCTTCGATTCCATGATTCCAGCTGTGATTGTTATTTTCACCATCACAATTACTTTCACTATTTGCAAAGTTGTGCTTGGAATTGAAGCTTACTAAGTCATGAAGCGTGAAACCATCGTGAGCTGTTATGAAGTTTATAGAGTATTTTGTTGAACCTTTTTGGTCTTGATATAAATCTGGACTGCCTTTTAATTGATCTTTAAGTGGCCAGGTGCTCCCTTTGTCACTCTTCCAGAATTTTCTAGTGTTATCTCTAAATTTTCCATTCCAAGTGCTAAATCGCTTGGCAGGGAAATCTGCTAAGCGATAAAGACCGCCACAGTCCCAAGGTTCGCTAATAAGTTTTAAATCACAGAGTCTCGGATCGGCTTCAATCTCTTCAAAAAGAGGAGGATTGTCTAGGGGATGAAGTTGAGATCCTCTGCTAAGGGCTATGCCAAGGTCAAACCTGAATCCATCTATGCCAAGTTCGTTTGCCCAGCAATGCATAGATTCAATAATTAGCTTCCTCGCGAGCGGGCTGTTTGCTGCGATCGTATTTCCGCAGCCGCTTACATCTAGATATTCCCCGGTTTTTGATTGCTGATAGTAAATGCTCTCTCCGAAGCCTTTCCAGCTGATAATGGGACCATTTTGATTTCCCTCTGTTGTGTGGTTGTAAACAACGTCTACAAGGACCTCGATTCCTTGGTCATGAAAAGCTGCGACCAATTCTCGAATTTGCTGCCGTCCGCTTAATGGGCTTTGACTAGATATGTAATTTGTATGAGGTGCAAACCAATTAAGAGGATTATAACCCCATTTGTTTGTTTTACCGTTGGGTGCATCTAGGGAATCAAATGCAAAAATAGGGAGCAATTCAATAGAAGTTATCCCTAAGTCCTTCAGGTATGGGATCTTTTCTATTAGTCCTAGAAAGGTGCCAGCATTTTTAGAATTATCAATAGAATTTTTGTGATTTGTGAAATTACCTACATGAAGTTCGTAGATAATTGTTTTGTCCCATGGATGTTTAGGTCTGGGATGAGATTCAAAGTCAAAATGATCTCTTTCACAGACAACTCCTTTAAGGCATTTATTGATATTATCTGAAGATCCAGTTGCAGAATTCCTTTGGTAAACATCCCATCCTTCAATGGCTCTAGCGCATGGATCTAATAAAACTTTATTTGAAGGAGAAATGCTGCGATCCTGGCTATTAGGACTGATTACTTTGTAGCCATAAAGGCACCCTGCCTCTAGCCCTTCAACCTCAATATGCCAATAATCCCCTGAATGATTCTGATTGTTTAAGACGAAGACTTCTGTCGCATACTCTGCATTTGGATTGGAAAATATAAGTAAATGTATCTCTTTTGCTTCAGGAGCTGCTACTGCAAAATTTACTCCTCTTGAAGTGATGGAGCTTCCCAGAGGCCAAGCTTTGCCAGGATGAGTAATTCTTTTTGAGTTAGTGCCCTCTGGCTTGGTAAACATTGGGCACCAACGACTTAACTGACTAGTTTTAGCAATGTAGTGAAGATTGTCTTGTCTCTGGGTGTGGATACTTCTCCAAAACAAATTAGAGATGGACTTTGGACCTTCTCCAAAATTGTTGGTGGAACGTTTCAGAAATCATGGTGGTTGGATTGTAATCCTGAGCCGGTGATGATTGATTGTCCTGAACTTTCAGCAAACACAATAGAATTCCTTAAGAGGCTTGCTGCTGATCGGGCCCCAAAAATTATTCTCACAAATAGGGAAGCTCATTTTGGGGCAACCCATTTGCATAAAGCACTTGGCTGGCAAGTGTTAGTCCAGGAACAAGAGGCTTATCTGTTGCCTGAGATTATTTCATTGGAAACTTTTGCAGAGGAATATGAGATTTCACCGGTTTTGAGGCTTTTATGGACACCAGGACCAACTCCAGGTAGTTGCGTGTTGTATGCAGCTGACCCTTGGAATGTTCTGTTCTGTGGACGTTTGCTAATTCCGACTAAATCTGACAAGTTGTCTTCTTTTCCAAATAGAAGCTCATTTCATAGGACTCGCTACCAAAAAAGCTTGCAAAGATTGCGTGATTGGATTCCTTCAAATGCAAGTCCTGCACTTGCTTCTGGGGTTGGCTCTATGTGTCAGAATTGTGTGGATCTTTATGAATGGAAGGATTGGGTATAAGTATAATTTTTGTCAAATCAAAGCTATAAAGCTTTGCGCCACAGGCCCTTTCGGTTGCCGGACAGAGCTTTCCTCCATACGATTAGCGCGCTTACGAAATTATGCGCGTAATCCTTCTAGGATCTCGTGACTTAATTCTCTCCGCTTAGTTACCTACTTTCCAATGAACAAAGCAGATCTGGTCAACCTTGTTGCAGCTCGTACAGAGCTAACAAAGACAGATGTCTCTCTAGTCGTTGATGCAGCTATAGACACAATCATTGACTCTGTTGTCGAAGGCAAGAAAGTTTCTATTCTTGGTTTCGGCTCTTTCGAGCCGCGTGATCGTTCTGCGCGTCAAGGACTCAATCCAAAGACAGGGGAAAAAATTAAAATCCCTGCCAAGAGAGTTCCAGCATTTACTGCTGGGAAAATGTTTAAAGATCGAGTACAGGGTTGATTAGCAGCAATTCTGATCAATGTATTGATTTTCCAAAGGGGACTTGATTAAATCAAGTCCCCTTTTTTTGCTTTTGATACTTCCTGAACATCTCCAAAGACTTTTTCAGAAAGGATTATTGCTTCGGCAAGAAGGTTATCGTGGCCGTTTTGCTCCATCTCCTACTGGGCCTTTGCATATAGGCAATCTCAGAACAGCATTGCTTTCTTGGATTAGAGCAAGATCATTAAATGGGAA
This sequence comes from Prochlorococcus sp. AG-409-G20, assembly GCA_003215775.1. Classification (GTDB taxonomy): domain Bacteria; phylum Cyanobacteriota; class Cyanobacteriia; order PCC-6307; family Cyanobiaceae; genus AG-409-G20. The sequence goes on from QCJW01000010.1 coordinate 49,263, forward strand.
GTGGCTTCTTCGGATAGATGATCTCGATACGTCTAGGAATCGTGTTGGGTCAGTAGATAGCATTCAAGATGATCTTTTGTGGTTAGGGCTTTATTGGGATGGTCCTGTTATTTTTCAGAGTGATAGGAAGGGAATATATAGTTCAGTTCTATCATTTTTACGTTCTCAAAACCAATTGTATGCATGTAGATGTAGTAGGAGAGTCTTAACAGAAACGACTATTGATTTAACTCATAGAAGAAATGTTTATCCAGGAACATGTAGAAATCTTGATTTGTTTTGGGGTTGGGAAGAAAAAAAGTTGCCTAGTTGGCGTTTGAAGGTGACTAAGGAGTTTGAGGATACTTGTGGTGATGTTTTGGTAAGAAGATCTGATGGTGTTATTGCTTACCATTTGGCAACTGTTGTAGATGAGTTAACTTTTGGTGTTACCGAAGTAATTAGAGGAGAAGATTTAGCTATCGGATACCTTCCTCAGGTTGCTGTTGTTAAAGCACTTCAACAGCAACTGTTGGCTTACAAGTATTTGCCTCTTGTATATAATAATGTAGGGAAAAAGCTTTCAAAGCGAGACGATGTATCAGGCTTGAAGGTTTTGAGGTCTAAGGGAATGGACCCTGAGGAGGTGATTGGTATGTTGGCTGCGAGTCTAGGACTAGTCCCTAAAGGATCGTCATTGACGGCGTTAGAGCTTCTTTATGAACTAAGACTTAATGAGAAGAAATTAAATAGAATTTTTCACTAGCGAATATGTATAAATAATTTTGATTAAACTATTTGGATTCATCAGAGATGAATTTTTGATATCGTCGCTTTAATTATGTTGTTGAACTGAATTCTAATTCTTGGAGGAAGATGAGGTGGAATTAAATCAAAAGAAGGGATTAACCATTCTTATTTATCTGTCTTGTTTAGTTTCTTTTTTTCCGTTGTCCATTGATGCTTCATCTCTTAATGAAATTAATACTAAATTGCATGAATGTATTGCCTCCCGAGAACTAATTCCATGTCGTCAGGCTTTAGTCCATTTAGAAGTACTCCAGAGGATGGCGGCTGCAAAGAAGAAGTTTCCCTGTCAAACCAATGTATTAGGTCTGCAAGCTGAGTTGCTGATGATGAGTAAGCCAGGAAATGACCTAGAGGTTTCTTTCCCATTGATTAAGGAGGTTAACGAGGCATGCTCTGATTTTTGACTGTTTTATTGCCCTTGTTCTTCTAAGAGATAATTTGCATTGATTGGTTTTATACCGATAGGGCCCTCCTCTGAAGATTGATATCTGAGGGAATTTTTTGCTCTTTATCTATTTCTCGTCAATAGGCAAGAGCTGTTTCGAGAAAGTTGCTTCTGTTCAATAGTTAATCTTTTATTAGCGGGATTTGAAATTGAACACCTTTTACTGCTTACATATTCTCATTAGATACTTTCTCTGTTTACAGCTATGGCAGAACCTAAAAAAACAAGTGGAGAAGGCTTAGTACCTAAAAAGGTAATGAGCTCTAATAAATCAAAGCAATCTAATCAAAGAATAAAGTCTGATCAGAATTTATCAGAGGAGGGTGGAGAAGTGCTTCTTAAGGTAGGGCCTCTAAAATACAAGCTCCCTGGGAAGCGGCAAAGGGTAGCGCTTAGCTGGATTGTAGTTGGTTTAAATTTGCTTCTGCTCCTTGCAGTGGTTGTCTATTTCTACAATCCATCTTTTCAAGAGTTTATATATAATGTTGGGCGTTAGTTTGCTATCTCTTAGTAAGAATATGTATTGATATGGATGATTTGTTTAAGTTGCAATCATTTAAAGAGTTAACTATACCTTATGAGTTAATTCTCGTTTAATCATCATGCATCAGGAACTCTCTGAAATCGAAATCAGCACTTCTGGTTCTGGATTCACAGATATCACTTATTTGATAAATCAATGGATTTATAATAATAATATATTTGAGGGTATATTGGTAATTACTTGTATGCATACAAGTTGTAGTTTGATCATTAATGAGAATGCTGATCCAAGGGTCCTAGAAGATCTTTCTTCTTATATGTCTGCATTGGTTCCTGAGGAAGGATTTCATGGTTTTGAAAAAGATAAAAGTAAGTTCAAATATAAACATGCTGATGAAGGTTTAGATGATATGCCTGCTCATATTCGAACTGCATTGACTTGTAGTTCATTGAGCCTAAGTATTTCATCTAAGAAGCTTTTGCTTGGAACTTGGCAAGCCGTATACCTTTGGGAACATCGTTACAGAGGGCACCTAAGAAAAATTTCTTTACATGCTATTGGAGAATTGGAAATAGAGACGTAAAAATACCTTGTTTAAGTAGTGCTGGCTTAATGCTAACTCGACAAGTTAAATCAAAGTGCTTTGATAGATTTGCTTAGGCTTTTAACTACCAGGATCAAGAGCTTGGAATGAATCAAGATTTTCTAGTAGATGTTATTCATAATATTGCTTTTCAAGATAATCTAAAGAAGAATGAATAAGCTTTTAGGGCTATGGTTTTAGGCAAGCAAGAAAGGGAACTGCTTCTGGATAGGCTTCCAGAATGGGAGGTTAAGGAAAATAGATTAAGAAGAGAGTGGGATTTTGCAAGTTTTGTAGAGGCATTTGGATTCGTTACAAGAGTTGCGCTTCTAGCAGAGTCGATGAATCATCATCCCAACTGGAGTAATGTCTATTCAAAGGTTGTTATTGAATTAACAACACACGATGCTGGCGGCTTGACTGAGAAGGATGTCCTGTTAGCTGTAGCAATTGATCAACTAAAGGTGTAGTCATTTAGGCTATTAGTGTTCAGCATCAAGCCTATTTGAGCTTTATAGAGATTTTCTTCTTGTTTTCTTCTTCAATTTAACTATGAGCAAAACAAATACAAACTCTTGCGGAGATGCTGATCAAAGCAGAATAGGTTTAGATCGTTCGTCTGGGATACCTGTGACGATTTTGACAGGATTTCTTGGGGCTGGAAAAACTACTCTCCTAAATCATATTCTTTGTAATCAACAAGGGTTAAGAACAGCGGTACTTGTAAATGAATTTGGTGAGATAGGTATTGACAATGATTTAATAGTTAAAACTGACGACAACATGGTCCAATTAACTAATGGATGTATATGCTGTTCAATTAATGGTGAGTTATTAGAGGCTACTGAGAGAATCCTAGAGAGCGAAAATCCTATTGATTATTTGTTGGTTGAAACTACTGGTTTGGCTGATCCATTGCCAATTGCAATGACTTTCCTTGGCAGTGAATTGAGAGATCAAACAAGACTTGATTCGATAATTACTTTGATAGATTCTGAGAATTTTGATGAAAAGATTTTAGAAACTGAGGCAGGGAGGTCTCAGGTAATTTATGCTGACATTTTGTTGTTAAACAAATGTGATCTTGTTCCTAAAGAGACAATATCTAAGGTTGAGAATAAACTTCGGGAAATAAAAAAAGATCCTAGGATATTGCATTCAGTTCAGGGAAAGGTTTCTTTGCCACTCCTTTTGAGTGTGGGGCTTTTTGAGACAGATAAAGTTGCTGGAAAAAATTTAGATCAAGTTCATGACCATAGTCATCATGACCATAGTCATCATGACCATAGTCATCATGACCATAGTCATCATGACCATCTTGCAGTTGATGGCTTTACTTCTATTTCGTTTAAAAGTGATGCCCCCTTTTCTCTGAGGAAATTCCAGAATTTTCTAGATAATCAGTTACCGTCTGAGGTCTTCAGGGCAAAGGGAATACTTTGGTTTAGAGAAAGTGAAAGGAGGCATGTTTTTCATCTGGCTGGTAAGAGGTTCTCAATTGATGATAGTGATTGGGACTCTTCTCCTAAGAATCAACTAGTGTTAATAGGGAAAAAACTTGATGATGATTTGTTAAAAAAACAGTTGCAAGCTTGTGTATCTAATGATGCTGAGATTAGCTCTTCTTGAAATATTAATAGTTTTATTTGCGATTTATCTATAAGAAATGATATTTTAAAAAGATGATCCAAATACATCCTAGACTAAAAATCAAGAATTATTTTCTATTTAGATGGAGTCCTGGAAGGATTCTTTTAGCATTATTGGCAATTGTTTTTTCTACACTTGCCTTGTTACCTTTAGTCGCATTAATTTTTGAAGGAATTTATGGATTAAGAGAGGGATCTGTAACTTTAGGAATAGATGGGTTTAGGCAAATAAAAGGTACGGTTGTTTTGCTTTTCTTTACTTCATTGGTTGGAGGAGTGATTGGAACAGCCAATGGTTGGTTGTTGGCTAATTGCAGATTCTCAGGTAGAAGAACTTTAAAAATTGCTCAATTAATACCTCTTGCTACTCCTGCATATCTTTTGTCTGCTACTTTGATTGATCTTGGAAGTATTAATGGAATAAGAATTACTGGAATATTTTGGGGAGTAATAATCATGGCTCTGACAACTTATCCTTATGTGTTTCTGTTAAGTACTGAAAGTTTTTCTAAGTCGGGTAGAGCTCAGTTAGAAGTTTGTCGAAGTTTAGGGGTAGGACCTTGGGATAGTTTTCGTAGAGTTGCGCTGCCTATCGCATTTCCTGCGGTTGGGGCAGGAGTGGCGCTTATGGGAATGGAAGTTGTGAATGAACTTGGGGCTGTCCAACTCTTAAATATTTCAAGTATTTCTTCTGGGATAGTTGAAAATTGGGTATCAGAAGGAAATCCTTCAGGAGCTATTGCGCTTGCTCTTATAGCTTTAGCAATTGTTATGACTTTAGTTGCTTATGAGCGTATTTTAAGACGAAGAAGTAGGCGATGGACTGAAGGTGTTGCAGGCGGTGAAGCTCCTTCTTGGGAATTGAAGGGTGTTAGGGCCTTGCTTGCTCAAATGATATGTTTTGTCCCTCCTGCGTTTACTCTTGGCATTCCAATGATTTGGGTTGTACTAAATCTTGAGCAGGTTAGTTATGGTTTAGATCTAGATCTCTTATTGATTACAGGTAGAAGTTTAGTCCTTGGACTTGCTGCGGCAATACTCTGCATTGTATCAGCTTTATTTCTTTCAATTGCAAAAAGATGGTATAACAAAAGATGGATGAGAAGTCTTACTTTTCTTGCAGGAATTGGATATGCAATTCCTGGTGCAGTTTTAGCTCTTGCCTTGTTCTCTGTGGGCAGTTATTTGGGAATATTTGTTCCAATCCTTTTACTATTATGGGGATACAGTGATCGCTTCCTTGCCGTGGCCAAAGGTGGTTTGGATGCTGCTTTTGAACGAGTTTCTCCTAGTCTTGATGAAGCAGCAACGGGTCTTGGGTGTAGATGGCCAGAGGTTCTCAGGAGGGTGCATTTACCTCTTCTTAAAGGACCATTGGCGGTTGGGGCTCTTCTTGTTTTTGTAGATACATTGAAAGAACTTCCTCTTACCTTCGTTTTAAGACCTTTTGACTTTGATACATTATCAGTGAGAATATTTCAGTATGCAGGGGATGAGAGAATGGCAGAATCTTTGCTTCCTTCCCTAATAATCCTTTCACTTGGATTGGTTGCTTCTATGGCTTTAATCCCAGGTATTGAATATCAGGATGATTAGTCGATCTCCAAATAAATAAATCTTAAGTCTCTTATTTATTTGGAATAACTATTAGTTATTAATTTATTAATACTGATTAGCAATATTGCAATTAGATCTGAAATTGTGACACTTAGTCTATAACATATTAGTACTGCAAGCATCCCAGGGCTTGTTGAAAGTAGACCACTTCTTATTAGAACAATGCTTTCGAAAATACCAACACCACCTGGTGCACCAGGTATGATTAGTCCTGCAGCCCATGCAATTGAGAAAATAGACACCCATTGGTTCCATTTAGCAAATGAATCCATTGAGAAGGCTTTTAGGCATAACCAAAATCCCAAAAACCTTATGCTGATAAAGAGTATCTCTATGATCAATGGTTTAGATGGATAGCCAAAATTCGTGTTGGAAACTATTCCTTTTATCTCATTTCTGAGGATATTCGGAGATTTGTTATTAATTTGTTGTTCTTTTAATCTTTTTATTCTTTTTATAATAGGCCTGTGAAACTTAGGAATCAAGAGAATAGAAGGAATTGTAGATAGAATAGAAATTCCAGATTGAAATCCTCCTAGTGGAACTAGTAATAATGCTGCTGCTAACATAATGAAAGGCTCGATCACAACTGCAGTCATTGCATCGTTTGTTGTGATTTCTTTTCGTAGGGTTTGTAATCTTTTGATAAAGTGCCAAATCCCTCCTGGAAGGTACTTGAAGATATTAGTTCTTATATATAATTCAATTAATTGGATGCCTTTTGTCTTTAGATTAAGCCATAGAAATATATTCTTCCATGCAGCTGCATTAAGAAATAAACTTAGTGTACTGATAACTGTGCTACAGAAAAGCCAAGCTAAAGTTCTTTTGCTAATAACAATATCATTGAGTTTGCTAATGTTTAAGAAGATTGAGTAGCCAAGAAATAATATGCTTGAAATTAATAGCCATGGTTTGATTAACTTAAAAATACGTTTTGTTATTGAGTCTCTGTTCTCAACCGCAAGAAATTTTTTTATCATTAATCCTTGTCTCTCCATTGCTCTTTGGGAATAAATTTCCCAATAGAAGACAATATTTCTTGACGAATTTCATCAATACTTTTGCCAGACTCCAAGCTGATTCTGACTAGTTCATCGTGTTCTGGCTTGATTGTTTCTTTGTTATTTGGCCTGAGTGCTTGTTTGACTCTTATTTTCCCAAAAATGCTATTACAGTAGCCGTCTTTACGTTGTATAGTCCATCGATATTCTTCTCTTTCTCTAATTCCAAGACTGGTGCTATGTGTAAGCCATAATTTCATTAAAGAGTTGGCGTATGTGGGTGGAACAATTGCTTTAATACATATTCCTGTCCTGCCTTTTTTCATTTGAATTGGTTGAGTTATTACTTCGATTGCACCTTCTCTCCTAAGCCTGTTAATTAAGTTGCTTACATCTTCTGGTGTTGCATCATCAATCCATGCTTCTTGAGTAATTATTCTTTCTAATGAGATTTGACTGTTTTCATTAGCCAATTGATTGTTACTAGAATAATTCATTTTCCAAATCCTTAAAAAGTTTGGTCGATCGAGATCTCTATGCCCTAGACCTACCCCAATTGACTCGATTTCCATTGATTCAGGTTGAGTGAAATTGTCAGCAAGGATAGCCATTAAAGCTAATCCTGTTGGTGTGGTTAGTTCCCCTTTCGCATTACCCTCATCAAAAGAGAGCTTGATGTTGTGGTTCTTAGCAAGTTCAATTACAGCCGGTACAGGAACTGATAGTAATCCATGTTCTGTGTTCACTACTCCAGAACCTGCAGGTGGTACCCCACAGAATATTTTGCTGGGTTTTATATAATTAATACAAGCACAAACACCAATTATATCAACTAGAGAATCTATTGCTCCTATTTCATGAAAGTGTACTAAATTAATATCAGTACCATGAACTGAGGCTTCGGCACGAGCTAAGCTCTCAAATACTAAGAAGACTTTCTTGCGTAAATCTTCTTCCCATAATGAATTATTAATTAATTTTTGTATATCTAGCCATTTTCTTGGTTTGGGATTCCCTTCTGATTCATGGACGGATACTTTAGTTCCCCTAAAGTTATAGTTTTTTGTCTCTTCAATTGTTAGTGAAAAAGAATCTTTCATTCCTATCTTGAAAAGGGGAGCCTCAATTATTTCTTTAGGCACCCCCAAATCTAAGAAAGCAGCCAAGATCATGTCACCAGACATTCCATTAGGGCAATCGATGTAAAGACTTTTCATTGTTTAGGATCTATTGAAGAAGTGGCTAGGATGATTAAATATTTATAGGTCATTAAGTGTTGACAACTTTGAGGAAGTCAGGATAAGTCGATTATTTACTTTCATGATTTTTTCCAGGAGAATTTTTACGTTTTTCTCCTTTCCCTTTGGTAGTTTTTTGGGGTATTTGTGAAATTACTTCAAAGCTTTCTAAGTGAAGCTGCTGATTTATGCGTCTTGCTTCAATGCTGACAAAATGCCTCAGATATTCAAGTGGTAAATTCCCTTTAATCATTATTTTAAAAGGAATTCCTTTGTTTTTTTTATCCTTGCCTTTTTGACGAATTCTAATAACTAATTCTTCAGTTTCTGGTCGAGTGAAAATTAACTCACCTCTTATAGAAAAGTAGTTTTCGCCTTCTGGAAGATGGTCGCTTTTGGATTCTAGTTTCTCATTAGAATTGTTTTTATTGACATTTTCTTCTTCTTGTTTTTTAAGTGTACTTGGTTCCCATACTCCTGCAATCTGAAGGTGTAAATAGTTTGAATCTCTACAGCGAGGATAAACAACCCATAGATGTGGCTCGTTCAAAGCAAGATGCTTCTGCATTAGGCCTATAACCCTCCCAAGCACAACAGACTCTATTGAGGTCTGATTCTCATCGCAAACCTCAAGAGTCCCTTTGGTAAATTTTTCTGGGCTTGAAGGGTGATAAATGCCCCTTACTACACCTATAGCCCTGTATTGCAAAGGCTCTGTTACAGGCGTGATTGGATGTTCTCGCATCTCTGAATAGGGGCATCGATAGGCCCAATACTGAATCTAGCGAGATATAGAGATTTTTAAGGGATTTATAAAACTATTCTCCAACTTTTTTAAAACATTATCAATGAAGTTGTTAGCAAAAAAATTAAGGAAAAATCTAAAGCAAATATTTTCCCCTCTTTTAAAGATTAATGTCTATCATGGCCTTTGGATAAACTTGATTTAAGTATTTTAGTTGACCTCCTGTGATTCTTCTTGAAGGCTTCTTAAGGCTTGGTCAATTGCATCTGATGGATTTGTAGCATTATCCATAGCTGTTGCTTTTCTCAAAAGATTCATTAGTTCCATTGGATTTGAAACATCCAAAAGAGTGTTCTTCTTTTCATTTCCTTCAAAGTTCTCGTATAACTCGTCATTCTGAGTCAGTACTTCTGCTTTTGAGCTTTGGTTGATCGAGAGTATTGCCAATGATAAACAATTAATGGCAAAGAGGCTAAGAAATGGCACGGTAGCCTTTAAAAAAGAAGAATAAGGACTTTTTGATTGCTGTCTCATTTATGCTATCTGACCTTGAGAGCCATATCTTAACGGTTTTGGACTAAGACTTTGGAATCATGTTAATTGCTACTTGGAACGTCAATTCAATTAGGACAAGGCTTAATCAGGTCCTTGATTGGCTTGATGAGGTTAATCCGGATTTATTGTGTATACAAGAAACAAAGGTAGACGACCCTTTTTTTCCAGCAGCGTCGTTTGAAGATAAAGGCTATCAGGTTAGATATTATGGCCAAAAATCATATAATGGGGTTGCCATGATAAGTAGATACCCATTAAAAGATGTACGATGCGGCTTGCTTGGAGAATTGCCAAATGATTTAGATGCTAAGCTACTTGAGGATCAGAAAAGAGTAATTAGTGCTTTAGTTAATGATATAAGAGTTGTTAATTTATATGTTCCTAACGGCTCTTCGATTGCCTCGGATAAATATCAATACAAGATCCAATGGCTTTCATGCCTAAGTAGATATTTAAACTCTCAGAAATTGCGAGATGAACCTTTATGTGTTTTAGGTGATTTTAATATTGCTATGGAAGACCGAGATATGCATTCTCCTGAAAGACTTAGAGGTGGGATAATGGCTAGTGAATTAGAGCAGGAAAAGTTAAGATCTGTTCTTCAAGATCGCCTTCATGATGTATTTAGATTGTTTGAAGGAGACACAAACCATTGGAGTTGGTGGGACTATAGAAGTGGAGCTTGGGATAGAGATAAGGGTTGGAGAATTGATCATATTTATCTTTCAAGCGAGCTTCTTGATCAGTCTGTTAGTTGTGTGATTGATAAAAAAATGAGAGGCAAAACTAAACCTAGCGACCATGCTCCAGTATTGGTTGATATAAATTGGCCCCCGCAAGAAGAATATGAAGATGATTCTTTTTATTTACATCATTAAAATCTCAATATTTCAGCTCTCAATAGGAATTAATTCTAGAATTTAGAAGTTGATTTTAGTAAACTTCTAAATTTGATTCTTTGATTTTTTTATTGTCTTGAAAATAAACTTTTTTTCTTGCTGATTCGCCACAGCTTCTTGGCGTAGGAAACACCTTGCCAGGGTTTGCTCGGTTGTGAGGATCAAATGCTTTTCGAAGAAATCCCATTGTTTCTAAGTCATCTGAAGTAAACATCCAGTCCAGATAGCAACGTTTATCAGACCCCACTCCATGTTCACCTGTAATACTTCCTCCGACTGCTAGGCATTCTTTAAGTATTTCTGCTCCAAGTTCTTTTACTTGAGTTTCTATTTCAGGACTTCCTCCTTTGTAAAGAATTAATGGATGAAGGTTCCCATCCCCAGCATGAAATACATTTGCAATAGGTAAATTATATTTTTTGCTAAGGATTTCAATTGACTTGAGTATTTTGGGTAAACTACTTCTAGGGACAACTCCATCTTGAACAAAATATTTGGAAGATATTTTTCCTACAGCAGCAAAAGCTGATTTTCTTCCTTTCCAAAGCCTTTCCCTATCTTTAGCTTGCACCGCTTTTCTAATATGACGAGCTCCAGTATTAATGCATAATTTTATTGCATGTTCTGTTGCTAAATTAACTTCGTTCTCTTGTCCATCAATTTCAATTAGTAAAACTGCAGCAGCATCTGGTGGGTATTCTTCAGCGCCAAAAAGATCATTGACAGCATTAATCATAAAGTTGTCCATTATTTCCATTCCTGCTGGCAGTAGACCAGCCGCTGTTATTTGAGAAACAGCTAGTCCGGCAGCTTCCATAGTAGGGAAATCTGCGAGCAATACGCTTATGTTTTGAGGTGCTTTAAGAAGCCTCAAAGTGATAGAAGTGGCAATCCCTAAGGTGCCTTCACTGCCTATAAAAGCCCCTCTTAAATCAAGTTCGGCTGGTTCATTAATTGGTCCTCCTAGAGTTGTTACTTCTCCATTAGGCAGAACTACTTCAATTTCCATTACGTGATTACTAGTAACGCCATATTTCAGGCAATGAACTCCTCCTGAGTTTTCTGCGACATTTCCACCAATGCTGCAGATGATTTGGCTTGAGGGATCTGGCGCGTAATAGAAACCATCTCCTTTGACCGCGTTAGTTACCCAACTATTTATTACTCCTGGCTGGACCTTGATTGTTTGGTTCTCCAGATCTATGGCCAAGATCTCACGCATTCGACTGGTTATGACTAGGAGAGTTTCTTCTTCTGCGACTGCTCCACCAGAAAGGCCCGTGCCACTACCCCTTGCTACGAAAGGGATTGAATTCTTATGACAGCATTTAAGTATCTTTGATACTTGTGAAGTTGTTTCCGGAAGGACCGCTAATGGCGGAGTGTGACGATTAATTGTTAGACCGTCACAGTCGTACACGAGCAGTTCTTGCCTCTTTGAGACGACTGCTTTCTTAGGGAGAAATTTCCTGAGTTCCCTTTCTAGGAGAGGCCAGTCGTGGTTCACAACTTTTGATGATCTATCCCTTAACTTTGGCATTTCATAAAGCCAGGTATAGAAGGTACAAAGAAATTTGAGACGAATTACCCTCTTTTAGGCCAATATGGCTGACTGTGTTTATCAGCCCTTTGGCATCGGTTTCCGTGACAAACGCCTTGAACACCACACGATCCCAAGAAATCTTCAGTGCTGCCAAGGCATTGATGCCTGGAGGAGTTAGCTCTCCCGTAAGGGCATTTAAGTCGGTGGGTGGACAGCCCATCGTCTTTGATCGAGTAAAAGGTCCTTATGCATGGGATGTGGATGGGAATCGTTTTATCGACTATGTCGGTAGTTGGGGGCCAGCAATTTGCGGCCACTCTCATCCAGACGTCACTGCGGCACTCCAAGAGGCCTTGGAGAAGGGGACAAGTTTTGGTGCACCCTGCGAACTTGAGAATCGACTTGCGTCGATGGTCATAGACGCTGTCCCGAGCGTTGAGATGGTTCGTTTCGTTAATAGCGGTACAGAAGCGTGTATGGCCGTGCTTCGGCTAATGAGGGCCTTTACAGGGCGAGACAAGGTCATCAAATTTGAAGGGTGCTATCACGGTCACGCCGACATGTTCCTTGTCAAGGCAGGCTCGGGAGTGGCAACTCTTGGATTGCCTGATTCTCCAGGAGTGCCCAGAAGTACAACCGCAAATACTCTGACTGCTCCATATAACGACTTGGAAGCAGTTAAAGAGTTGTTTGCTGAAAATCCAGATGCTATTTCTGGAGTCATACTTGAGCCTGTAGTTGGAAATGCAGGGTTTATAACTCCTGAACCTGGCTTTTTAGAGGGATTGAGAGAGCTGACCAAAGAAAATGGAGCTTTACTTGTTTTTGATGAAGTAATGACTGGATTCAGAATTAGTTATGGAGGAGCACAAGAGAGATTTGGTGTAACTCCTGATCTCACGACAATGGGCAAAGTTATTGGTGGGGGCCTTCCTGTTGGAGCTTATGGCGGTAAGGCTGAAATTATGTCAATGGTTGCTCCTGCAGGCCCTATGTATCAAGCAGGAACACTTAGTGGTAATCCTCTTGCGATGACAGCAGGCATTAAGACCTTGGAACTTCTTAGTCAAGAAGGGACTTATGATCGACTTGAGTTGCTCACAAATCGTCTTATTGAAGGGATAGTTGACTGCGCCAAGTCGGCTGGGTTTGAAATAACCGGAAGTAGCATTAGCGCCATGTTCGGGTTCTATCTTTGTCAGGGCCCTGTAAGGAACTTTGAGGAAGCAAAAGCTTCAGATACAGAACGGTTTGGCAAGTTGCATCGTGAGATGCTTAATAGAGGGGTTTATTTGGCTCCTAGTGCATTCGAAGCAGGTTTCACTTCTCTGGCTCATTCCGATGATGATATTGATGCAACAATCCAAGCATTTAGAGATAGTTTTGAAGCGATCAAGTAAACATAATTACTTGTATTGATTAACTATCAATACAAGTAATAAGTGATTTTTAGAGATAAAATTCTAGATTATTTCTTAACTACTTATAATCTCCTTAAGAGATATCAATTAATCCCTGCCTCCTACGATAATAGGAACCCCGCCTCCTTTTGTGCCTGGTAAAGCGGGTACCACTTGTGTCTTTCCATTCCATTTATCTAGGAATAATTTGAATAGCACTTGATCGTCGAGACTTCTAGTAAGAGTCTCATATCTTTTTGCTTCTTGTTCTGCAATTTTGACTTCAGTTTGAGCTCTTAAAAGTTGTTGTTCTGCGATTTGTTTTTGCTCAATAGCTGCACGATATTCTTCTGCTATTTCAAGGCCTGTTAGGTCTAGACCTTTGACGTCAACATAGTCAAATTTATCGAGTTCATCTGCAACAGTCCTTTCTACAAGTTCAGATATGTCACTCCATTTACTCGCAATAGTTACAAGTTCATATTGGGAAAAAACAGATTTGAGGGCTTTGAGAAGAGACGGCTGAATAATTCTTGGATAAACTTCTCTATCGCTATAAGCAATAGTGCTAAATACACGACCAGCCTCGCTAGCCCTTACTGCATATTTAATTGTTGCTGTGGCTTCTATTACTTGAAGGTCTTTTGTAAGAGTCGCAAACTTTTCAGGTTTGACTTGAGTACGAACGTCAAAAGGGAAGACCCTTTGAATGAATGGAACTTTGACATTTAGTCCAGGACGTCGAGAGTTGCCACTCACTTTTCCAAGAGTTGTAACTACTCCAACTTGACCGGCAGGTACAACAAATAAAGCTTGAGTTAGCAGTACAAATCCTGTGAAAGAAAGCGCAAGTAGAAGTGTTGCTGCAGCTCCAGTCCCATTGGGAGTGACATTGCGAAATGGACTACTCATAAAAGCCCTTAAGTTTCATTAGGATTAATTTCTTTTAGCGCATTTTCTCCTGCACTGCAGTGAGATTGAGGGTCTCCACACTAGGACAAATAAGATTTACCTTTAAATATTCTTGATGAAGCTAGCAATGAATGTTCTTTTGACTTGGTGCCTTTGGTTAAACGTTCCTGGTCTGTGAATTGAAGGGATAAATTAAATTAGATAATAATATAATCCTTACCTATAGTTTTCAAATTGCAATGGGATTTCTAGATCTTCTTCTTGTTCCTTGATTAGTGAAATAGCGCTTTGCAGATCGTCTTTGCTTTTTCCTGTAATTCTAATACTTTCTCCTTGAATAGAAACGTTGATTTTTTTAAGTTCATCCCTAATTGTTTTACTTAATTTCTTTGCTAATTCTTTGCTTAACCCTTTTCTTAAAACTATTGTTTGCTTGATACGATTTCCTCCACTTGATTCTGGGGTTTGAAAGTCGAAGATTTTCAGTGATAGATTTCTCTTGGTTGCTTTTTGACGCAGAATATCTTCTACAGACTTTAATGTCATCTCACTAGCAGTAGTTATAAGTATTGAGGATTCTTCTAACTCTAGCAATGTATTCGAGTCTTTAAGGTCATACCTTTGAGAGATTTCTCTTTTTGCTTGATCAATAGTATTGACTAGTTCCTGGCGATCAAAGTCTGAGACGACATCGAACGAATATTTGTCGGCCATGATTTTGAGCACAGAGAAGTATCACATTATTACCTGATTTAGGTCTCCAAGGAAATATCTATTGATTTGTTCGGTTAGGAAAACTTAGTTCAAGGCTGAATTGCCTTTTTGGTATTTACCAATTTCAGTCGAAGA
>QCJW01000011.1 GCA_003215775.1 Prochlorococcus sp. AG-409-G20
AGAACTTCGAAACCATCATCTGATACCAATACATCATCTTCAATTCGTATTCCGATACCCTTCCAACGATCATCAATATCAGGCTGCCCTTTAGGAATTGGCAAACGATCACTTATATACAACCCTGGTTCTACCGTAAGAACCATTCCCGACTCAAGTTCAACTGGGTACTCCCCTAGACGATATGAACCAACATCATGCACGTCTAGGCCAAGCCAATGTCCTGTGCGATGCATATATAAGTGCCGATAATCTCCTTGTTCAATAATTGAATCTTTAGTTCCTTGAAGCAATCCAAGTCCAAGCAACCCCTCAACTAAAACATTCAGAGCAACATTATGAACAGCTTCAGCATTTTGTCCGGGAACTATTGACTCAATTGCCACTTGTTGGGCCTCTAATACAATCTGATAAAGATCTCGTTGCTCAGGAGAGAATTTTCCATTGATCGGAAAAGTTCTAGTAATGTCACCATTGTAATAATCAACCAACGAACATCCTGCATCAATTAAAAGTAAATCTCCATTACGCAAAACAGAATTATTACTTGTGTAATGTAAAACACAAGCATTAGCTCCACCTGCAACTATTGAGCCATATGCAGGTCCTCTTGCACCTTGTTCAAGAAAATAGTGTTCTATTTCAGCTTGAACATTCCGTTCATTAATTCCAGGCTCGCACATTTTTCTAGCCAATTCATGAGCCTCCGCAGAAATCTGTGCAGCCTCTCTCATTCGCTCAATCTCTTCAAATTCCTTTCTTAACCTCATGTCATGAATTAATTTCGAAGGGGCAGTTAGGGACATTGGACTAGACCCACTTCTCTGAACCTGATCCAATTGATCAGTCCAGGTTCTCAAAACTATCGGTTCAACTCTTGGATGTTCGCCTACTCGAAAAGATATCCCTTCCGCACCTTGCAGATATCCACCTAATCTCTTTGACAACTCATCTATAGGGTGAGCTATATCCGCACCATACAAGTCCTCAGCGCCTATCACTCCAGCTCGTAAACCATTCCAAACCTCCAAAGTAGGTTCTTTTGGTAAGACAAAAAGTACATACCTTTCACCTACCGGTCTATGCGGCAAAAACAATGCGACAGCCTCTGGCTCATCAAAACCTGTTAAATACCAAAAATCACTATTTTGACGAAAGGGATATTCGCAATCTGCATGATGAGTCACTAAAGATGCAGCAGGTATTACAGCTGCATAACCATTCAAGGCTTCAAAAAAACGTTCTCGACGAAGGCAATAGGTCTTTAAATCAATCACAATGATTCATTCATTTTGAAGTTCTGAGGCTTTAAGCCCTTTGGCTGGCAGTAGAGAGGGTACCTTCCTTTGCCATCTAGATAGAGTTTGCAGCCACAATCAAACCACCTTTTACAAGTGCTAGACAAAAATCAACTTAATGGTAATTATTGTCTAATTGGTCTTCAATGCAAAAACATCTCATCAGTTCTCGCAATGGCTGAGAAAAAACCATTGATAGCCACTTGAAATTTTAAAAGCCAAAAGAACTATGCAGGGATGCATCCTGTACAAAAATCATTTAGAAGTATCTCCAATCTAAAAAGAAGATTTGACCACTTTCCAACTCTCTATAAGTCTCAAAAACACTCGAAGATGAACAACGACCTACTCTTCCTATCAGTTCTTGTCTTGATAGTTTTATTTGGTTCTGCACTCTGCTCAGGAGTAGAAGCAGCACTCTTAACTGTCAATCCTGTCAGAGTTCATGAGCTGGCTGCTAGACGCAGGCCTGTAGCAGGAGCAAGGAGGTTGGCTCTTTTACGCCAAAAGCTAGGGAGAACACTAAGTGTATTAGTAATTGCCAATAATGGTTTTAATATTTTTGGGAGTCTCATACTTGGTGGATATGCAGCATTTGTTTTCGAACAGCGCAACATAAGAAGTGAAATAGCCTTACCTGTTTTCTCAATAGGCCTCACGATTTTAGTAATTCTTCTTGGAGAAATACTTCCCAAATCAATTGGAAGTCGTCTTGCTATGCAAGTTTCACTAACAAGTGCTCCAGTTCTGCATTTCCTTGGAGTATTAATGCGTCCCTTAGTAGCTCTTCTCGAACAAATATTACCTGTAATCACTACCGAAAATGAGCTAAGCACAGATGAAGAAGAGATTAGGCAATTAGCGCGCCTTGGATCTCAAAAGGGTCAAATAGAAGCAGACGAGGCAGCAATGATTTCGAAAGTATTCCAGCTTAATGATTTAACAGCTCGTGATTTAATGATTCCACGAGTCGCAGCACCAACAATAGATGGTTCAACAGAACTAGAAGACTTACGCAAAACTCTTATTTCAAATAATGCTCAATGGTGGGTAGTACTAGGAAAGGAAGTAGACAAAGTACTTGGAGTTGTTAATCGAGAAAGATTACTTACTGCTCTTCTAGAAGGGAAAGGGAGTTCAACCGCATTAGAAGCAAGTGAAATGGTCGAATTCGTTCCTGAAATGATTCGTGCCGATTTATTACTCAATGGTTTTAGTGAAGACAAACGTGGAGTAAGAGTAGTAGTTGATGAGTTTGGTGGCTTTGTTGGCTTAATTGGGGCCGATGCAATTTTATCAGTACTAGCTGGCTGGGGGCGCAAAATCAGTCAATGAGCAATTCCATGGAATCAACTCCTGAACGTTGCAGATTACTACTAACTAAATGGAGAGAAAATCTAAATCTCAACAACCATGAAAGAAGTCAACTGGCAGGAGAAATAAAAGTCCTAGACAATCAATTGCACAGGTTTATGGTTAACAAAATACGAATAGCAGCCTTTGGGAGAGTAGGTGTTGGCAAATCAAGTCTTTTAAATTCTTTACTGAGCAAAAAGATATTTGCAACTGATGTAGCTCATGGTTGCACACGAAAATGCAAAGGAGCTAGATGGGAGGAATCCATTAAACCTCTACAGGAAGTGGAATTCATTGACACTCCAGGCATTGATGAGATCGCCTCAGAGGGAAGGGCACGTCTAGCTTCCCGAGTGGCCATGCAGGCAGATCTCGTTCTCCTTGTTATTGATAGTGACCTTACAGCCCTTGATAAAGAAGCCTTAGAAACTCTTCTCAAAAGCGGTAAACAAATTTTCTTAATTCTCAATAGAATCGATCAATGGAATTCTGAAGAGCTTAATGAATTAACAACGAGCATAAAAAATAGACTTTACAAAGACGCATACAAAATCAAACTACAAGTTGCTGCCGCAGCGCCCCGCGAATTACAAGTGCAACTAGACGGCAGTATCGAAAACAAACCTTGTCTTCCCAATGTAGAAGAATTGCGTAATTCATTAATTCACTTTTTAAAAACCGAAGGTGAATTATTACTAACAACAAATACACTTTTCCAAGCTACGAACTTTTACCAATTATTAAAGGATGGTCGGCTACAACGCAGAAAAAAAGCAGCTCAAGGCTTAATCGGGAAATTTGCGACTTTGAAAGCCTCAGGAGTAGCTGTCAATCCACTATTAATTCTTGACCTTGCTGGAGGCGTAGCATGTGATACAGCTCTGATCATTCAATTAAGTAAGTTGTATGACTTAAAAATGGGCAAATCTGCTGCAAAACAGTTACTTAAAAAACTCTCAATATACAATGCCCTTCTAGGAGGTGCTCAATTAAGCATTCAATTTACATTAGGGATGCTAAAGCAAGTTCTTGTTTTATCTGGACCAATTACAGGAGGGTTAAGCCTTGCCTCTGCTGCCCCTGTTGCTTTAGCTCAGGCAGCACTTGCTGTCCATACAACAAAAATCACTGGAAGGTTAGCTGCTCAAGAACTACTTAAAGGTAGCCAAAGGAAAGAAGTTCATCCACATACAATTCTTAAGCGACTAGCTGCAACAGATCCGAAACTGAAAATCTCTATGGGTTCATTAAGAAGCACGCATAGTTCTACTCAACTACAATCTCTTCTTCCGTGAATAGTCATAAAGGACCCATTGCCCTCTTAGGTACCAGTGCTGATCCACCTACTTGTGGGCATGAAGCTCTTTTAAAAGGACTGCTTACACTCTTCCCTCATGTAGCTACATGGGCAAGTGACAATCCAAAGAAACAACACAAACAGTCTCTCAAAACACGACATGATCTTCTAAATTCTTTAGTAAAAGCAATAAACAATCCTCGTCTAGAGCTAGTACAAGAACTAAGTAGTCCATGGTCAGTTGATACTCTTGAAAAAGCGACTAGAAAATGGCCTAGAACTAAATTTATTTTTGTAATTGGTAGCGATCTTGCTAAAGAAGTTCCCTCATGGGCTAATGCTCAATCTTTACTGAAGAAAACTAGTCTAGGGATTGCACCTCGCGAAGGATGGCCTATGAATCAGAAAGACCTAGATCAATTGAAATCTTTAGGTGGAACAATCTATGTACTTCCTCTCAAAATCCCTTCTAGCTCTAGCTCTTCAATACAAGCTAAGCCTTTGATTACACAAATACCATCATCGATCTTACCAATACTTAAAAATCAAAAACTTTACGGTCTCTCAAATAACTGTCAATGAGGCTTGCCCTTGCACAACTAAATCCATTAGTAGGAGACCTTAATGGGAACGCTACTCGTATTCTCAATGCATGCAAAAAATCCGCTCAACAGGAGGTTGATTTAGTACTCACACCAGAACTCTCTTTATGGGGCTATCCGCCAAGAGACCTGCTGCTAAACCCAGCTTTCCTAGCAGAGCAGGATTTAGTCTTAGATAAACTAGTTGAAGAATTTTCAAATAAACTTTCACAAATCAAAGTTTTAATCGGGATAGTAGAACAAGCCATAGACAATGAGATTCCAAAACTCTTTAATTCAATTGCTTTGCTAGACAGTAAAGGCTGGAAGGTCATCGCAAGGAAACAACTTCTCCCCACATATGACGTATTTGACGAGACAAGATATTTCCGACCGGCTGATTCCTCATCAACCATGGAATTGGAATGTCAAGGCAGAAAATGGAAAATAGGATTAACAATATGTGAAGACTTATGGGTAGAAGAACAGCTTCAAGGAATAAAACAATCAGGTGGTGACCCTATCGCACAATTAATTCCAAAAAAATTAGATCTTCTTTTAAATCTTTCAGCATCACCATTTACTCATTCCAAGGAGACGATCCGTAATAAAATTGCTGCAAAGGCTGCAAAAAGACTTCAGTGCCCGGTCATATTCGTCAATCAGGTAGGGGGTAATGATGAGCTCATATTTGATGGCTCAAGCTTTGTAGTTAATGAGAAAGGAAATGTCACCTTTAAATTAGCCAACTGTCAAGAAGAAGTCGGCATATGGGATTCATCTTTTAACGTAAAAGAAATCATAACTCCATCGATGGAGCCGATGGAAAAACTATTTCTTGCCTTAGTCCTCGGAGTACGTGATTATGCAATCAAGTGTGGATTCAGCACGGCTATACTCGGCCTGAGTGGAGGAATTGACTCGACTTTAGTCGCAATTATTGCAACTGCAGCTTTAGGAGCAGATAATGTCAACACTCTCTTAATGCCTGCTCCCTGGAGTTCTGAAGGATCTATAAACGATGCACTTTCCTTAGCAAAGAGGCTACAAATTAAATCTCAGATTTTACCAATAAAATCACTAATAGATTGTTTTCATAGTTCATTAACAATTCCATTAGGTCACTCTCCTGAAGGTATTACTGCAGAAAACTTACAAGCCAGAATCAGAGGTATTCTGTTAATGGCTTTAGCTAATCAAAAAGAACATCTTCTTTTATCTACAGGTAACAAATCAGAACTGGCAGTTGGGTATTGCACACTATATGGAGATATGAATGGAGGTTTGTCTGTCATTGGTGATCTATACAAAACTTGCGTATACGATTTATGTAATTGGCTGGACAGTACATCAGCATTGAATTGCCTACAAAAAATAGGCTTACAATGCCAAGAAAATTTAGTAGGTGAGTCAATCCTTAACAAGCCACCTTCTGCTGAACTTCGTCCTGGTCAACTTGACAGTGACTCTTTACCGGATTACAAAACTCTAGATCAAATCCTCAAAAGCCTCATAGAAGAACGTTTACCATCAGAAGAACTTATCAAAAGAGGAACAGATCCAGAATTGGTGAAGCAAATCAAAAACCTTCTTCGCAAAGGTGAGTTCAAAAGGCGTCAAGCTCCTCCATTACTAAAAGTATCCCACCAAGCTTTTGGGAGTGGTTGGAGAATTCCAATTGCGACCTCATAATTAAATTACGACCTCAAAAGAGTGGGCTTATTAGATTCATCAGAAAGGAGTAGTTTTGAACATGTCATCTAGAATTCTTTCTGCACCGATTGCCAGCATAGGCATCCCAAAAGAAATCAAGGCAGATGAACAGCGTGTAGCGTTAACTCCTGATGCCGTAAGGGAACTAGTAACCCAAGGACTGGAAGTAAAAGTGCAAAGCCATGCGGGTGCTGGTGCAGGGATTTCAGATGATGCGTTCGCAAATGCAGGTGCAAAGATTGTTAGTCAACAAGAAGCCTGGGAAGCTCATCTAATAGTAAAAGTTAAGGAACCTCAAGCAGAGGAATTCTCTCTACTTAGGAAAGATATGGTTCTTTTCACCTATTTACATTTAGCTGCCTACCCCAAAGTTGGAGAAGCCTTAATTGAATCTGGAACCACTGCAATCGGATATGAAACTGTTCAAATGAGTAATGGGAGTCTACCTTTATTAGCTCCAATGAGTGAAATCGCAGGTCGACTTGCAACGCAGGTAGGTGCCTATTTACTAGAGAAGCCTCATGGTGGGAGCGGAGTTCTAATTGGTGGCTGCACAGGTGTTAAGCCCGCCAGAGTACTTGTACTGGGTGCAGGAACTGTTGGTTGGAACGCTGCAAGATTAGCCGCGGCAATGGATGCAGAGGTCATACTTCTTGATCGTTCCCCTAACCGTCTTCGTTCTCTTGAGGCAAATCGACAAGGGAGACTTACAAGTATTGTAAGCAGTCGAGGGCTTCTTGAAAGACTAATCCCAACAGCAGATCTCCTAATCGGAGCAGTGCTAAACCCAGGAGGGCTTGCACCAACACTAGTAGATGAACAAATGGTTATTCAGATGAAAAAAAAATCAGTAATTGTTGATGTTGCAATTGATCAAGGTGGTTGTGTAGCGACAAGTCGTGAAACCACTCACACAAATCCCACTATAGAAATCCATGGCGTACAACATTATGCAGTAGGAAATATGCCTGGAGCAGTACCCTTCACTTCTACCGAAGCATTAGTGAGCGTTACTTTGCCATACATAATTGGAATAGCTGGAAGAGGCCTAGAAGAAGCAGTAACTGAGTTACCAGAACTTTTGTCTGGTCTTAATACAATGAATGGATATGTATGTCACCCAAGAGTAGCCAAGGCACTAGGAATGCCTCCACGTCATCCATTGGCCTGTCTACGCTAAGGCATTTTAAACAAAGTCAACCCATAAAGGTTGCCCAAAATGACTACAACATAAAAATGTTCCACAAATTTAATCACTCAAGTTCTATCAATTTTAGAGAGTGGTCTTTGTAAAGACTCCAAAGCAATTCCTTCACGTAAAAGAGTAATCAATCCTGCTGCCTCTATATAATTACTAGCTTCAATAAAGCTGGAAGCATTTCGATTTATCACACTATCTTTTAACCTCAATATATTGGAATTCACTTTCAAAACTGACGGGTTCGTCACAGCAATAACAGGAGTACTT
Organism: Prochlorococcus sp. AG-409-G20; assembly: GCA_003215775.1. GTDB lineage: Bacteria > Cyanobacteriota > Cyanobacteriia > PCC-6307 > Cyanobiaceae > AG-409-G20. The sequence continues at coordinate 7,714 of QCJW01000011.1, forward strand.
CTCTCCAAGCTTGCAAAAACTGCCTCCCCACCTAGTGCTCCACTAGGAACAACTAAAGCACCTATTTGATCAGCATATAAATATTCACTTGATTGATTGCTCGAACACCTAGAATCTGAATTATTAGTCAGTTGGACATAGTCAGGAGCTCTACTTAATCCAACCAAGACAGAAGACAGAAATGTAAAACCTAGCTCCTCTCCGGCCACTCTAGGATCTATACCTACCTCGAGTGGCAATGGCATAAGTCCAGGTGCATGTGCACATGGAATACCTAAATGTCTAACAAGCAAATGACTAATCATAGCCTCAGCTCCAGCCAAAGCATCTACCCCTTGCCCCTGACGGTAAGAATCACAAGTGTCACTTCCATGCCCCTCAGGGAAACGCGTAATTATTGCAATTGCTGTCGCACCAGCATTTTTAAGCATTTCACCAGTTCGCAACAAAGCATCAGGTCGACCCAACTCGCCCCAGCTAGCACCACTTGGAGCTAAAGATGTTCTGACTTGTAAAGGAACATCTGTTGATAAAACTGGACCTATTTTTAAACCTAAAGTCGCCCTACATCCGTCAATGACTTGCATATGTCTCTCTTTCAAATCAGCTTCAAGAGCTGCATCAAACAATATGCCGATTGTTTGATGCCTAACTCCCTTCAAGGCAATTTGACCAGTTGCAAATTTATCAAGTGCATATCCCTCCACATATTGCATTCGACAATCATTCCAATACAAAGACGCTCCATTCAATACATTCGGGTGTGTGATTAAACATCCCGAAGCAGCCGCTAACAATCGTGCCGTAGGGATTGCATCTCCAGCAAACCCTCCAATCTCACAGCCAATTCCTGAGGGAATAATCAAAAGAGTCGGCAAGGGTAAAGTTTCACCAAAGGGGAAAAAGCAATTAGACCGTTGCATCGCATTTCCCTGGTGTGAAGTTTTCAACAATTACCACTGCTTCAACTCTTAGCTCACATAAATAATCATGATCAAGCGATTCTTGAACCTCAGATAATGACCATCGCAAAGGTTCGCCATGTTTTTGCAATTTAGTAAGAATCCATGCTCTCAATTGATCACATGGAAGTTCCTTAGGCCAATACATATCTAATTGTACTAACTGCAGTCTCACTTCTTATTGAAAATTATGATTAATAATGTCAAAACATTTTTGCATTAAGAGTCTAATAATCTAAGTGACTTAAACCTAACAGATAGAAGAATAAACTATCATCTTTAACTACAAGATCCTCCTACAACCTCTAGGATCTCCTGAGTAATTGCGGCCTGGCGGGCCTTGTTGTAATCAAGAGTTAAAGTTTTTGCAAGTTCTTTCGCATTATCACTTGCATTATTCATTGCTGTCATTCTACTAGCAAGTTCTGATGCTGCTGACTCCTGTAGAGCTCTAAGCAACTGATTCTGCAAATAAAGTGGGAGCAATGCATCCAGCAACTGATCCGGACTTTGTTCAAAAACAATATCCGAAGGCAAAGGTGGTTGTTCGTTTGCTGGTCCAGCATCTTTTTCAATAGTCAATCGACTATCTTTTGTAGTCAATCTAAAAATTTCGTCATCCGCCTGCGCGATACCCTGAGGGTCCAAAGGCAAAAGAGTTTGAACGACTGGATTACAGCTAACCAAATTAATAAATTTAGTGAATATCATTTCAACCCTATCTGTACTTTGGGATAAAAATTCAGCTAAAACTTCACTCGTTATAGTCTGTGCATCATCAGAAGTAGGAACTTGCTCCAAATCAGTGAATGTAGCGCGAATATTATATTGACTAGACCTATTTTGAAAATATCCAATAGCTTTACGTCCTATCAAAACCAAATCAGGGCGAAAACCTTGTCCCTTTAATTCCGCATATCTTTGTTCTGTTCGTTTAATAATATTTGAGTTATAGCCTCCACAAAGGCCACGGTCTCCTGTTATAGCAAGAAGAGTAATTTTCTCTACTTCTCTATCTTGAAGCAAAGGAGAATCTGCAATCTCAAAACGCATTCTTGACTGAATGTTCTCCAAAACTCTTGCCAAGCGATCTGCAAAGGGTCGACTTCGCAGAACCTGCTCCTGAGCACGTCGTACTTTGGCTGCTGCAACAAGTCGCATTGCCTCTGTAATCTTCCTAGTGTTTTTGACAGAAACAATCCTGTCTCGAATGTCCTTTAAGTTTGCCATAGATTTTGTGACTTATTAGTTTGTCTTTTTGATCAAGAGGAAGCAAGCATAGAAGACTTAACTTCATTAATAGCTTCCTTTAAAATCACCTCTGATTCATCGCTAAGTACCTTTTCACTTTGTACTCTAGATATGTAATCAGGCTTATTAGTTTTTAAATAATCTCGAAGTTCTCGAGCGAATAGGGTTACCTGCTCTTCAGGTACTTCATCTATAAGACCCTTGACACCCGCATAAACAATTGCCACTTGTTCAGCAAGATTTAATGGAGCAAACTGAGGCTGTTTGAGAAGTTCTCTGAGTCGCTTACCTCTACCTAACTGATTCTGAGTAGCCTCATCAAGGTCAGAAGCAAACTGAGAGAAAGCGGCTAGCTCATCAAATTGAGCCAGCTCAAGCTTAAGGGTTCCTGCAATTTTTTTAATTGCTTTAGTTTGTGCGGCGCCTCCCACTCGACTAACTGATATACCTACATTAATTGCAGGCCTCAATCCTGAGTTAAAGAGGTCTGAACTTAAAAAGATCTGACCATCAGTGATAGAAATCACATTGGTAGGAATGTAAGCAGAAACATCTCCAGCTTGAGTTTCAATAATTGGCAATGCAGTCATTGAACCTTTACCCATAGCATCGGATAATTTCGCAGCTCTTTCCAGCAGACGGCTATGAAGATAAAAAACGTCTCCTGGATAGGCTTCACGTCCTGGTGGACGACGAAGCAATAAAGACATCTGCCTATATGCCTGGGCCTGCTTTGTTAAATCGTCATAGATAACCAATGTTGCCTTACCTTTATACATAAAGTATTCAGCGATAGCGGCACCTGTATATGGAGCAAGATATTGCAAAGCAGCAGGATCAGAAGCACTTGCATTAACTACAACTGTGTAATCAAGTGCGCCTTTCTCTCTAAGAACCTCAACTACATTTGCAACCGAAGCAGATTTCTGACCTACTGCTACATAAACACAAATAACATCTTCACCTTTCTGATTGATAATTGTATCTAAAGCGATTGCTGTTTTCCCAGTCTGTCTATCGCCAATAATCAACTCACGCTGACCTCGCCCTATTGGAATCATTGCATCGATTGAAGTAATGCCAGTCTGCATAGGCTCATGAACAGACTTTCTTTTGATAATTCCAGGAGCTACAGATTCAATTAGCCTGGAATCAGTAGTGGCAATTTCTCCATTCCCATCAACTGGTTGACCTAACGAATTAACAACTCTTCCTAAGGTCGCATCTCCAACAGGAACCGAAGCAATTTTTCCTGTAGCTTTAACTGTACTTCCTTCTTGAATCCCAAGGCCTTCACCCATCAACACGGCTCCAACATTGTCGTCTTCAAGGTTTAAGGCAATCCCTTCAGTTCCGTCCTCGAATTCGACAAGCTCTCCTGCCATTACTTTTTCCAGACCATATATACGTGCGATGCCGTCACCAATTTGTAAGACAGTTCCAACATTACTTACGGAAACAGACTTGTCATAGTCTGCGATCTGCTGTTTGAGAATCGAGCTGATCTCGTCGGGGCGGATGGAAACCATGAGAGAGATTGGTAAATGGGAAATTAATGTGGGCGGTGAAAGAGTGAGAACAAAGATTAGGGATCAAGTAACCTTTGCCAGAGATAGTCCTAAACGCCGAACCTGCCCAGCAAGGCTTGCGTCAATAACCTTAGAACCAACATTTACAACGAACCCACCAATTAACTCAGGATCAACTTGGAGATTGATCTCTAGCTTGTCGGTTCCTGCAACAAGCTGAATCTTCTTTAGAAGTTCAGCTTGTTGGTCCTTATTAAGAGGGGTGGCCGAGGTGACCGTAGCTAGCGCAATATTGCGCTGTTCTCGATAAATCTCTAGCAGTCTCTCTAAAACAGCATCTAGCAAGCCAATCCTTTGTCTATCTGCCAAAAGCTTTAGCAAATTAAGGAAAGAAGGGCTAACTTTATCTCCAAAAATTTTTTGGAGTGCTGCCTTCTTAGCTTCAACTTCTAATACTGGTGAAGACATAGCATCACTCAACTCTGGGCAATCATTCCATAGAAGAAGAATTTCCTTAGCTTGCTCTACAACTTTTTCAACTTCCTTTCTACTCGAAGCAACCTGTAGAAAAGCTTCCGCATAAGGAGTTGTGATTGTATTGAGTAATGGCATTAGGTTTTCTCCATATTCTCAATGGACTGAGTTAGAAAATTAGCTTGGGACTTTTCATCAAGCCTTTTTGGAAGAGATGTAAGTGCCTTTTCAATAGCAAGGCGAGCTGCCTCTTGTCGTAATTGAGTGCTAACTCGAGAAGCCTCAGCATTTAAATCAGAAGCTGCTCCTTGTTTGATCCTTGCCATTTCCTCAACTGTGCGTTTTTCACTGTCAAGGCGAATTGCTTCAGCTCGAGCTTTGCAATCAGTTCGAATCTTTGCTGCTTTTTGCTCAGCAGCAGCTAATTCATTCTTGGCATGAGCTAAAGATTTTGTAGCCTGATCAAGGCGATCCTCAGCATCTTTAAGATCAACTAAAATTGAAGCACGTCTTCTCTCAAGCATTCCACCAAGGAAACTTGGTAGAAACTTGTAAAGGCCAAAAATAACTACAGCGAGGTTAAGGACATTAGTCTCAAAAAGATCGAGATTTAAACCAAAACCTTCTGTTGCAAAAGTCACTAGAAAAGTCATTTAGCTGCAAGCAATCTTTCAACGATCAAATCGCCGAGTTTGTCGGCATCAACTTTTAACTGGTTGAGCGCCGCTTCTCTTTGGGAATCAATCTCCAGCCTTGCTTTTTCTCTTGAGGAATTTGCTTCAGCTGTTGCTAATGCCATAGCCTCTCGATAAAGCTTGTCAGAATCCTGCTCAGCGTCATTAATAACCTTCTGAGCAGCAAGACGAGCTTCTTTCAACTGAGCTTTGAGGTCCGACTCAAGTCTTTCAACTTCAGCAAGCTTTTGCTTTGCCTCAGCCCGACTAGTAGTTACATAATCCTCTCTTTCTTCAACAACCTTTCCAACAGGTTTGAAGAAAAGAGTATTGAGTATGAAAGTGAGGAGAACCACTTGAACCGCCATGAGCGGAAGAGTGGCATCGAAGTCAAATAGACCTCCCTCAGAAGCACCAAAAAGGAACAAGCTCGTCATGTGACAGGAATGGCTGCTTAAAGAGCAAGCCGTAAAAGGTCATTGAAGCTGTATGAAAGAAATGATCAAAATCCTGAAGCAATCAATCTCTAAGAACAAAAAATGCAAAATGCTTTGATGTTTTTTAGATAAAAACCCAGAATTTATTCCTTTGATCAGCCTGCGAAAGGATTCGCAAAGAGCAAAACCAATGCAACCACAAGGCCATAAATGGTCAGCGATTCCATGAATGCGAATGAAAGCAGCAATGTGCCACGAATCTTTCCTTCAGCTTCAGGTTGGCGGGCAATGCCCTCAACTGCACCCTGAGCTGCGCTGCCCTGCCCGATGCCAGGGCCGATGGCCCCAAGGCCTACAGCAAGGCCAGCGGCAACAACGGATGCGGCGGTGGTAATGGAATCCATGATTGAACTAAGGATGAAAAGCGCCTTATTGACGCGGAGAGATACGGACCGGGAGTTTATACCTGCGAGTAGGACATCTCAAAATTTCTAAGATGGGCCCGATGCAAACGGACCTTCCCGCAGTGTGTTTTCCCTAGCCATTCAAAAGGAATGGCACTAAAGCAAAAATAAATTAATGATGTTCTTCTACTGCTTCCCCTATGTAATAGGCAGCTAGCGTTGCGAAGATCAAAGCCTGAATAGCACTTGTAAATAATCCAAGAAACATTACAGGTACTGGAAGGACCAAAGGAACTAGAAAAACCAAAACTGCCACCACCAATTCATCTGCAAGGATATTTCCAAACAAACGGAAAGAAAGTGATAGAGGCTTTGTAAAGTCCTCAACGATCTTGAAAGGAAGCATTATCGGAGTTGGATGGACGTAATACTCGAAATAACGCAAACCTTTGTTGCTGAGCCCAGCGTAAAAGTAAGAAAGCGAAACCAACAAGGCCAAAGCAACTGTTGTATTGATATCAGCTGTTGGCGCACCAAGTTCACCACTAGGAAGTCGAATTAACCTCCAGGGAACCAAAGCCCCACCCCAATTACTTACAAAGATAAAAAGGAAGAGTGTGCCAATAAATGGCATCCAGTCTCTATAAACCTTTTCCCCAATCTGAGTACGTGCTAAGTCTCGAATGTAGTCCCAAAGGAACTCCAAAAGATTCTGAACACCTCTAGGGTCACGTTCCATCTTTTTGGTACCAACCACCACAAGGGCTAACAAGGCACCAATAACTATCCAGGAGGTCATGAAAACCTGGCCGTGAATCCTTAAATCTCCTATTTGCCAATAAAGGTGTTTTCCAACCTCTAACTCTGCAAAAGGAAAAACAAATGGCAATAGACCCATTTGGCGTAAATATCGGGGTCGCTATGGCGACGGAATATGGGGAACCGGTTTACCGGCATTGAAATCAATGCTTGCTTTCCTCTTGATTTGAGGACTCGAGCATTACCTGCAATATGAGAGAAGGCTTGTAGAGCAAAAAGCCCAACAAGGACGGTAATAAATCAAGTTGTGGAAGTTTAGATACTCCCAAAACCAGTAAAACCGGTATAACCAATTGAATCTTGCTAACCGTCTTCGAACTTTTCCCAAGCTTTCCAACACTGCGAGCTAAAAGTCGCAAATAGAGGACTCCACAAAGAGCACCTATCAAAAGGCTGCTAGAGGTGGAGATGGGAAACCAGAAGAATGAGATTGATACCGCAATAGCGGAAACAACAATCGTTGCAAAGAATATGCGACGCTGAAAGTGCACATATTCATCAAGTGAGTTTTTTTGAACTGCACTTGAGGAAGCAAGCTTCTCGGCTATCTCAGGACTTGAATTAGCGTCTATCGGTGTACCCACCGTTAATTCACCTCTGTCAAGAGGATCACCTGCAGGCTGGTACTGCGATTCTGCCAACAAGGGCTCCGAGGCTCTCTATAAAGGCTCGCGGAATCTATCATGCAGTGGACTTCAAATTGGATAAATCAGCAGGATTTGTTTTTGGTGAAGATCCCTGGCAACATCAGCAGTTCGTTTCTGGTCCCAACCAGGCATTAAAGATCCAAGCTTTTTTCGTGGATTTTCTTCCAATGCCTTTAACAAGTCATACTGTTCGGATGTTATTTCAATCAAATTAAGATCAGAATCATATAAATTCAAACCAGGCCAACCTCTTAAATAAGGATTCAGCTTCCCAGGAAGACTCATGAATTCATTATCAGTTATTGAATGATATTTATTAGATAAATTTCTAGACAAGAAAAACTCAAAGTGACTTATTTCAGGATCCAATTCTTCCACTAGCTTAAACTGATCCATTCTTTCTAATTGCTTCGCCTTATCCAACAATGAGCCATCTAAAAATCTCTCTAAATTCCAAATATAAGGATTAGAGAAACCGGAAAAGTCAAGGTCTGTTTTATCAATCATATCAAACAATTCAGACAAGTTAAAACTAGTCTCAACAGGATGAAAAAACATATCTGCAAAATAAGAGTCAGAATTAGCCTCTAGACTCCAATCCCTTTCGTAAGCCAGCCTAATATTATTAGTTTCCGGAAGTCCTGTTAAAAGTTTCTTTGCCTGTTTGATACCTTCCATATCAGAAGGGACCTTCATAATCCTAAGAGCTTTCTGAACACGTTGGATAGAAGATCTACCTCTTCCTGCATATACAAATAAATGCATTATGCCCTTAGAATTCAACAAAGAAGACAGCTTTTGCAAGCCTGCCAAAGGGTCATGAAGATGATGAAGAACACCTATTGAATTAATAAAGTCAAAACCATATAGATCCATTACTTGCATATCAAAAAGACTTTTCTTTTCAAAGCAAACCTTTGCTTGTCTATTCCCACCTGATCTCGCAAGTCTTTTCTCAGCCAAATCAAGAGCTACGTTGGATATATCTATCCCCAAAATTTCTGAGCCAGGGTTTTGATGGGCCAAATAATCAGTACTAACTCCTGTGCCACATCCCGCATCAAGAATTCGCAAACATTTCTGACCTGCTTTTCTTAATGGCAATGCACCCGTACAAGCTGCATAAACATTCTCATATGACCACCGCCAATTAAAACCAGGAGGCGGAGAATCAGTTATCTGCTCATCGGGGAATGGGAAAAGATTATAAAATCTTCCAACAACAGAGCTTTGAGAGTCAGATTGCTTCATTCAAAGAAACTTTTTCTTAATTAACCAAACAAATCAATTTCGCCAAACAAAGAAATTCTAGTGGCTCAATGCTAATCCTAATTAAATGTAATGCCTAAAAGCTTCTATCAACTTACAAAAAAATACGTCTTACCAGACTAAGTTCTATTCGGTCTTGACTGATTAGCAATCACAATACAAAACATTTTCTAAGTAAAAGCACTTGGCAGAATGGCATTTAAACGGCTCAATAGGAATAATCTTCGAGAAAACTAAGCTTTGAGAAGCGATGCTTTAGTGAAGCCTAATAAACATCGGATCTCTGAGTCCAATAAGAATGGCTTGACTAATAGACAACTCAACAAAGCTAGAGTGCATTTTTGGGACAAACTTCTGCCGATGCCCTGGGAATTGTGGCCATCGGAGTCACGTCTACTCCTAGCATTGATAGGCTTTTGGAGTCTTGCTGGGCTATTAATCCTTGGATCCGCTAGTTGGTGGGTAGCCAGCAGAGAAATGAATGATGGAGCCTATTACCTAAAAAGACAAGTAATTTGGTTAATTGCAAGTTGGAGCATCTTATATCTATCAATATCAACAAATCTACGTCAATGGTTAAAACTTGCAGGACCTGGACTCCTAATCGGATGGCTACTAGTTGGAGCTACATTAATAATTGGAACACAGGTAAATGGAGCAAGTAGATGGCTAATAATCGGATCACTACAGATACAGCCCTCAGAGTTAATTAAACCTTTCATAATTCTGCAAGCCGCCAACCTATTTTCTTATTGGAGAAGAATAAAAATAGATCAAAAGTTATTCTGGCTTAGTATTTATATATCTCTAATACTTTTAATTCTGAAGCAACCAAATTTAAGTACTGCAGCCCTAACAGGGATAATACTATGGCTAATAGGTTTAGCAGGGGGAGTGAGATTTATAAGTTTATTCCTTACTGGGTCAATAGGATTACTTCTAGGTACAATTAGTATCTTAGTCAATGACTATCAACGATTGAGAGTTATTTCATTTTTGGATCCGTGGAAAGACCCTTTAGGCAATGGTTATCAATTAGTTCAAAGTCTTTTAGCAATAGGTTCTGGCGGATGGTTTGGAGAAGGTTATGGCCTCTCTACTCAAAAGCTACAATATTTACCTATTCAGAGCACAGACTTTATCTATGCAGTATTTGCTGAAGAATTTGGATTTATTGGTTCAGCAATGTTATTATCATTTTTATTATTAATAGCATTCCTAGGGCTCAGAGTCGCTCTTCGCTGCACAAATAATCAGGCGAAGCTCATTGCAATAGGTTCCAGCACCATATTAGTAGGTCAAGCAATAATGAATATATCTGTCGCCACTGGAATGATCCCAACAACAGGGCTACCTCTTCCAATGGTTAGCTATGGAGGCAATTCACTAATTTCAAGTCTACTAATCTCTGGTTTACTTATTAGATGTTCTCTTGAATCTACAGGGCTAATAGGGGGCTTTCATATAAACAAGATCCCAAGCAAGAAGATAGAATGACACCAATTAATCCTCCTTTAGCTTCGCAATTTATTTCTCCAATCAGCCTCGCAATATCTGACTTAGCACGGAATAGTGAACAATTACTTAATAGCTCGCTCAACAACCCAAGCGAACTTACTTTTGTCCTTGTTTTCTTGGCGGGATTGCTTACAAGTCTTGGCCCCTGCTCGTTATCACTTCTACCGATCACATTGGCCTATCTAGCAGGTTTTAAGGGGAAACAAAGTCCTCTAATCCGCAGTATCTCTTTTTGCTCTGGGATAGTTATATCACTAGTATTACTTGGAAGCTTAAGTGGTCTTATTGGAAAAATTTATGGCCAAGTACCTTTCTTAATCCCCAATTTTGTAGCTGTATTGGCAATTTTAATGGGGTTAAATTTACTTGGAATTATTCAAATACCTCTGCCTTTAGGACCAAACCCTAATTTTTTAAAAGAACAATTGCCAGCAACTCTTGCACCTATTGCCGCAGGTCTTGCCTTTGGCCTCGTTTCCTCTCCATGTACAACACCAGTACTCGCAGTCCTTCTTGCATGGATTGCTAAAAGTGGAAATCCAATAAGAGGAGTTTTCTTTCTCAGTTGCTACGGTTTTGGGCAAGTAATCCCTCTGCTTCTAGCAGGAACAGCTGCAGCAAGTATCCCTAAACTTTTAGCACTCCGTCCTTTATCCAAATGGATTCCTCCGATTAGTGGTTCTATTTTGCTTGGTAGTGGGGTTTTAAGTCTTCTTGCTCTTTGGCTTTAAAAATGAAGTTTCTGAGACGGATAGTTACTTGGTTATCAGACTTACGTGTAGCAATAGTTCTTCTTATTTTGATTGCACTATCTAGTGCTGCAGGGACTTCAATACCTCAAGGAGAAAACACAGAAAGCTATCTAGATCTATATAATAATAAGCCTTGGCTAGGATTAATCAATGGAGAACTATTAGTCCTACTTCAACTAAATCATGTCTACTCAAGCACATGGTTTTTAGCTTTATTATCTTGGCTTGCTCTCTCTTTAGTTCTTTGCAGTATAAGACGTCAATTACCAACACTAAAAGCCGCAATAAAATGGATAGACTATAAAGATAAAAAACAACTTTCAAAACTGGCAATATCTCAAACAATAGACGCTAAAGATAGTAAGATCATCTTTCAAAAGTTAACAGTTAAGTTACAAGAAAGTGGCTGGAATATCAAACAACATACAAACAGAATTGCAGCAAGAAAAGGAGTTATCGGACGCTTTGGCCCACCATTAGTACATCTTGGCCTGATAATTTTAATGATTGGTGCCGTTTGGGGCGCTATAGGTGGGCAAAGTCTAGAAAGATTTCTTGTTCCTGAAAGATCCTTAGATCTTCTCAGTCAAGAAGGGAGAAAAGAACTACAGATTACTCTTAAGAACTTCCAAATCGATAGGGACCCTGCTGGCAGGGCTGAACAATTCAGATCAACAGTCGAGTTACTTGAAACTGGCAAAGAAACAGGAGATGTACAGGAAATTAGCGTCAATCATCCTTTAAGATTTAAAGGGGTAACCATCTATCAAGCAGATTGGTCCCTTGCCGCAATAACCATTCAAATTAATAACAGCCCAATACTGCAACTTCCTCTTGAGAAATTCCCAGAACTAGGAGATGAAATTTGGGGTATAGTTATTCCTACAGATCAGGAAGAAAGCAACCCTATTCTAATTAGTTTAACAAATGAACAAGGACCTGCTCAGGTTTTCAATAAAGAAGGCAATTTATTAACAACCCTAAGGACAGGTGGTGACTTCAAAGAAGTTAAAGGGATTAAATTAAGAATTATTGGAGTCCTGCCTGCGAGCGGCTTACTCTTAAAAAGAGATCCAGGAGTACCTATTGTATACATAGGTTTTGCTATAACTTTAATTGGCAGTTGTTTAAGTATTCTCGCAACGAAACAGCTTTGGTTAATCAGGGATTTAGATGAACCTCTAATATATATAGGAGGTATATGTAACAGAAACCTAATAGGCCTTGCAAAGGAACTCCCTAAACTTCTCGAGCTTGAATCTAACAATTAGATTATCGGATAATTCTAGTTCCATGCGTCACCTTGATAACAGTGTGGACATTTCCTCTGGGATTAAAATCAACTTCCAATTGCATCCATTTTGGATTACTAACTTGCACAAGATCATCTAGAATCTTATTTGCGGCCTCCTCATGAGAAATAGTCTTTTCTCTATAACTATTTACATAGAGTTTTATTGATTTGAGCTCAACCACCTTGAGTCCAGGTTGATAAATCAATCTTATTACTGCAAAGTCTGGATAACCAGAAAAAGGGCACTTACATGTGAATTCAGGAAGCTCTATTGAGATTTCATAAGGACGCATTGTATTTGGATTATCAAAACAAAATAATTCAGAAGAATCAATCTCACGTTCTCCATATAGAGGAGTAGAAGTATTAAACTTGTTCATTCAGAAAAATAATTAATAAAAAACATTCTAAAGCTCTACTAAAATTATTCCTGCGATTAAAGATTAAATCTTAAAAAGTAAATAACCACTTATTAACTCAAAAGCCTATACCAGTTAAATGACGTAGAAATAACCAATTCCAAATCAAAATCTTTAAACGGTATCAACCATCACAACTAAAAACCCCTTTATGCCCGGTAATGGTTAAACCAAAGAAAACTATTTATGGACATCTTGCTCGTAAGAATTGAAGAGCACGTGCAAATTCACCCAGCAAGCATTCATGGCATGCTTTGGCTTCAAACGCACTTTGAAGACTCGGAGTGGGACGTCATTGCCTCAAATCAAGCAAGAATTCCCAATGAAGAATCTCAATTCTTAAGAGAAGATGCTGAAGCTGCTGGCTTATCTGTTAATTCGTTACCAGAACTTTCAATCCCTGTTAACTTCAAAAATATCATCTAATTTAATAGTCCTGTTCAAGGAGAAACAATGAAAAAGGTAGAAGCTGTCATTCGCCCCTTCAAGCTGGAAGACGTCAAGCTTGCCCTTGTAAATGCAGGCATCGTTGGGATGACTGTTAGTGAAGTCCGTGGATTTGGACGTCAGAAAGGACAAGTGGAGCGCTATAGAGGGTCAGAATTCACAGTGGAATTTCTTCAGAAGTTAAAGATAGAAGTTGTGGTGGCGGATGAAAACATTGATTCAGTTTTAAAAGCTATTGCTGAAGCTGCTAAAACTGGTGAGATAGGGGATGGGAAGATTTTTGTCAGTCCAGTTGACTCAGTCATGAGAATCAGAACTGGTGAAAAAGATGATGAAGCTCTTTAGCAAAAAGTCTTACGAATAACTTCTTCAATTTCCAATAACTTTAAATCTTTCTTGTCGTTTAACCCTAACCACAGGAAATACTCCTGATTACCTGCAGCTCCTTTAATTACCGCAGGGATTAACCCCTTTATATACCAACCTTGAGACAGTGAGTAGTTCATTACCGATTTCAAAGCATCTTCATGAGCAGCTATATCTTTAACCACCCCACCTTTCCCAACCCGATCGCGTCCGACCTCAAATTGAGGCTTAACTAATAACAAAGCTTCTGAGCAAAAAGGTTTCACTAATGACTTGATTGCTGGCAAAACAAGTCTTAGAGAAATAAAAGACAAGTCCGCAACTACAAGATCTGGCAAGGGGTCATCATCTTTATAAAACTGATCCGCAGTTAACTTCCTGATATTTGTTCGTTCATGAAGGACTACTCTTGAATCATTACGAATATTCCAAGCAGTTTGCCCATATCCAACATCTATTCCATAAACACGAGCAGCTCCATTTTGTAATAAACAATCAGCAAAACCACCAGTAGAAATTCCACAATCCAAACAAACTTTCCCTTCAACGTCTATCAAGAAAGCACTAAGAGCACCAAATAGCTTTTCTCCACCCCTAGAAACAAATCTTGGAGCTTCCTGAATTTTCAGCACCAGCGAGTCAGGAACTTCCAAGCCTGGCTTGTCTAATAACTTTCCATTTTGATCCCTGACCTTTCCAGCTCTTATGAGTTGCTGAGCTTGCTGGCGAGAAGCAGCTAAGCCTTTGGTCAGCAAGTGAAGATCCAATCGAACTTTTCGAGGCATTTCGTCATAAAAACAGATTGAAATCGAAACAAAAACCGCTGAAATCCAACATTTCGCCAAGATCCCGAGAAGATCAAACCAATTAGCCAGAAAATCGTGTCTTTCACGACTCCAAATTCAGGCACATCTAGTAGAGGATCTCAAGCAAGAGATCTCCAACTTGTTCCATTAGCCCGGCAAAACAATGTTGTAGAGCTTCTTCCCCCAGGAAGCTTTGCAACCTTAGACAACCACCCAAATGACCTCCCACCTTTTCAGGTACTCCATTGCAAGGCCGGAAGATGCTGGGTGCGTCAACAATCTTGGGGCAAGTTCATCCATTGGGAAGTTGAGCATCGCAGATTGAAGTCAGCTTGAAATAATTGATTTAAATTTAACTTCAATAATGTTTACTCAGTTCATAGATCATTGATAGAACGATACACACTGCCCGAAATGGGCAACATTTGGACAGAGCAAGCCAAATTTCAAAGTTGGCTTGATGTTGAACTAGCTGCTTGTGAAGCCAACTTAAAGCTAGGGCTCATCCCAGCAGATGCGATGGAACAAATTCGAAGCAATGCATCTTTTGATCCGAGCCGAATTCTGGAAATCGAAGCAGAAGTTCGTCATGACGTCATCGCATTTCTTACCAACTTGAATGAATATGTCGGAGATGCAGGACGCTTTATACACTTAGGAATGACAAGTAGCGATGTTTTAGATACTGGGCTTGCACTCCAATTAAAGTCTTCTACAACATTACTTATCAAAGAAATCAAAGCCCTGCAAAAAGCAATCAAATCACTAGCCAAGCAGCACAAAAATACCGTCATGATTGGCCGTTCTCATGCGATTCATGGCGAACCAATTACTTTTGGCTTCAAGTTAGCTGGATGGCTTGCAGAAACGAATCGTAATTTGCAAAGACTACAGCGTCTAGAAAAAGATATTGCCATTGGTCAAATAAGTGGGGCCATGGGTACTTATGCAAATACAAATCCTGAAATAGAGAAGCTGACATGTGAAGAGCTTGGACTTAAGCCTGATACAGCAAGCACCCAAGTAATTTCACGAGATAGACATGCTGATTATGTGCAAACACTTGCACTCGTGGGTTCTTCACTTGATCGCTTTGCAACTGAAATCCGAAATTTACAACGAACAGATGTACTTGAAGTAGAAGAAAACTTTGCAAAGGGGCAGAAAGGTAGCTCTGCAATGCCTCACAAACGAAACCCAATCAAGAGTGAGAGAATTAGTGGGTTAGCAAGGGTTTTAAGAAGTTATGTTGTGGCATCTTTAGAGAATATGGCTTTATGGCATGAGCGAGATATAAGTCACAGTTCAACTGAAAGAATGATGCTGCCAGATATATCTATCACACTTCATTTTATGCTTAGGGAAATGACAGATATTATCAGCCATCTTGGAGTGTATCCAGAAAACATGCTAAGCAATATGAATGTTTATGGAGGAGTGGTATTTAGTCAGAGAGTACTATTAGCACTAATAGATTCCGGTATGGTTAGGGAAGAAGCATATAAAATTGTTCAAAGAAATGCCCATTTGGCATGGAATACGCCATCAGGCGATTTCCGCAGAAATCTTGAATCAGATAAAGAAGTTACTACAAAGCTTAGTCCAACTGAGCTAGCCAATTGTTTTAGCACTGAAATACATCAAGCTAACTTAAATGTGATATGGGAACGATTAGATATCTAACTCAAAGGATATATTGGTCTTCCTACAAAATACTTACTAGTCTATCAATCATGAAAAATTGCATCCAGCATTAAGATTGCCTATAACTACAATTAGTTACTAGAAATAACTTGACCTATGTATATCCACTACCCCACTATTGATGACTAACAAAACTCGAAAAGAAACTGACAGTCTTGGAGCTATTGATGTTCCAGCTGAAGCGCTTTGGGGAGCCCAGACTCAAAGAGCGATTATAAACTTTTCTATTGGCGAGAATCTAATTCCTATTGAGATTATCCATGCCTTGGCAAAGGTCAAGCATGCATCAGCTAAGATTAATCATAGGCTAGGAGTACTAGAGAAAGAAAAAAGCGACTTAATCATCCAAATCTCTAATGAGATTTCCAAAGGTTTACACGATAGCCAATTTCCATTAATGGCTTGGCAAAGTGGAAGTGGAACTCAAAGCAATATGAATATGAACGAAGTTATAAGCAATCTCGGTTCACTTTATTCTGGGAGCCCTCTTGGCAGCCACAAGCCTCTACATCCAAATGACGATGTAAACCGCTCTCAATCAACTAATGATACATTCCCAACGGCAATTCATATCGCGGTTGTTCAAGAAATACAAACCAAATTAATACCCGAGATTAATTTATTATGTGACGAATTTTCAAAGAAAAGTAATGATTGGAAAGGAATAGTTAAGACAGGAAGGACTCATTTACAAGATGCTGTTCCTCTTACTCTGGGTCAAGAAGTCTCAGCGTGGAAAGATCAAATTGAGACCGCAAAGAAGCGCGTCGAAAATTCTCTTGAGGAGCTTTATCTTCTGCCAATTGGCGGGACCGCAGTTGGCACTGGAATAAACTCGCCGATAGAATTTGGGAAACAAGCTGTAGAAGAAATATCTTCATTGACTGAGCTACCATTTATATCTGCGCCCAATAAATTTGCCCTAATGTCTAGTCATGATGGCCTAATAAATACCATGTCTCAGTTAAAGTTATTAGCAGTAAGTCTATTAAAAATTTTTAATGACATACGCTTACTATCTTCTGGTCCCAGAACAGGTCTTTCAGAAATAAATCTTCCCGAGAATGAACCAGGGAGTTCAATTATGCCTGGAAAGATCAATCCAACACAATGCGAAGCAATGTCAATGGTTTGCATGCAAGTAATGGGACTAGAAGCATCCGTATCCATGGCAGGCAGTAACGGCCACCTTCAAATGAATTCTTCTAAACCATTAATAGGTTTAAATCTACTGCAAAGCATCAAATTAATACATGACGCTTCAAGAAGTTGTAGGACTAAAATGATCAAAGGTTTAACTCCTAACTTAAAGAAGATAAAAGACAATCTTGATAACTCCTTAATGCTAGTAACAGCTCTAACTCCAAAGATTGGGTACGAAAAAGCAAGTAAAATTGCTCAGCATGCGCACAAGAAAGGGTTAACACTTAAGGAAGCATCATTACAATTAAAATATATAAGTGAATCTGAATTTGAGTCAATTATAAATCCTAATAATATGATAAATCCAGAAAAATTGTAATAATTTACCTCTAGTCAAGTCAAACGTTGAGTAGCAGGTTTAATCCACTTATTCTCTTCTGAATCTTGTACAATATCTTCGGGCTCACAGACTGGAAATCTATTAATAGCTTTTAAAGCACTTCGTGCTTTAGTTCTTAATTCTTCACTAACTGCCAAGCAATATGGCACTTGGGCTAATAAATCAATAGTTCGCCGCATAATGCGCACAACATCTCCTTCGTCAAGAGATGTATTTGCAATCAAATCATTCCAACTTTTCCCCCTTGCCCAAGCATCAACTAAACCCATAAGTTCAGCCTCGTACCAGGCGGGTATATTTAAATGATGCCTTTCTTGGACGCGTAACAACTCCCTTCTAATACCTGACAAATCACGCAAAGCTTCTTCTGCCTTAGATGGAATTGGGAATCCACTCCATAAATCTGGTCGGTTAATTTCAGTACTAATTGCCTCAAAAACTGCAGCCAACTCTGAAGGCTGCAAATCATCTAAGTGACCACTCATTAAAGCCAGTCCTAGCCATAACTCATTATCTCCTCTTAATACAGCAACTGTTCGACCTATTTCTGTTGGCATAAGCTCATCAAGGCAACCAAAGTGTTGCAAAATATCTATCAAAGAGAGAAATGTTTCCCAGTGTCTATTCGATCTGTAATGGAGAAGTCTTTTGCGTTCATTAATCTCCATCTCTAATTCCTCCATTCTTCTTCGATGCTTTTTGAGTTTTTTACGATCTCCCCATTTATGAGCTGGTTGCTTTTCAATTTCTATCTCTAATCCTTTTACTAATTCAGCTTGAGTACGAACCTCTCCTGCAAGATCGTACTGGGGCGTCTTCATTTCATGCCGCTTTGATATTTGCAAAACCATATGCGAAACAATCAAACTTTGATCATCGCCATGTCTGATTTCACCAGCTTGTCTGAAGTCTGGAGATTTCAACTGCGATACATCTAGACAACTCAATTCCGCATGCAAACTCACCACAGAATGGCAAGGAAGCAATACCCAAATATTCTCATCAGTTAGACAAAGTAAAAGTGGAAATTGTCCTGAGCCATCTTGTTTCTTGACAATTACTGCAGGAGTGACTTTCCCTTTAAGTTGAGGTGCTTTCAAGCTCACCAAGGTTCCTATTCTTGCAAACTGCAAGGCCAAAGTAAGTTCATTTGCCAATGTCTCCGCTGCCTGCTGCTGAAGAATTCTTAATAATCGTCTTTCTTCTTTAAGACAACTTCTTCTCTTCTCATAATCTTCAAAATCAGTCCAAGGTATATCTCCAGCAATTGCTTTAAGCTCCTCTAATTGAAAGAATAACTCATTAATAAATTTCTCTTCATCTATCAAATCAAGACTTGCAAGGTACCTGCCAAAACTTCTCTCAACTAATTCTTTTGCCTTATTTAAATCATGTCTTTGCAATAAATTTAAAACCATCCCATAACTAGGAGTGAACTGACTAACTAGCGGATCAGCCTTGCTAATTGCTATTTGGCCTGCCTCTTTTACTCCTTCAAACCGACTTTGAACGGTAACCACATATCCTTGCAAATCCAACCCCCTTCTACCGGCCCTACCAGCCATCTGTAGAAATTCACTGCCCATCAATGGGCGATGTCCTCGTTCTGTACGCTTAGACAATGTTGAAATTATTGTGCTTCGCGCAGGCATATTTATGCCTGCAGCCAAAGTCTCTGTAGCGAATACAACCTTTACAAGACCTTGTTGAAATAGATCCTCTATTAATTCCTTCCATGCTGGCAAAACTCCTGCATGATGTGCAGCAATTCCTCGTAACAAAGCATCAGAATGTATTCCATCTCTGACAGCTTCAGGATTAGCTAATGAAAAATGCTTAAGCCGACCTTTAATAAGATTCTGCTGATCTAATGAGACAAGACAAATTTGGCTAAGTTCCTTTACAGCCTTATCACAACCCCTTCTGCTAAAAATAAAATATATAGCCGGTAACATCTCTCTTTCGGCCAACTGAGAAATCACAAAACTAATGGAAGGAGGTAGTGGCTGAAGAAGTTTTTGTGACCGCACTTTCCGTTTATTGCCTTTAGGAGAGCGCCAAACTTTGCAATTCGGGTGAAGTCCTGTTCCTTCTTTATTTAACAACGGGTGTAAACCCTTTGCACTGCAAAAACTAAAAGAAAGAGGTACAGGCCTAAAGCTGCTAAGTATCAATTGGGTGGGCCCATGAACACGCTCAATCCAATCAGTCAACTCCCCCGCGTTTGCAACTGTTGCGGAAAGAGCCACAATCTGGACTGAAGGAGGGCAATGAATAATCGACTCCTCCCAAACAGTACCTCGTTGAGCATCATTCATATAATGACATTCATCTAGAACAACAGCCTCAACATCCGCGAGTGGGTCATCATGCTCGTCAAATTCGGCATAAAGCATATTTCTGAAAATCTCTGCGGTCATTACTACGATTGAGGCTTCCCTGTTTACACTCAGGTCCCCAGTCATAAGGCCAACATTTTCTGTGCCAAATTGCTCACGAAAATCTCTAAGTTTTTGATTCGAAAGAGCCTTTAATGGAGTTGTATAAAAGAGCTTTTGTCCGTGAGCTATAGCCCTATGAATTGCATATTCCCCTATAAGAGTTTTCCCAGATCCAGTTGGAGCGCTAACTACTACAGAATGTCCTTGATTTAATGCATCAATCGCCTGATACTGGAAGGCATCCAAAGAATATGGAAAGATCTTCGAAGGATCCAAAACATCATTGACGACGTCTTTTCTAGTCGTGACTCTCGCTCTGAACTCATGTATTAGATAATAGAGACCAAATCGATTAGCCTCATCCAATATCTTCAGTTATGAAAACTACAACAAAAATATGAATTTATTCATTGACACCGTTTCAAAATATTCGTATGGCAAACATCCATCCAAGCAGACGCCGCAAACTGCGAACCTGGAGTCATGGGAAAAGTCTTTACGGTCTCCGAGGTACTAGCTCAGATGGTCAATCAATTGAATTAATTGACCTTGCAAGTAATGACTATCTTGGCCTTAGTAGACACCCAAACTTATTAGAGGCAGCTGAAATTGCAATCAAGTCAGATGGAGTTGGAGCAGGTGGCTCAAGATTTATAACTGGTAGTCGACCAATTCACAAAGAACTTGAAGAGGCATTATCAGACTGGTTAGGATATGAAAAAGTTTTTCTTTTTCCTAGTGGATTTCAGGCAAACATAGCAGCAGTAATTGCCTTAGCAAATAGGAATACAGTAGTTATAGCAGATAAGCTTGTACACCATTCTCTATTAACTGCAGTCAAAACTAGCGGGGCCAAACTTTATCGTTTTAAACATAATGACTTAGATCATTTAGAGAGGAGACTAAATCTAGTCACTAAATCAAATTCAACAGAGAAGTCTCTAGTAATAACAGAAGGCCTATTTAGCATGGAAGGAACAAGTCCTCCGCTCGAAAAGATCGCACAACTATGTGACAAAAAAGGAGCAAATCTCTTAGTCGATGAAGCCCACTCGCTAGGCATACTAGGCAACAAAGGGAAAGGTCTTTGCAATGAGTTATCAAAACAAGCAACTTTAATCTCCGGAACATTTGGTAAAGCCTTTGGTAGCGGAGGAGCATTTCTTGCTTGCAATGCAAAACTAGGAGATTACATAGTGCAAACAAGCGGAGCATTTAGATACACCACAGCTCTTGCTCCTGCATTGGCTGCCTCAGCATTAGCTGCTCTAAAACTAATTCAAAACAATCCATCCTGGGGGGCAGAATTACAAGAGACTTCAAAGATATGGAGGAATAATATTGAGAAAATTGGATGGGAAAAACCGCCTGGTTTTGGACCTATTCTTTCCTTGGAAGTTGGGTCTGATAAAAGAGCACTTGATCTTCAATACAGATTAGAAGAAGTAGGCTTATTAAGTATTGCGATTCGTCCACCTACAGTGCCAGAAGGAACCTCAAGACTGAGACTTGCACTAAAGAAGAATCTTCCAAATGAAACTTTAAAAAATCTACTCAAAACTTTAGCAATCACATGAATGAAGTAATCGCGATGCATGGCTGGGGAGGAGATAGCAATACTTGGAATGCATGGGAATACCATTTCAAGCAACAAGGATGGAATTGGCAAAGTGCAGACAGAGGCTATGGAAAAGGCATTATTAATTGTCCTAAATGGAAAAGTAAATCTAATTCATATTCAAAACATAACCGCGCTCTAATATGTCACTCACTAGGGATACACTTAGCAGAAGAAGAAATTCTTAAGCATGCAACACATATTGTTTTTCTATGCAGTTTCGGCAGGTTTATACCTAAAGGACCAAACAATCGAGCTCTAATTGCGAGCCTTAATGGCATGCAGCAACTAATTGGCACATCTAATGAACAAGAGATGCTTGATGCCTTTCTAGGCAAAGCATGCGCACCACTTGATGCTAGCGCTGCACCAAAGGGGCCTCTTTCAAAAGGCCTTTCTCAACAAGGAAGGAAAATACTTCAAAAAGATCTCCAACTATTAAGAATCACTGACGGCTTACCTAAAGGGATTCCACAAGACTCAAATGTTCTAGTAATTCAGGCCAATGAAGATAAAATTATTCATGAGGAAACTAAAGCTAATCTAATAAATGATCTAGAAAATAAATTAAACAAAAGCCCATTGCATTGGCAAATCCCCAATGCAGGACATATACTCTTAGTACCTGAGCTAATTATAAAAGTTCGGAAATGGCTAGAGGCATAACTATGAATAATTGGTCAAAAAATATAATAAAAAATTTTAACAACGCTGCTATAGATTACGACAGCCAGGCAGAGTTACAAAAATATTTTGCATTACTTTTAGCAAGACAATGTTCAATGCAAAAAATACCTTATGGAATATGGACTGATTTTGGATCAGGAACTGGAATACTAGCAAAAGCAATTGAAGAGCTATATCCCAAACAAAAAGTAATTCGTGTCGATGGGAGTTCAGAAATGCTTTTGCAGGATGACTTATCTATTTCCTACAAACTATGGGATTTGAACCGAGGGATACCTCCCTTACCGCAGCAACCAAGTTTAATTGCCTCCAACTTTGCATTGCATTGGCTACAAAATCCATCAAATAAAATCAAAGAATGGTTAGATGTCTTAATTCCTGAAGGATTACTAGCTTTTTGTGTACCTATACTAGGCAGTTTTTCAGAATGGCAAACTGCTGCAAATAATTCTGGAGTTAGATTTACTGCCTTACCATTTCCCTCCCAAACTTCTCTACTCAATGCGATACCTTCATCAAAAATTAAATATCAGCAAGTACATAGCTTTACACAACAATCAAACAACCCCATATACCTTTTAAAATCCATTGTCAAGATTGGTGCACAATCAACTCCCAAAGAAAAACTTAATACAGGAGAACTTCGTAAATTAATACAGGCATGGCCTAAGGCAAAGCAAAGACAAACAGTTTCTCTTACATGGCTTGTACTAGTTATATTGGCACAGAAATGAAACACAAAGAACCTGGCTTCATAATCTGTGGAACAGATACAGATGTCGGAAAAACCATAATAAGCGCATTGTTTGTACAAGGCCTCCATGCAACCTATTGGAAACCTATTCAAAGTGGATTAGAAAACAAAACAGATACAAATGTAATTTGTAAGCTTCTAAACCTTCCAAAAGAAAGATGGCTGCCAGAAGCATATAAATTCAAAGCAGCGGTCTCTCCTCACTGGTCAGCTGAACTCGAGAATAGATGTATAGAGATAAATCGCTTGAAAATACCATCTTTTACTTACCCTCCATTAATAATAGAAACAGCGGGAGGATTAATGGTTCCACTGACAAGAAATTACCTACAGATAAATCATCTTAAGCAATGGCAATACCCTATAATTCTTGTTGGAAGAAGTGGCTTAGGCACAATAAACCATACCCTTCTGAGTCTAGAAGCACTTAAAGCAAGAAAGATACCAGTTATAGGAATAGTACTTAATGGACCAATTCACAAAGACAACCCTAAAACAATAGAGAAATTAGGTGGGGTTCCTGTAATATGTCAATTTCCAGCATTAAAGGAAATCACTTCAGAATCACTGTCAGAAATATGGATAAATAACAATATGGACTCTATTTTTGAATCTCTAATTTCTAAGTTTTAGCCCTACAAAACTTATTCCATTTTTATACAACAACTAACTCCCGCAATCCCAATTTGAAAAAATGAACTTGAATCCCCACATTTGGCCACCATTCACTCAAGTTGGATTTTCTTCTCCACCTAGTCAAGTACTTGCAGGAGAAGGGGCATTACTAAAGCTTACTTCTGGAGACGAGCTAATTGATGCAATTAGTAGCTGGTGGGTAACACTTCATGGACACTCAGAACCTTCAATAGCAAAAGCAATATCTTCTCAAGCAAGTCAACTTGAACAAGTAATTTTTGCTGATTTTATTCACCCTCAGGCAGAACTTTTAGCAAAAAGACTCAGTCATTTGTCAGGCCTTGAAAGATTATTTTTCTCTGACAATGGATCAACAGCTGTTGAAGTGGCTCTAAAAATTGCTTGTCAATGGTGGCACAACTGCTCCGAGCCCAGAAATCAAATCATTGCTTTTGAGGGTGCATACCACGGAGATACTTTTGGAGCGATGGCCGTTGGAGAAAGAAATCTTTTCAATGCTCCATTTGAAGAAATGCTATTTCCAGTCAAAAGAGTACCCTGGCCAGCAAATTGGTGGGGTAATGAGAATATTCACCTTCAAGAACAAAAAAGCCTACAAAAGTTAGAAAGGTTACTTGAGACACCGACAGCAGCATTAATCCTTGAACCATTAGTTCAAGGAGCAGGAGGCATGTCCATGGTTAGGAAAGAATTTTTAGTAGCAGTTCAAAAACTAGTCAAACAAACCAAAACTTTACTAATCACGGATGAAGTGCTTACAGGCTTTGGAAGGTGTGGAGAGCTGTTTGCCTTTCAACGTGCTGGTATCAAACCGGATCTAATCGCACTCTCAAAAGGATTAACCGGAGGCTTCCTACCTATGGGCGTCACAATGGCAACTGAGAAAATATTTAACGCCTTCATTGGAAAAGATCCTAAGTTAACTCTATGGCACGGACATAGTTTCACTGCCAATCCATTAGGCTGTGCTGCAGCAAATGCCAGCCTTGATCTCTTAGAAGCAAATCCAAATAGTTATAAGAACTTTGAGAAACGTCATCTTCCTCATATAAAACAATTAGCAAAAAATCCAAAAGTACATAAAATTCGACTGACTGGGACAATTGCTGCATTTGATCTAGTCGTTAATGGTCAACAAGGTTATTTCAATAAAGCAGGCCATGCTTTAAAAGAATTAGTTATCAAAAAGGGGGTCTTTATAAGGCCATTAGGTAATGTTGTCTACCTTTTACCACCTTTATGCATTAGCGATACTCAACTAGAAAAATGCTATTCAGCTATACACGAAAGTCTTAACGAAATATAAGTCCTGAAAATTAGCTTGCTTACTAATTCAGGGGCCTTGAACAATAGCGATTTCTACATCTTTACGAGGAAGTCCATATGAAAATCGACACTGACTTTGGGCTTCATTTTTCATCCAAACAACTCTTAACGCATCCTTCTCAAAGTATATTTGAGCAGACCAATCCAAAAAATCCAACAACCAATTACTTGGATCATTAGAGTTTTTAATTGCCCCTAACTTAATCAACCAAGCTTCAAGAGAAGTTAAAGAATGACGATTAAGAGGAGTTCTATCAGGTGGTAATGTCAACATTTAGATCAGTGAATACAAAAGAAATACCAAAATTTGGATCCGCATTTAGCCACGTTGGAATCACTTGTAAGTCCCTACCATTGACCAAAGAAAAGCCTATGGCCAAAATCAAACTTAGTAAAATCGCAGACACAAGTAATAATAGTGAAAACAATTCACCCCCTGAAAAGGGTCTTCGAACCTCTTCTTGCTTAGTTGTCGAAGAATAGGGATAAGTTCCTATTCCCAAAGAGAGTGGGAATCCCTTTTCATTATTTTGCATATAAGATAAAACTCTTTTGTCATATGCCTCCCTCAGAACTGGATCTGACAGCAACTCATAAGCCTCACAAACTTTCTGAAACCTTATAGCCGCCTCCTCTGTAGGCAATGAGGTTGTATCTGGATGCAATGTCTTACTAAGAGCATAAAATGCTCTACGTATTGAAGGGAGATCTGCAGATGCAGAAACTCCAAGCAAGTCGTAATAAGTCTTTGATTCAGACAAATCAATCGGAACTTGAGGCTTAAGAATAAGAGGATCCTTAAGAGCCTCCTATTCAGAACATCTTAGCCACATGGAAATTACATCCAACAATGTCCCATAACTCAACTCTCAAAATTCCATACGATGAACTTTGGAAAAATTTAGGGTGGAAACCTAATGATCAGCAACTGCAAAAACTAATAAAGCTTCAAGAGTTGTTGAATCATTTCAACAATGAAGTGAATTTAACTAAGCTTCTAAAAGATGATGATTATTGGATTAATCAAATTCTCGATAGTTTATTACCTTTAAAGAAGTCACTAAAAAACCCAACACAACCTCTAGCGTGTATTGATGTAGGCAGCGGTTGCGGTTTCCCAGGAATAGCATTGGCAATTGCGTTGCCAGAAGCGAGCTTCACGCTTGTTGATGCAACAATCAGGAAAACGACTGCATTGAAGAAGATCATCGAGCAATTAGATCTAACTAAACAGGTGACCATCAGAACTGAACGAATTGAATTAACAGGCCAAAACAAGAACTTCAGAGGCATGTTTGATATTGCCATGGCTCGTGCTGTAGCCAAAGCTCCTATCCTTGCGGAATACCTAATCCCCTTAATTAAGCAGTCAGGTGAAGCTCTTCTATATAAAGGCAGGTGGGATCAAACTGAGGAACAAGAGTTAATAAACTCACTAGTCCCCTTAAATGGCAAGTTGAAATCAATTGAGAAATTATTTTTACCCAAAGGGCGAGGAGAGAGAAATATCATACGTCTACAAGCAAGTAGACAATGTCCGGTTAGGTATCCAAGATCCATAGGCATTCCAAAAAAGAGACCCTTAGGTTCTTAAGTTATGAATTAGATAACCGTGCTTGCGAATTACCAGCTAATTTGATTCTTAAGTTCCTCAAGACTCTTGGAATTTCGTTAATCCATGGACTATTGATAAGAACTTTTTTCAATGATTCTTCACTTACCTCATCATCTAAAGAATCAGCGTTCCTACCAGGAAACCAATGGCTCCCATTACCAAGCAGCCCATATCTAGCCTTTGAATAGCCTTCCATATCCCATGCTTCGATTAAATTATGCAGCCAAAGTAAAATAGGAATATTCATATGGCCGGGTGTTTCATTCCAAGATGGCAACCCCACGTTCCAAGTCTTCATCCATTCCTCTCCTAAAGAAGCACTAGCGGCTTCGCTCAGACGTTTCTCAACCAAAGGTAAAAGCTCGTTAGATCTATGTAGCAAAGCAATTGCCTGCAAATGGAGGTTGATATCCTGAGGTTTTGCAGCACCAACACTTATTGTGTGAACACGAGTATCTCTCAAACAAAATAGGTCATTAAAAACTATAGGGTGAAGGGGCCAACAAAGCTCAATCAGTTTCTGCGATGGAGTATGCAAGTGTCCTCCTTTATCCGTAGGGCTGATAATAAAAACTCCAAGGTCGAATTTTCTTGCTGCTTCCAAAGCAGGGGCATTATCTTGACGTATGAAATACCAATGAAGATTGACATAATCAAACTCATTAGTTTGAATTGCATCCACTATTAATTGTGTTGGTCCATGTGTAGAAAATCCAACACTTCCTATTCGACCTAAATGCTGCCAACGCCGAACTACATCAAGACATCCACCAGGTCGAATTGTTTGCTCTAAATGCTCTGGCAAATTCAACCCATGGATTGCTAATAAATCCAATCTGGAACATCCAAGTTCTTTAAAGCTCATTGCCAACTCAGCTTCAAAAACGTTCGGATCTTCATGAGGCGGAATTTTTGTCTGGAGCAATCTTTTGCGATCAAACACATTTTCAAAAGCCCATCCCAATTGCATTTCCGAGCTTCCGTAATGCCTAGCAGTTTCAACATGGTGCAAACCAATCGAAACTGCTTGTTTCAGAATCTCTTCAACATTTTTCTGATTTCCATTCTCAATATCCATTTTGCTTAATTCCTTCCAACTTTGCTGAAAACGCATACCTCCAAGCGACAACAAAGGCATCTCAATGCCTGTTCGCCCAAATCGACGGCAAGGGAAAGGTCTTAGCAAATGACCTGACATTTCTACTTTTCTTTAGAAGAAGAGCGTTTAGCAGGCCTAGGGAGCATCCCTAAAGATTGAAAATTCAATTGTTCTAATCGTGAACGCAACTGATCAAGATCTTCAAACTGAACCCAATGAATACAGTCAACGGGGCAAGTATCAATGGCTTCTTGAATGAGCTCAGTGTTATCACCATCCTGTCTAATTGCTCTCGAGCGACCATGAGTAGGCTCTATCAAGAAAGTATTTGATGCAACATTTGCACAATATCTACATCCAATGCATGTAGATTCATCTACCCAAACAGCCTTTTCTCGAAGCTTGCCACCAAGTACTGGCTCTTTTCCTTGAGCAACTAAATAGGAATAAGATTTAGCTTCAAAAGCTTTTGAAGGATCATTATCCAATTCAAAAAGTTAGGAATCCCAGCGAGTAACGACAAGTTCAATCGAACCATCTAAATTATTTTTTTGTTCTGCCACCTCAAAACCTTCTTGAATAGAAGCTGATAAAACCGTATTGAATGCATAACGCTGAGTTAACTGAGCTAAAAACCTTTCAATAGGCACAGATTCTTTCCACAGATCTAAATCTGCAACTAATTCATAGGACTCAGTCGAAGCATTCCAACGAAATCCCAAATCCCCACTCTTAGCCATCTTCACAGATACTTCTGCCTTAATAGTTTGACCTCTGTAACCCCTAACCAAAGAGTCTTGTTCGTTAGGTAAATGCCCAAGATCATGCAGAGCCTGGAGAAGTTGCTCACGCTTACGAAGCTGAGTTTTGACAGTACTAAAATGAGACATTTAGGTAATTTCAGCGTGGTTAGACAAGGGTTGCTCCTGAGGAGAAAGGTAAGCCTCTGCTGTTGGCTCTACATGCTCAACAACTCCTAGGGCATCTTCAAGATGCTTTGTAAGTTGATGACAAGCCTGACCAGAAACACCTTCAACAGTTTCTTCAACAAGGCCATCTTGTCGAATTCGAAACCGTACCGTGCGTTGAGGCATACATCTGGAATATTTAGTAACTGATTTTATAGACAGATTGGTCCATTTTTTGCACTTCTTGTTACAAGTCAATGTTTTGGCGCAAGGAAATCAAGACAAAATCCCTTCATCAACCAATCTTCTAACTCTGTCCTTAACTTCAGGACTATCTAGTTGATCTAATGCTATGCGAGCTTCATAGCACACTGAGGATTCTGAATCATTAAGCAAAACAGATATAAAAGCCTCTATTAATTCATGTTTTCTTGCTTCTTCGAGCAAGTCATAAAGCCTGCCTAAAGACCATATACAGTTGCTTCTGACGACCGGTTCACTGTCAATCTGAAGGCTTATTAATAGCTGCTCTGCGGCTACATCAGCTTTCTCTACGGATATAGAACCTGCTTCTGCCAATGAGCCCGCCGCCCAAAGCCTTACTGCAGCTACATCATTTTTCAAGGAATTCACAAGAGGTCCCAAAACTGGAGCGTCTGAATAGTTACCCAAGCTCCAGGCAGTTGCCTTCCTTACATAAGCATTACTATCAAATTGCAAAAGGTGAAGCAAAATTTCTACGGCTCGAGGACAAGGGTTTCTGCCCAATGCATATACAGCACTCATTCTTTCAACAGGACAAGGTTCATGAAGCAAAGGAATCAATAAAGGGAGAGCCCTTGGATCTCTATGTTCGCAAAAAACTCGCAACCCTTGCAAACGTTCCTCATGACCTCTTCTGAGCCAATCCAAACCAGATTCACATTCCTGCGCAACCTTTAAATCATCTGGGTTAAACGATTCAGGCTCAATCTCATCCAGTGGATCACCAAGTAATTCTGCGGCTAATTCCTTCGCAAGAACATCAGGATCTAAAACCAGATTCGCTAATCCGTTTTCGCTCAAATTCCTAGAGATTTCTTTCATATCAATATATTAGAGAGCTAAATAAAAAAACTCAATTAATAGGTGCAGGCGCAATCATGTCTCCAGGAAGCCATATACGAGCACTCACAGCAAAAAAAGCCACACCAAAAAGTGCAACAATTAAGAAAGGAAGAATTGTCGTACGGAAAAAACTCAAAGTTAAATCTTTCTGATTGTCATTCCTATTAATACCTTACTAACAGCTCAAGAAACCAATGAAAAATTGGATAACCTGAACTTGTTAAGACAAAACAAACAGGTTATACAAACAACTAGACCTATCCATCCTCCTATCTGCTGATGCAAAAGGAATGCTCCAAGTCCAAGCATGCCACCAAAAAGAACTCCTGTACTTAACACAAATTTAGCTGCCAACTTAGACAACCCGATCTCCTCCTTTAGTTTTAGCTTCTTACGAAGCCCACGCCAACCTGGCCCAGGGGGTCTAACTTTTCGCACAAAACCCTCCAAGACGGCGCTAGACTCAGGAGGAGTGATGCATAAAACTACTAACCAACAAATTGCCGTAAAGCCTGTTGTGGCAAATAACCTCATGCCGTAGTCATCAATACGAAATAGTGGGCTCACAGATGTAAGGACTCCTACCACAAAACCAGAAACCATCGCAGCCAATTCTGTGGCAGCATTAATTCTCCACCAAAACCATCTCAATACGAGAACAATCCCTGGTCCAGATCCAATAGCAATTACCAACCTAAAAACTGTTCCAATACTGTCACTAACCATTGCAGTCAACACCCCTAGAAATAAAAGCATTGCAGTAGTGAGCTGCCCAATCAGAACTAATTCTCTTTGGCCTGCATTGGGACGTAAGAATCTTTGGTATAAATCATGGGTCAAATATCCAGCTCCCCAATTCACACCTGTACTAACAGTACTCATAAATGCTGCCACTAGAGAGACAACAACAAGGCCTAAAGCAACTGGAGGTAGATATTCGAGAGCTAAGATTGGATAACTCATTTCCCAGTCTTCTGTCCCAGGCAGTAGAACCAAAGCTGATAAAGCAACTA
This sequence comes from Prochlorococcus sp. AG-409-G20, assembly GCA_003215775.1. Lineage (GTDB taxonomy): Bacteria > Cyanobacteriota > Cyanobacteriia > PCC-6307 > Cyanobiaceae > AG-409-G20. Next base: position 38,254 of record QCJW01000011.1, read on the forward strand.
TTATCCATAACCAGCTTCGGATGAAGTAGTTAATTATAAGAAAAACCCAGCCTGCAAGTTCAGCATGTCCTTCATTACGTGTCGCGAGCATACGTTGTATAAACTCTCCTCCACCATCACTTCGTCGAAAACTCCACCATTGCAGTGATATAAAAGCAGTAAAAGTAGTTAAACTGATACCAGCACTATCTAGCCACTGAAAACCTTCTCTATTCCAAGTCCACGGAAACATTGAAAGCAATTCAGGTCGATTCAACTGTTCAATACTTATTAACAATTCTTTTATCCCTCCAGCAGCATGAACGGACGCAATCGCCACTGCCAAAGCTCCAAGCAGAGCCAATCCCAATTGCACCAGGTCTGTTATTACAACAGCCCAAAGCCCTCCTATAACCGTGTAAATAAGTATCAATCCCGATACGACTATGAGCAGGAGAAGTGAATCGCTAACAGCTCCAACAACGAGTTGCCCCGTGACAATACCCAAAGCTTCTGCAACTTTTCGCAAAGCCAAGAATGCATATCCAATTCCTATGCAATTGACTGGAACTGCAAGAAGGAATGCCTTGACTCCTCGCAGCCATGCTGCGGGAGAACCTCCATAACGCAATTCTGTAAAAGCTGCATCAGTTAAGACTCCAGTTCTTCTCCACAGAGGTGCAAAGACCACAGCCATTGCAACATGAGCCAATCCAAAGCTCCACCACTCCCAATTCCCAGCAAGACCTCTGGCTCCAATCAATCCAGCAACATAAAGAGGAGTATCAATCGAAAAAGTTGTGGCAGCCATTGAGGATCCTGCAAGCCATCCAGTTAATCGTTGACCTGCCAGAAAATAATCATTTTGAGTCCGATTTCTCTGCGCCAACCAGACTCCCAGGACTAGAGTTATCAACAAATAAATTGCAAGAATTATCCAATCAATTAGAAGCATTTTCTAAGAACTTGAAGCAGTATCATCTACTTTAAAACTTTCAACTTCTTGTCACATGCTGATGACGCAATTGACCACAAGCAGCGTTCTGGTCAAGGCCTCGGCTTGCGCGGAGACTAACTGCTATACCTCTTTTAGCTAAAACAGAACGAAATATCTCTACCTTTTGCAAAGTTGGGCGTCTAAAGGTTTCTTCATCTATCGGATTATATGGAATCAAGTTCACATGACTCTGAAATCCACTAATTCGCGCAGCTAATTCTTCTGCATGCTCGACCTGATCATTTATGTCACCGAGCAAAATATATTCGAAGCTTATACGTCTACCTGTTAAAGATAAATAGTGACGGCAATCCTCTAACAAGGAGTCCAAGGGATATGCAATTGAAGAAGGTATTAAACTTTCTCTTAATCCCTGATTAGGTGCGTGAAGACTAACAGCAAGTGTAAATTGTGCTCTACCTAAAACAGAAATCGCCAACTCTGCAAGTTTAGGTAGAGTATTTATCACTCCAACAGTACTAACAGTTATTCTTCGCTGACCTATACCAATATCAGAATTCAAACAGCGGATAGACTCAAGTACGGTTTCTATATTTAGCAAAGGTTCTCCCATACCCATAAAAACGATATGAGAAGGCGAGCGCCCCATAGCCTCTCTGACACTTAACACTTGGCTAATAATCTCGTGTACATTTAATGAGCGTCGAAATCCCCCTTTCCCAGTCGCGCAGAATCTACATGCCATAGGACAACCTACTTGACTAGACAAACAAACAGTTAAACGATTCTTTGTAGGAATTCCAACTGTCTCAATAATTTCACCATCTATAGTCTCAAGCAATAATTTAATTGTGTCATCTTTAGCTACATGCCTCTTTAGTATTCCAAGTCTTCCTGTAGTAATTCCTCTTTGTGATAAAGACAATCTCCAATCCTTTGGCAAAACAGTTATCTCATCAAGACTCTTAACCCCTTTCTGATAAAGCCAATTGTGTAATTGCCGACCTCGGAAGGCCTTCATTCCATTCGTTTGAGCAAACTCTTCCAACTCGAAGGAGCTGCGTCCTAATAAAAATTGATTCCGATATTCCAGCGAAGAAACCTTCACCAAATCATTACACCATGTCCTAATTTCTTTTCTAGTAGTAATAAAGCAATGAAGCCGATCATTGCAAATCTTCCATTAAGTCTTTCCGTATGTCTATGGAAACCAAACCTTGGTAAACGCCTCTGAGGGACAATACTTGGTTCAATCATCGTGCGATCCTCCTAAACTAAACATGTGAAAAAGATAAAAAGAAATTTGTTTTGTATGGCTACTAACTACCCCCTAGCCCTATTCATCTGATAATAAGCCCTCTTCTTGCAGCCCTTCAAGAGCTGCTGGGTCTGGCATCTGGTCATCAATTAATTCATCATCTCCTGTTGGCCGTACAAATGCTGCAAAGTTACTTGTAGATGCATCTATTCCATGCCTACTTCTTGTAGCCTCAAGATCATCATTACTTGGATCATCCAATATAGCCGTAGTCCTAACAGCTGGTGAAGCTGGCATCTCAACTGTGTAATCAGGTCTTAAATTTTGCATTCGCCTATATCCAGCTGGATCTTCAGCCAAAATATCTGGATGAGGGCCAGCTTCTGCTCGCAACTCTTCAACAAAACCACTAAAGCCTGTACCAGCAGGAATCAATCGTCCAATAATTACATTCTCTTTTAGTCCTCTAAGCCAATCACTCTTACCCTCAATTGCAGCTTCAGTCAGAACTCGCGTTGTTTCTTGGAAGGATGCGGCAGAAATAAAACTATCTGTGTTCAAAGAAGCTTTGGTAATCCCAAGTAACACAGGAGTGAATTCAGCAGGAGCTCCTCCAGTAATTGCCATGGCCTGATTGGTATCTTCGACCTGACGTAACTCAATCAGCTCTCCTGGCAGGAGAGTTGTATCTCCTGCATCTTCTATTCTCACTTTACTAGTCATCTGTCTAACAATTACTTCAATATGTTTGTCATCAATCGCTACTCCTTGAGATTTATAGACATTCTGAACTTCTGTCACTAAACGATGTTGAAGCTTAGCGATTGCTTCCTGAGCTGCTTCCATAAGTGGTTTCCGATCTCTTAAATCAGAGAAGAAACAATCGAGCAATTCATGTGGATTAATTGGCCCGTCTGTTAATAATTCACCAGCATGAACTTGTTGAGAATTACTTACCATGACATTTCGACCCAAAAGAATCGGATACTCACCAATAGAGTCATCTGATTGAATCACTGTGACGACAGTTGATTCATCATCTTCCTCCTGTTTAATATCTACAATTCCTGATTTCTTGCAAAGGATAGCCGACTCTCTTGGCCTTCTTGCTTCGAGCAACTCCTCAATTCTTGGAAGTCCTTGAACAATATCTCCTGTCTTCTGTCTTTCAAAAACTAATAAAGCCAAACCATCTCCTCGTTGAACAAGATCACCATCTTGTACATGGAGTACCGAATCAGGAGAAACCATATATGGCCTACCTAGACGTATTGTAATCGCGTTTCCTTCAACCAATTCAACTTCTCCACAACAATCAACCGGCTCATCCTTAGCCAATAAATCACCATCCACTAATCGCTGACCTTGTTGAACAACTGGATTGCCTTTTGTATTTATAGTCATTGTGTCTTCTTCTCTCTCTACTATCAAACGTCTTATAGGTTCTCCATCTAAAGATTGAGGTAGTTGCACTACCCCCTCCTGTTTACAAAGTATTTGTGTTGTAGCAACAACATCAGACGCTTGGACAGTTTGTCCGTCATCTATCTGCAGCTCTGTATGTGTCGAGCCATGACTTGAGTCAGACATCGTGTCACGACGAACAAGGATGCTTTCAAGAATAACGAGTTGCAATCTATCTATAGTCTTTGCTCTCTTATCACGAACAGCCTCAACATCAACAGTCATCTGTGGAGTCGTCTCAAATGTCTCTAAACTCAATTGAGTTTTTAACAACTCAACACTCTCAACAGATTTAATCAACTCGCCATCCTTAAAGGCTAATCTCTGTGTTGCTTTTAGTCCTAATGATGGGCCATGTTGTTGTTTAACATGAGCCAATTCTGGAAGTTGTGCCTCATCTGGAATCGTATATTCTTCAACCGGCCTAAACAAAAGACCTGCTCCCTCAGGAGTTTCGACTGTCTCAACAAATACCATGGAATCTGTTTTGATTCCTTTACCAAGGGTTTCCCCTGGATTGACCATTTGTCCTTCTTCTTTAAACCTCTCCAAAACTTTATTCTCTTTACAAAGATGGAAGGTTCCAGGACGAACAATGATTTCTCTCAGAATGTCATTCTTTTGGGTGACTGTGACGATTCCCGACGTTTGACTAAATATATCTTTTACAACCTCTGTTCCAGCTTCTATCCATTGACCATCTTGAATCATTAATAATGAAATATCTTTATTAATTTCATGTGTCTCTTGTGGTATCCACAAAAGAGTACCACCTTTATTTACTTCAAAGCCATTTTTTGCTGAACGGGCTTTTTTAATCGAAAGACCTGGAGCAAAACGAACCATTCCACCGGTCTGTGTTCTAAATCGGTCATCAGCTAATTCCGCTATAACTTCTCCACTACCAATTTTGCTGCCTGGAATAGTATTCAATCTGTATGTAGTTCCATCCTTAGCCTCTAAGTGCCAAATCTCTCCTGAATGTGTTGATTCTCCCTGTAACTTAAAGTCCTTAAGAGTCATTGAAGTTGTAACGATCTGAACTTCTCGTGAATCTCCAATGGAATCACGAAGTCGAACCTCTCCTCCAAACTCACTAGCCTGACTTGCCTCTGCCAATACTTGTCCTTCCTTAACCTTCACATTTCCCGAGACCACAGGCTGGGCATTAGGAGGAAGGTTATAAACATCACCTGCAAGTACCCATAGCCGTCCTAGACGTTGAGCTTTATGTGTGATATTTCCTTGTCTGTCGGCTACCTCTTTAGGTTGAATAGCCTGCTCATAGCGAACTTGACCAGCTAAATCACAGATAACATCTTTAGTAGCCTTCTCAACACTCTTTTTAACAGCACCAGCTGCAATTTGTGCAACAGTTACGTCTGTTTCTAACTCTTGGCCATTCTCAACAAAAAGCAAAGATCCATTAGTAATTTCTATTCTCTGAGACCTTCCTTTAGTAGAGGGTTTAATTGTCAAAATGAAATCAACTTCTGCTTGCTGAGCCTCAACTCCATGAGGAGTTCGATATCCCCTTACACGTGCCTTAGGACCAAACTCAACTTTTCCAGCCAAAGTTGAACGAACTACTCCAGTCTCAGCGGTAGACACTCCACCAGTATGGAAAGTTCTCATCGTTAATTGTGTGCCTGGCTCTCCAATAGATTGTGCAGCGATAATTCCAACTGCCTCTCCAAGGTCAACTAGCTCGTTATGCGCTAGTGCCCATCCATAACACTTTCTACAAACAGATCGAGTCGCCTCACATGTAAGAGGAGAACGCACTCTTACAGAACTGACCTGACCCTTTTCTATAAGTCTTGACAATTGAGGATCAATTTCTTGATTTGCCTTCGCAATGGATTCTCCATCAGCTCCTACAACATCTTCAGCCGTAAGGCGCCCTACCAAACGACTACCAAAACGTCCATCTTCAGCTTTGACTGAGATTGACCTTGAAGTACCGCAATCCTCCTCTCTCACAATCACATCTTGGGCAACATCAACTAGGCGACGTGTTAAATATCCTGAATCGGCAGTTCTCAAGGCAGTATCAACTAAACCTTTACGAGCTCCATATGAAGAAATTACATATTCAGTAACTGTCAATCCTTCTCTAAAGTTTGTTCGTATTGGCAAGTCAATAATTTCACCTTGTGGGTTAGCCATTAATCCACGCATACCTACAAGCTGCCTAACCTGAGACATATTGCCACGAGCTCCTGAGTTGGCCATCATCCAAACGGAGTTCAGTGGATCATTCTGATTAAAGTTCTTCTTAACTGCATCCACTAATCTCTCATTTGTTTCTGTCCATGTATCAATAACCTTCGTATGTCTTTCGACTTCCGTAATTTCACCTAGTCGATAACATTCTTCAGTAGCTGTTATTTGCTCTTCTGCCTGACCTAGTAAGTCTTGTTTAGCTTCTGGCACTTTTAAATCATCTACTGAAATTGATACAGCAGCCTGAGTTGCATATCTGAATCCAAGATCTTTCAGATTATCTGCCATGGCAGAAGTAGAAGCTGTTCCATGGTGCTTATAAGCCCATGCAACCAATTGCTTAAGTCCTTTCTTATCAACAACTCGATTCCTAAAAGGTGGTGGTGTTTTAGAAAGTACAGGTGATGCACTAACTGCAGCCTTTTTTTTCGCAGCCTTCGATGCCTTCGATCCCTTGCGAGATTTAGTGGTTTTAGTGGTTTTAGTAGATGATTTACGAGGTTTTGGAGTGGAAGTCATCGCTACGCGCAGGTTTAAAGGTGAAAAAGGAAAAAGGGAAAATGCTTAGCTTAAGCAGCGGCTACTGCATCGATAATGGTGTGATTCATAACAACCCTCCCAACAGTAGTAAGGACAAAACGGCTTATCAGTGCCCCATCTTTATCAAATCGATCCCTCCTGAAAGTCCATTGTTCAAATCGAGTTCCATCCTCAAGAGTATCTGACTTTATTGGGTTCTCAATATCATCATCATCTTCTACTTCACCATTAAATCGAACCCAGATCCAATCGTGAAGAGTTAATCTTTTATCTTCAAAAGCATTAATTGCATCCTCCAAACTTGCAAAGGTTCTTGCTCGATCCCCAAATTCAGGTTGCTTCGCGCCAGGTTGCAAAGCTGTCAAATAGTAGGACCCAAGAACCATGTCCTGAGAAGGTGTAATAATCGGATCACCAGTTGCGGGAGAAAGAATGTTGTTACTAGCAAGCATCAACATTCTGGCCTCAGTCTGAGCTTCAATAGCCAATGGAACGTGAACAGCCATCTGATCTCCATCAAAGTCAGCATTAAAGGCTGGACAAACTAATGGATGAAGTTGAATTGCACGTCCATCTACCAATTTTGGTTCAAAAGCCTGTATTCCTAAACGGTGCAATGTTGGAGCTCTATTTAACAAGATTGGATGTCCATCAATAACTTCTTGCAAAACCTGCATCACTTCATCATCTGCTCTCTGAATTAATTTCTTAGCCGCCTTAATATTATTAACAATATTTTGCCTAATGAGCCGATGAATAACAAAAGGCTGGAAGAGTTCTATTGCCATTTCTTTTGGCAAGCCACATTGATGCATCTTTAATTTAGGGCCAACAACTATTACAGAGCGTCCTGAATAATCAACTCTTTTACCAAGTAAATTCTGTCTAAAACGACCCTGCTTTCCTTCAATAATGTCACTTAGAGATTTAAGGGGTCGACTATTAGCCCCAACAACTGTCCTACCTCTTCTGCCATTATCAATCAAAGCATCTACTGCTTCTTGAAGCATTCGCTTCTCATTACGAACAATGATTTCAGGTGCAAGAATTTCTTGCAAACGAGCTAATCGATTATTTCTATTAATAACTCTCCGATATAAGTCATTTAAATCAGAAGTAGCAAAGCGACCTCCATCTAACTGAACCATTGGGCGCAAATCAGGAGGTATTACAGGGATTGCATCTAATACCATCCACTCAGGGCTTGCATTGGTTGCAATAAAATTATCAATAACTCGGAGCCTCTTAATAAGTTTTGCGCGCTTCTGTCCTTTGCTACCTGATATGTCCTCTCGTAATGCTTCTGCCACCTCAGCTAATTCAAGGTCTTCAAGAAGCTGCTTTAATGCCTCTGCCCCAATCCCAACAACAGGCTCAGTCTCTATCGTTGAATCTTCTGCATATATCTCATCCTCAATCTCAAGCCATTCATCTTCTGTAAGCAATTGTTTATACTTAAGGTCCTCATGATCACCAGGATCAAGAACTACATAACAATTAAAATAAACAATTTGCTCTACATCCCGAAGTGGCATATCTAGCAAAATTGCTACATAACTAGGAATCCCTTTTAAATACCAAACATGAGAGACTGGGGCCGCTAATTTAATAAAGCCCATGCGATGTCTGCGGACCCTACTCTCTGTCACTTCAACACCACATCTCTCGCAAACTATGCCTCGATGCCTAACTCTTTTATATTTACCGCAATGACATTCCCAATCTTTGGAAGGCCCAAATATCTTTTCACAGAAAAGCCCATCCATTTCTGGTTTAAGAGTACGATAGTTAATTGTTTCAGGTTTAGTTACTTCTCCTACAACTTGTCCATTAGGCAAAGTACGTTGCCCCCATTCCATAACTCGATCAGGGGAAGCCAAAGTAATCTTGACGTAATCAAAGTGATTTTCAGTTCTTAGGTTGCTGTTAGTCATGAACAAATCCTCAAATAGATAATTGGTATTAAAAAGTAAAGCGAAAGAATAACTTAATCCTCTTCGTAATCTGAGGCCCCTAGAGATTCATAAGTTGGTCTACTCGGAGTACTTCTTCTAGGATTAACATCTTGCATAAGATCAACTTCCTTACCTTCATCTGTATAAACAGCAATATCAAGTCCCAACGATTGAAGTTCTCTCATTAAGACCTTGAAAGATTCAGGCGTGCCTGGCCTTGGGATAGGTTTGCCCTTAACAATCGCATTTAGGGCTTCATTTCTACCCTGCATATCATCGGATTTCACGGTCAATAATTCTTGCAAAGTATATGCAGCCCCATAAGCTTCTAGTGCCCAAACCTCCATTTCTCCTAAACGCTGACCTCCCTGCTGGGCCTTCCCTCCTAATGGTTGCTGAGTAACTAATGAATAAGGACCTGTAGAGCGTGCATGTATTTTGTCATCTACCAGATGAACTAATTTAAGTATCTGGGCATAGCCAACTGTTACGGGTTGATCAAAAGGCTCTCCAGAACGACCATCTATCAGTTGAAGTTTCCCTGGGTTGGCTGGGTTATAAACCCATTCTTTACCAGGTTGCTTTGCAGCTTCCTTGAGAAAAGCCTCCACAGTTTGTTGAGATTTTTCAGCCCCATACATTTCATCAAAAGGAACTACTTTTACTCTGCAATCTAGATTTGCGGCAGCCCAACCCATTAGGCACTCGAACACTTGTCCGACATTCATTCTGCTAGGCACTCCCAAGGGGTTTAATACAATATCTACAGGAGTACCGTCAGGTAAATACGGCATATCTTCTCTTGGCAGTATGCGACTAATAATTCCCTTATTTCCATGACGGCCAGCCATCTTATCCCCTACTTGTATCTTTCTTCTTTGAGCAACATAAACCCGTACTACCATATTTGCACCAGGAGGAAGTTCATCACCTTGCTCCCTTGTATAAATCCGAACATCAACAACTCTTCCTCTTTCAGTACTTGGTACCCTCAAAGAGTTATCACGAACGTCTCTAGCTTTTTCGCCAAATATAGCCCTTAACAACTTCTCTTCTGGTGGCTGATCTGACTCACCTTTAGGAGTAACTTTTCCAACTAGAATATCTCCACTTTCAACAAAGGCGCCTATTCTGATTATCCCCATCTCATCCAAATTACCTAAATTTTCCTCAGCAACATTTGGTATCTCTCTTGTTATTTCTTCAGGTCCTAGTTTTGTCTGTCTAGCTTCAATCTCATATTTTTCAATATGAACAGAAGTATACAAATCATCCTTAACTAATCTTTCGCTAACCAAAATTGCATCTTCATAGTTGTAGCCCTCCCAAGGCATATAAGCAACTAAAACATTTTGCCCTAATGCAATCTCTCCACCTTCACATGCTGAGCCATCAGCAAGAACCTGTCCTGCGATAACCACATCGCCTTGATGAACAATTGGTCTTTGATTTAAACAAGTATCTTGATTTGAACGTTGATATTTCTGGAGGTAATGAGTATGTTCCTGACCCTCTTCATCAGTAACAACTATTGCAGTAGCATCAACAAAGGTAACTGTTCCATTTACAGAAGAAATTGGAACCATTCCAGAATCTCGTGCAACCTGGGTTTCTAATCCAGTTCCCACTAAAGGTCTTTCTGGGCGCAAAAGAGGTACGGCTTGACGCTGCATATTTGACCCCATCAGTGCTCTATTAGCGTCGTCATGTTCCAAGAATGGAATCAATGATGTAGCAACAGAAATAACCTGAACTGGTGAAAGTTGAACATAGTCAACTTGCTCAGGAGGAACTTTTTCAAAATCTTGTCTATAGCGAACTGGTACTAATTCAGCAAGTATTTTCCCGTCAGCATCAGTAGCGACATCACCAGGTGCAACTCTACATTCATCTTCTAGATCTGCTGACAAATAAATAGGATTACCTTCTTTTATTAATCTTCCTTCTTCGACTTTCCAAAATGGTGTTTCTATAAATCCATATTGATTAACTCTTGCATGCGTAGCAAGTGAATTAATCAAGCCTGCATTAGGTCCTTCTGGGGTCTCAATTGGGCACAATCGACCATAATGTGATGGATGAATATCACGTACAGCAAACCCTGCTCTTTCTCGCGTCAATCCACCTGGTCCTAAAGCTGAAATACGTCTTTTATGTGTCAACTCAGCCAATGGATTAGTTTGATCCATGAATTGACTAAGCTGACTCGATCCAAAAAATTCCTTAATAGCAGCTACAAGAGGTTTTGGATTTACAAGTTGGGCTGGAGTAAGAGAGTCTGTTTCTCCCACTGTCATTCTTTCCTTAATTATTCTTTCCAAACGATTAAGACCGACTCTCACTTGATTCTGCAATAACTCACCAACAGAACGAACTCGCCTATTACCTAAATGATCTATATCATCTAAAGTTGCTCCACCAACATCCAACTCTAAATTAATCAAATAATCAAGAGTAGAAAGAACATCTTCATGAGTAAGTGTCCTAACAGAATCTGGAATAGTGAGCCTAAGTTTATTATTAATTTTATATCTACCCACCCTTCCCAAATCATACCTTTTAGGATCAAAGAATCTTGATTGGAGCAACTGCTGACCTCCACTAACCGATGGAGGCTCTCCAGGTCTTAATTTCTTATATAACTCAAGCAAAGCTTGATCTTCAGAACTAATTCCCTCTTCATTAGCAGCATCTATAGACTTCTTGTAATATTCAGGGTGGCGCAATTTATCAATAACATCATTATCAGATAGGCCCATCGCGCGCATTAAGACATGAGCATTAATCTTTCTTGTCTTATCAACTCGAACATGTAGTAAATCATTCTTATCAGTTTCAAACTTCAACCATGCTCCACGGTTTGGGATAACACTTGCATTATAAGTTCTACGACCATTCTTATCTTGTTCATCTTTAAAATAAACACCAGGACTTCGAACAATCTGATTAACTATTACACGTTCAGCACCATTAATTATAAATGTGCCTCGTTCTGTCATTAGAGGCAACTCACCTATAAAAACTTCTTGCTCCTTAATTTCTCCAGTTTCCTTATTTATTAATCGACAGGTTACATACATTTGAGACGCAAAGGTTGCATCTCTGCGCTTAGCTTCTTCAACATCATGCCTAGGTCTGTTTAAACGATATTCACTTCCAACAAAATGAAGCTCTAGTTTCCCTGTGTAATCAGTGATTGGAGAAAAGCTCTCAAGCTCTTCAATCAAACCTTTCTCTAAAAACCATTTAAAACTAGACCTCTGAACCTCAACCAGATCAGGGAGATAGGTTGCGGTCTTGGCGACCTGAATCGCGCTTCTGCCCATTCGAAAACCTGCAGTTAAGAGAGTAAGGAGGGACAGACCTGGATTTGCGACTTTAATTAATGGTCAAGATAAAATCAGCCAATGACTCGGAGTTTCTTCCCATAAGCAGGAAGAGACCACTTGTCAGAAAGCTGAATTTAATTGGCTCAAACCAACTAACGTCGACAATGCAAGCGAAGAAATTGAACTCTTCGGAAGGCAGAGAAGCAATTTTAATACTCCTCGACCAGGCCAATTCTCGATCTTACACTTTAACGCTCAAAATTTGCTAGTCATGCGAGGAAATCAAGGCAGTTCAAATAGTCTCATTGCATTTGCAGTGGTCTTTTTTGCGACCGATTCAAATGATTGATCTCTAAGTTCTGCGACCTTAGAAGCAACTTCTCGCACATAAGCAGGCTCATTTCTCTTGCCACGCTTAGGCACTGGAGCCAAAAAAGGACAATCAGTTTCAACCATAAACCTGTCCTCAGGAACCTTTTTGGCACACTCATGGGTGACCACAGCCTTAGGGAAGGTGACTGTGCCACTAAAACTAATGTAAAAGCCTAAATCCAAAAAACCTTCCATCTCCTCACAATTACCTCCCCAGCAATGCATTACTCCTCGTGGACATCGACGTTCAAGTGCACGGCTCCTCAATTCTTTTAGCATTGGATCAGCAGCATCTCGGCAATGGATAATCACTGGTAAATCCAAGTCAACGGCAAGATCCAATTGGGGCCTGAGTACATCGAGCTGTTCTTCGAGATTTTTATCTCTATATAGATCTAGTCCAAGTTCACCGATTGCTACTACTCGTGAATCCTCTAAAGCTGCTCGCTTCAAAATAAAAAAGGTATCTTGATTCCAATGTTGCGTGTCTAAAGGATGTACGCCTACTGAATACCTCAACTCTTCAAAGCGATCAGCCAATAAGCGAATTGCAGGAATTTCAGATGGTTCGACACAAGCATGTAAAAGAGATTTAACTCCAGCATCTCTCCATCTAGATGCCACCTCATCTATATCTTGATCAAAACTCCGAAAAACCAGATGGCAATGACTATCTATAAGGGTTGGTAAGTCCTTCACTGTTAATCAAGGTGTCTTGCAATTGACTTATTTTAAAAGGCCTAATCCAAAACAAGTTTTTTGAAAAAATCTATTTAGCATTCTCTGCCTGCATTGCTTCTTTGACAGCTGAACTCAAACGAGACTTTTGGTTGGCTCCAGTATTTCTATGAAGAACGCCCCGTTTTACAGCCTTATCTATTTTACTAAAGGCAGCATTCATACTCGACTGAACTAATGACCTGGCCTGATCCCCTGGTTCTTTTACATAGGAACCACAAGCTGCAAAGCAGCGTTTCATGAGAGTCCTCATTGCAGATTTATAGGATCGATTCTGCAAGCGATTGCGATCAGCAATCTGAATACGTTTTTTGGATGATTTGTTATTTGCCACTTGGGCTTGAGCTTGCTTGAGTAAGTTAAGAGACTAACCCAGTATGGAATCAAACCATACAGAAAAGGTCAGATGAAGCAATTTTACTCTCCAGGCTCTAGTTTTGAATAAGAGTTGCCATGTGAAAGATTGACTAAGAATGACCACTCTCATCAAAAGTCAATGCCTCAACTGGCGATCAAGTGCGTAAATAATGTTCAAGATGCGAAAGCTCAACTCAAAATAATCTCAAATCGAACCATTAGCGCAGCCCAACATGAGGCAGAAAAAACAGTCAAAGAGATCCTTGAGCAAGTCCTTAACAGGGGTGACGAGGCTTTAATTCAATTAACAGAAAAATTTGATGGTATTAAGCCCAAAAACCTTTTATTACAAACTGACAAGCTAAAAGATGCTTGGGATAAAACACCCAAAAGTTTGCAGGATGCACTCCAACTAGCTCATCAAAGAATAAAAAAATTTCATGAATATCAAAAGCCTAAGGACCTATCAATTGAAGGTGAGCATGGAGAAAATCTTGGCAGAAGATGGCGACCTGTAAAACGAGCAGGCATCTATGTACCTGGAGGCAGAGCTTCTTACCCCAGCACTGTCCTAATGAATGCAATTCCAGCAAAAGTTGCAGGCGTGCAAGAAATTGTCATGGTTTCTCCAGTAGGTCCATCAGGAGAAATAAATAGGACAGTACTGGCAGCCGCCTATCTAGCAGGCCTATCAGAAGTTATTCCTATAGGAGGCGCACAAGCTATAGGCGCATTAGCTTTTGGCACTGAAACAATTAATAAAGTCAACGTAATCAGTGGGCCAGGAAATATTTATGTCACCTTGGCCAAAAAAGCTGTATATGGAAAAGTTGGCATTGATTCATTAGCAGGCCCCAGTGAAGTATTAATCATTGCTGATAAAACTTCTGAAACAAAACAAGTAGCAGCAGATATGCTTGCCCAAGCTGAACATGATCCTCTTGCGTCTGCTATCCTTCTTACAACTGACTCTAATCTTAGTGAATGCATAGTTAAAGAATTAGAGAAACAAATAAAAGGTCATCCCAGAGAAAGAATTTGCAGAAAATCTCTATCAGATTGGGGGTTAGTAGTTAAGTGTGAAAACCTTGATGTTTGTGCTGAATTAAGCGACGAATTTGCACCAGAGCATCTTGAATTGTTAATAGAACACCCACAGCCACTTTTAGAAACAATAAACAATGCTGGAGCTATCTTTATTGGACCTTGGAGTCCAGAGGCCATGGGGGATTATCTTGCTGGACCTAACCACACTCTCCCTACCTCTGGCACAGCAACATTTAGCAGTGCACTAAGTGTTGAAACATTTATGAAAAATACTTCATTAGTAGAATTCAACCAGCATGCGTTTAAGAAAACTGCAAATGCAGTAATAGAATTAGCCAAAAGCGAAGGGTTATTTAGTCACTCCGAATCGATTCGAATACGTCTAGAGAATAAATAATCTACATCTTTTTAAGTTCCCTAACTGCTACTTGGCCATTATTTATCTCTCCAACTAGAACCTGATGTGTCAAGTTAACGAAAAGACCATTTTCAAGAACTCCAGGTATATTATTTATTTGACTTTCAAGACTTTTAGGGTCGGATATACCATCTTTAATCCTCAAATCAAGAACCAAGTTACCTTGATCAGTTATTACTGGACCAGCTTTACATTTGGCCATTCTCAGTTCCGAGCTTCCACCAATTTCCTTCAAAGCTTTGCTTACTTGCCTCCAAGCTGATGGCAAAACTTCTACAGGTAAAAGAAAGCCTAAATTAAGCTTATCTACGAGCTTCGTTGAATCTACGACTACTACAAATCGCTTGGCCAAACTTGCAACAAGTTTCTCTTGAACATGGCATGCACCACCCCCTTTAATTAATTGGAACGCAGGGTCCACTTCATCCGCCCCATCTATTGCCAAATCAATTTGATCAACAGCAGATAAAGTTTTAAGAGGTATTCCTAATTCCGAAGCTAAAACTTCTCCCTGAAAAGATGTAGTAACTCCTACAACATCTTTCAAACTGCCACTTGCAAGCTTCTTGCCCAATGAACGAATCATTAATGCAGCAGTTGACCCAGAACCAAGGCCAAGAGTCATTCCATCCTGAATCTGTTCAACTGCAACCTCTGCCACAGCTTGCTTCATTTGATTTTGTAGGTCCAAGCTCATAAAAGACTCAACGCCAAGAAAATAACCAGACAATCAATTTAAACCTGGCAAGGCTTCTGGACTCACTGAAAGACTTATCTCGAGACTATTTCGAATAACCGATAAAGATAAAGGCACACCAATTTGAGCTTTATCAACCTCTGCAAGCAAAGCTTGAGGGTCAGGAACCACCAGCTGATCAACAGCAACAACTAAATCACCGCGTTTCAATCCTGCTCGCTCTGCAGGGCTGTCCTGCAAAACACTTTGCACAAGAGCTCCAGAGCGTTCGGGAAGTTCTACCAATGAATTTGGATCGCTATTATGTTCCCTAGCAATTCGAGCATTAAGAGCTAAAAGTTGCACTCCTAAATATGGATGTATCACTTCCCCAGAATCAAGAAGTTGATCTGTAACTCTTCTTGCAAGATTAATTGGAATAGCAAATCCAAGACCCGCTCCAGGGCCAGAACGCACCAAGGTATTGATGCCTATTACTTCTCCTAAACTATTAACCAATGGCCCCCCGGAATTTCCAGGATTTATTGCGGCATCTGTCTGAATCAAATCCAGGCGCTTATCAGAGAAGCCAAGGCTATTAATATTTCTGTGCAAGCTACTAACAATTCCAAGAGTTACTGTTCGCTCCAAACCATATGGAGTACCAATAGCTATAGCCCAATCACCAACTTCAATCGCCTCAGAATTACCCAAAAGAACAGGAGGAGGCGAATCAACTGAATTCAACCGAACAAGTGCAATATCAGTAACAGGATCAGCTCCCACAACAGAACCGTCGAGCTGACTTCCATTGGCAAGCGTCACACTAACTTGATCAACCTTCTCAATGACATGAGCATTAGTAAGAACCAGACCCTTTTCATCTATCAAGAAACCGGACCCTTGGCCTCTCTCTCTCTCCAAACCAACTCCTGGCTCTCCAAAAAGGTCTTGAAAGAATGGATCAATTAATGTTGGATCAAAAGGTTGTCGTTCCACAGTCCTTTCTGTATCTATTCGAACTACTGAAGGCGCAACTCTTTTCACTGCATCAGAGACAAAGCTACTAGTCTTATCAACATCAGAATCAATCAAAGAGAGTGCAGGATTGACCACTACAAATAGAGCCAAAGAGAATGCGATCAAAAGATTGCATGAAAACCTAAAAAACTTCATATGGATTTTTATAGAGATAGGCTTCTCAAACTAAATTTTCTAAACCCTATACACCTCAAACCTTAAATCTTTGGATGCCATCAATCCAAACACAATTGATCAAAGCAAAAGATTTATTGTATTCGCTGATAAAACAATGGTTAAAACATGCGAGAAAAACTCAATCCAGTAGAATATAAATGAACCTGACGGTTAACTCCTTAGCTGGAGTCAGGAAACTTCTGAAACCGATCGGGCCAGCAGTCCGATCAACCCCTGCCTCTTGCCCAATCCAACACTCAAGGAACTAGAGACATTAGCCTCTAATACAGCTGTTAAGCATGGCTTCGAGCTTTGCAATATAGAGCTGTTTACTCACTTAAACCCCGTAACCATGCATGTGAGCATTCGCCACAAGCTTGGAGGTGATGTATCCCTTGATGATTGTGCGAACTTTAATAAACCCATGTCAGAAGCCTTGGAAGCCTCGAATCTTTTTAAAACTGCCTATGTTCTGGAAATAAGCAGTCCAGGAATAGGGGACTATTTAGTTAATGATCGAGACTACAAAACTTTTAAAGGATTTCCTGTCGAAGTAATTTGCAAAGACGAGACCAATTCAGAATTTCGTGAAATTGGACTTTTAAATAAGAGGTCTAGTGAACATGTTCAACTCAACATCAAAGGAAAAATGAATCGCATCCCTCTTAAAAACATAATCGGAGTAAGGCTTACTACACAATCTGGATAACCAAATAAAAGCCACACCAATTCTCCTCAACACCATTCTTTTTCCCATCATCGATGGCACTAGTTCTACTCCCTGGCTTAACAACTCTGATCGAAGACATCAGTGAAGAAAAAAAACTACCTGCTCAGGTAGTTGAAGCAGCACTAAGAGAAGCTTTATTGAAAGGCTATGAAAGATATAGACGAACACTATATTTAGGAGTTTCAGAAGATCCATTTGAAGAGGAATACTTCAGCAACTTTGATGTAGGACTAGATCTTGAAGAAGAAGGGTATAGAGTTCTGGCTAGCAAAATAATTGTCGAAGAAGTTGAAAGTGAAGATCATCAGATAGCACTAAGTGAAGTAATGCAAGTAGCTGAAGATGCTCAAATTGGAGATACTGTTGTACTGGATGTAACACCAGAAAAAGAAGATTTCGGGAGGATGGCTGCAGCCACAACAAAACAAGTTCTGGCACAAAAGTTAAGGGATCAACAGCGAAGAATGATCCAAGAAGAGTTTGCAGATCTAGAAGATCCGGTCCTTACTGCTCGCGTAATACGTTTTGAGCGTCAATCTGTAATCATGGCCGTAAGTTCAGGGATAGGCCGACCAGAAGTTGAAGCTGAGCTTCCTCGGCGCGACCAGCTTCCCAATGACAACTACAGAGCCAATGCAACATTTAAAGTTTTCCTCAAAGAAGTAAGCGAAGTACCTAGAAGAGGGCCTCAACTTTTTGTAAGTCGCTCTAATGCTGGATTAGTTGTCTATTTATTTGAAAATGAAGTTCCTGAGATACAAGAAGGATCTGTCCGAATAGTTGCTGTAGCTAGAGAAGCCAATCCTCCATCAAGGTCTGTTGGCCCCAGAACAAAAGTCGCCGTAGACAGCATCGAAAGAGAAGTAGATCCCGTAGGGGCTTGCATAGGTGCTCGAGGGTCGAGGATTCAACAAGTGGTAAACGAACTTCGTGGCGAGAAAATAGATGTAATTAGATGGTCTCAAGATCCCATTCAATACATTTGCAATTCTCTTAGCCCTGCAAGAGTAGAGCTGGTTCGATTAGTTGATCCGGAAGGACAACATGCTCACGTTCTTGTGCCACCTGATCAATTAAGTCTTGCGATTGGAAGAGAAGGACAAAATGTTCGTCTTGCCGCAAGACTTACTGGATGGAAAATAGATATAAAGAATTCTCAGGAATATGATCAAGCAGCTGAAGATTCCATTGTCTCCGAACTAATCTCACAAAGAGAAGCTGAAGAATCACTTCAAAGAGAAGCTGAAGAACGTTTAGCAGCAGAACAAGCAGCACGAGCTGAAGAAGATGCTCGTCTCAGAGAGCTATATCCTCTACCTGAAGACAATGAAGAATATGTAGAAGAAGAAAACAATGAAGAAACTGTTGAAGAGGAGGCAGAATTGCCCTTGAATGATGCTGCATCAGAAATTAATGATGCCTCTACAGAAGAGGATGGAGTCCGGTGAACCACGCCCCGTCCTGCGTCGATGCGTGTCCTGTCGAAAGCTGCTCAATCGAAAGCATCTTTGGAAGGTAACCAGAGACCATCAGGATGGAGTGGTTCTCAATGGCGGGATGGGCAGATCAGCCTATCTTTGTCCAAATGAGATCTGCCTAGAGGACTCTTTGCGCAAAAAACGATTGCAGAAAGCTCTGCGCTGTCAGGTCCCAGCAAACGTTTTAGAGGCGCTTCAAAAGTGTTTAAATCAAAATTCTTGATTTAGACCCCAAATCAACATTACAAATTTCTCCACCTTGCGTGGATTCCCGCAGCACATTTTGTGCGCGGACCGACAGGAGAACTTAATGACCAGCAGCGGCAAAATCAGAATTTATGAGCTTTCCAGGGACCTTGGCCTGGAAAACAAAGACGTACTTGATGCCGCCAGCAAACTCTCAATCGCGGCAAAAAGTCATAGCAGTTCAATTAGTGACGATCAGGCCCGGCAAATACGGAATTTTCTTAGCAAGGGAAAAAACCAAGAGTCATCTCCTAAAAGCAAATCATCTTCTGGGAAAGTAATCCTTTCAGTAAAAAAAGCTTCTACAAATCGATCTGAATCAACTCAATCAAATATAAAAAAATCAGAGAATAAATCCAATTCAATTAGTAAAAAGCCAATTCTTTCTCAAAAACCACCAACTCCAACCAGACCAAAAGCCAAAGACGTAAGTCTTCCAGCAACTCCTAACCGCCCTCAATCTAAAGAAAACAATTCGAAACTTAAGACTCCTGCTCCTTCTTCAACTAATAAACCAAAAAACATTCCTGTTAGCAGGCCAATGCCTCCGAGAGCATTGGCGCCTACACCCCATCAAGCTGCAAAACCATCCTCTCCTGTAAGGCCAAATTCTGGGAGCAAAGTACCAAAAGCAAATCAACCAATCAAAACCGGCATTAATCGTCCTTCAGGTCCTTCGGCACCCCGGGCAAAAATCATTTCCAAGCCTCAATCCCCTGGGAGTAGCAACCGCAATCCATCTCAGTCTAAAACCTCTAATACTCCTACCAGGCCTCCTTCTAGGCCTGAGTTAGTAGGCAAACCTCAACCAAAGCGACCTGTTGCGCCCCCAACCCGACCAGAAGGCCAACGTGGTGACCGAAGGCGTCCTGCAGGCAGCCAAAGACCAGTAGGCGGTCAAAATCAACGCAACAATATGCCGCAGAGGCCAGGGTCCTCACAACGTCCAAATCCTCCATCAAGACAAGGAGTTAATAGACCTGGTCAAAATAAATCACCTAGTAATCCCGTTGAACTAGTTGGAAAACCAATTAGAAGAGATAGATCACCAAGTGGATCAGGCTCTAGGAATGCTGGCAACAGACCAGGAGGAGCTCCTAATAGAGCTGGGATGCCTGGTGGGATGCGCAAGCCAGTAGCTCCCGGAGAGTTAATGCAACTCCAAAAACCAACCAATCGTCCTGGTACTCCTCCACCGCGTAGACCGGATGGCACCCCCGTTTCTCCTAAAAGTGGTAATTCAGAAGCCGGCAAATCAACTACTGGAGCACAACCACCTGCGCCCAGGCGACCTACACATAGACCAGGCACAGGTTCTCAGGCTCGTAAGCCAAGCAGGCCTGACTGGGATGACAGTGCAAAACTCGAAGCCTTACGCAATAAATCCCCACAAAAGCAACGTCAGAAAGTACACATCATTGGCGAAAATGATGATGCTCTTACTACTGAAACAAGTGGATTTGCTGGCGAGAAGCAAGCCTTAGTCCTCTCAGCAAGCCTTGCACGACCTTCCAAGCCAAAGTCAACTCAGAAATCATCCGCCAAGCCAATGGCGGCAATGCGCAAACGTAAAAAAGAAACTACTAGACAGCGCCAAAGACGAAGGGCTATGGAGCTCAGGGCCGCGAGAGAAGCAAAACAAGTCAGACCTGAGATGATCATTGTTCCGGAGGCAAACCTCACGGTTCAAGAGTTAGCTGACATGCTTAGTGTTGAAAGTTCAGAAATCATTAAATCTCTTTTCTTCAAAGGGATTACAGCAACAGTTACTCAATCACTAGATCTCACAACCATCGAAACCGTTGCTGAAGAATTCGGAGTACCTGTTCTTCAAGACGATGTTGAGGAAGCAGCCAAAAAGACGGCAGAAATGATCGAAGAAGGTGACAAAGATCACCTCATCAGGAGGCCTCCGGTAGTTACCGTCATGGGTCACGTAGACCATGGAAAAACAAGCTTATTAGATGCAATTAGGAAAGCAAGAGTTGCAGCTGGAGAAGCCGGAGGAATTACTCAACATATTGGTGCCTACCAAGTTGAAATTGAACATGCAGGCGAACCCAGAAAACTAACTTTTCTAGACACACCTGGCCATGAAGCATTTACAGCAATGAGGGCAAGGGGAACGAAAGTTACTGATGTAGCAATACTCGTTGTAGCTGCTGATGATGGAGTTCGACCACAAACTTTGGAAGCTATTAGTCATGCTCGTGCAGCCGAAGTACCAATAGTAGTTGCAATTAATAAAATCGATAAAGAGGGAGCTTCCGCTGACAAAGTCAAACAAGAGCTATCTGATCAGAACCTCATATCAGAAGATTGGGGAGGTGATGTAGTAATGGTTCCAGTGAGTGCAGTAAAAGGACAAAATATAGACAAATTGCTTGAAATGATTCTCCTTGTCACTGAAGTAGAAGATCTTCAAGCCAACCCAGATCGATTAGCCAAAGGAACTGTTATCGAGGCTCACCTAGACAAAGCCAAAGGTCCTGTTGCAACACTCCTAGTTCAAAATGGCACATTAATCACTGGGAATGTTTTAGCTGCTGGACCTGTATTGGGCAAAGTGCGTGCAATGGTTGACGAGAATGGGAAACGAATCAAACAAGCTGGTCCATCATTTGCAGTTGAAGCCTTAGGGTTTAATGAAGTTCCAACTGCAGGGGATGAGTTCGAGGTTTACCCAGATGAAAAATCTGCTAGAGCCGTAGTAGGCGAAAGAGTATCAGACGCCCGAGCTTCTCGACTTGCTCAGCAGATGGCATCAAGGAGGGTATCTTTATCAGCACTATCTGGACAAGCCAGTGAAGGAGACTTAAAAGAACTAAATATCATTCTTAAAGCTGATGTTCAGGGAAGTATAGAAGCAATCTTAGGCTCACTCGAACAATTGCCTAAAGATGAAGTTCAAGTGAGAGTCTTACTTTCTGCTCCTGGAGAAGTAACTGAAACAGATGTAGATCTTGCGGCTGCATCTGGGGCAGTAATAGTTGGGTTTAATACTTCTATGGCTTCTGGAGCAAAGCGGGCAGCCGATTCAAACAGTGTAGACGTTAGAGAATATGAGGTTATCTACAAACTTCTAGAAGACATCCAATTAGCCATGGAGGGTCTTCTTGAACCTGAAATGATTGAAGAGAGCCTAGGAGAAGCAGAAGTAAGGGCAATCTTTACAATAGGCAAGAGCTCAGTCGCTGGTTGCTATGTGACAACTGGTAAATTACAACGTAATTGCAAAATCAAAGTACAGAGAAGTAAGCAAATAGTTTACGAAGGTGACCTAGATTCTTTAAGGCGCAATAAAGACGATGTTAAAGATGTAGCCACAGGTTTCGAATGTGGAATAGGTAGTGACAAGTTCTCAAACTGGCAAGAAGGTGACAAAGTTTACGCCTACAAATTAGTCACCCAAAGAAGAAAATTAAATAACTAATTAATTCCTCTTAGAGACTCTAAGAAGAAGAATTAAATAGCATCTAATATCATTTACTCTTTTCTTGTTCTATCAGCCCAGAGCAAGGTTCCAAACAGTAATAATGCAGCAGTTTGAATAGAGAAATCCTTTAGCTGAATACTATGTCCAGAAAAAAGTTTCGTAGTCATAATAAGAAAGCCAAGGAATGCAGAGCCAAACAATGCAATCCAAAGGCCTCTTCTTAACCCTCTGAGAGGGTTAAGAGACTCCTTTAGAAGCCGTTCTCGCAATTTAGGGTCAAGGGTGGAGTTTGACTTATTGGAATCGGACAAAACTTGTGTGCAATAAATGAAATGTTAGGTTTCCCATGCCGCCGGTGTAGCTCAGTGGTAGAGCAACTGATTCGTAATCAGTAGGTCGCAGGTTCAAATCCAGTCACCGGCTTGTACTAGCTAAAGGAATTTCTCCGCGTATGCATCATCCAGGGGTACTTGATCATCAATAAAATCA
>QCJW01000012.1 GCA_003215775.1 Prochlorococcus sp. AG-409-G20
CTTGAGATTGCTAGTGGAAGTGGAGAGCATGCAGTTTGCTTTCAGAAGCGTTTTTGCAATATTGTTTGGCAGGCTAGTGACTCTAATCAGCTTCATTTAAATAGCATCAATGAATGGATTCGTCATGAGGATTTAGATGGGAAAATGCCCAATGCAATCGAACTTGATGTAATGAAAAGGCCATGGGGTTTAAGAGATGAATTTGTTAGTAATCTTTGCTCTATAGTTTCTATAAACCTTCTTCATGTTTCTCCTTGGAGTTGCACCGAGGCCCTTTTGACGGAATCTATTTCAATCCTAAAAGATCAAGGTGTTTTGATTATTTATGGTCCATTCAAAATTAAAGGAAAGTATACATCTGAAAGCAATGAGAGATTTGATTGCTCTTTAAGAAGAATGAATTCATATTGGGGTTTAAGAGACTTGTTTGATATTGAGAAATTAGCCAATGAACTTGGCTTTAGTAGCTTTACGAAGCAAGATATGCCCTCAAATAACTTCCTAATTATTTTGAAGATCTAATAAGTAAATTGTCTTATTTCAGGTCATTCACTTATTGATAGACAAAAGATAGGTCAAGAGAAATTCTTCGTGACTTTTTTAAATAGTTGCTTGAAAGGCTTGAAAGGATTTAGTTCCATGAGTTTAGATAGATAGTTTGTGCGTGAAAGTGGTTGAAGTCTTTGTTTGATTAGCTTTTGTGGGACTGAAAGCCAGCTGCTTTTGATTCGCTGACTCGCTGGAGGCCCCAAAGTTGACCTTTATTGGATGCCTCTAAAATCTCCTTGTAAAGAGCGCTCAGAGATGAATGAGTAAGTTTGATTTTCATATAAGTAAAATTACCCTGTAGACAGGCAATTGATCAATGATAATTGTTAATCCTCATATATATGATAACTTTTTCTTATAGGTCTGTTCGACTTTATGGCCAAGGCCTCTCGCTAGTGAATGAAAATCTGACCTTTACTTGGTTGCCCTTGATTCACTCTAGATATCAATTAAAAAGATTATCCAAAAGTAATGCCCTTTTAGTTGAGTCCTTGCTTGATTTCAAAGAACTTGGCCAGGAGAACTACTAAATTATTCTGTAGGAGGTGATTTGGATGTATTTAAGTTTGCCAGGAATAACTATGGATAAACAATATGCTGGTGTTTTACCTTCAGTTAATACAAAAAAAGGGGGAGCCGACTAGGCTCCCCCTTTTTTGTGTTGCGTTTTTATTGCTTACTCTTCAGCAGCTTCAAATTGCTTGAGAAGTCTGAATCCTTTCTTTAAAACTAAGAATGCACCATATGCTCCAAGTACAACAGGAATAATTACTAGAGGGTTCGCATTCGACATTGCCATGTATTTGGAGCCTCCGTCCATATGACTTGGGCATGGAGCAAGGTACATGATGCTCCCAAAAACAAGAAGCCAGCCTATGACTGCGAAAACTCCTTCGCGAGTCTTTCCGTCATAGAAGCGATCTAGTCCTATTGGCCAACCTATTGAGAGAAGACCAAGTCTGGTCAATGCCTTTTTTTCTTCTTTACGGAACATGGTTTAACTAAAAGGAATTTTATAGATTCCGACCACTATAGAGATAAATTTAAAAATCATGAGTTTTGATCTTCATGTTCTGAAAGAGCATCGGTTTTGAAGTTAAAAATGCTTTTAAATTTCCTATATTTATTAAATGGATCATTGGAAATGATTTTTGTTGGATAGTATCTCCTTGCTAGTTTTTTTAGGTTATTCAGTGATCCTTGTCACTGCCGCGCGAGATTTCTGAAGGATCTCACCAGAAAGTGGGATAAATCCCAACTTCGTTGCTTTATTTTGATATTCGTCGCTAAGAACTGCTCTTAGCGCTTG
Organism: Prochlorococcus sp. AG-409-G20; assembly: GCA_003215775.1. Lineage (GTDB taxonomy): Bacteria > Cyanobacteriota > Cyanobacteriia > PCC-6307 > Cyanobiaceae > AG-409-G20. The sequence goes on from QCJW01000012.1 coordinate 1,859, forward strand.
TTGGATGGCATTAGTCTTCGTTCCATTGCCTGTTTTGTAGGCCAAGATCCATGTGAGAGTTGTAATAGGGTAAGCACCTCTAGTAGTTGGGTTAGGGTTATTCCCAGCCAAATTTTGATCTAGTTTGATCCCGTTGAGTGCTATTGCTCCAGCTCTTTCTGCTGGCTTTAGGAATTCTCCAGAGCGGTTTTGAAGGCTCGCAGCTTTAATTGAGCCTTTTATGTAGGACTGGTTGATATATCCAATCGCGCCAGGAGTATTTTTGATTATTCCAGCTACGCCTGCATTGCCTTTGCCTCCCACTCCTGAAGGCCATTTGACTGACTTGCCAGTGCCAAGTTTCCACTCTCTAGAAAAAGCCTGCATTGAATTTGTGAAGGTTTTTGTTGTTCCAGATCCATCAGATCTATGAACCCAAGTTAGTTTTCCTGAGGAGCAGCCAAGTTCACTCCAGTTTTTAATTTCGCCTATAGCAACGCGAACTGCTTGAGATTGAGTGAGTTTAAGTTCGCAATCCGGTTTGTTATATCCAAAGGCGATAGTGCCTCCTATCACAGGAATTTGAACTAGCCCACGAGTAACTTTTTGAATATCTTTGTCTTTCATCGGATCATCTGAAGCGCCAAAATCCACTGTTTGGTCGATAAAGGCTTTACGTCCAGACCCAGAACCTACAGATTGATAGTTCACCCTAGGCCCTCCAGATTTAGCAAGATCAGAGAACCATCGTGTGTAGATCTTTGCTGGGAAAGATGCTCCAGCTCCATTTAAATTAGAATTGTCTCCTGTGGTGCAAGAAGTAAGACCTGAGCTAAGCACTAGCACTGAAGAAAAAATGATGGCCTTCTTGCTCAAGGACATTGGATCCATGAAAAGTATTCTTTATAGGCTAAATCACAATGGGAAGGTATTAAAAAAGCCTCGCGTGAAGCGAGGCTTTTTCCTAATTGAAAACTCAGACTAGAGCCAAAAGATTCAGCCTTGCTGTAAATACATTTTAGTCGGCTGGACTAATACCACTTAGGCTTTGAGGAATCCGTCTAAAGTCAAATCCCAGAGCACGCAAGGCATGCCATAGGTGACCTTGAATGCAGAAGAACCCAAAGTAGTATTGGACATTAACCAGCGCTGCTCGGGTTGTGTGCCCCAAAAAGTACTTACAATCAGAAATATCTCCAGTATCAACCCAGTAAGGGGAAATACCAAACTTCAGTGCCAGAGGCTCTCCATACCACTCAATTGGGTAAACAGTAGTGTTTTGTGAAGCCCAGAAGGCTGCCAAAATACCCATCCAACCCAAACCTGCTAGGGACCAGGAGAGGACGGCTTCTGCTGAAAGTAGTCCTGCACCCTTGAACTTGGTGTATTCACCAAGTTGCCTAGTAGCAATGTGGAATGCTCCGCCACTTATTTGTAAGAAAGCTAAGAAAGCATGACCACTCATTACATCCTCAAGATTATCAATACTGAGGAAGTCGAATTGATGACTTAACAGCATCCCAAAGTCTCCATAACCTGGAAAAACTGTTCTTACTGCACCTAAGGCTGGATCATAGATGCCATGAACTCTGGCCCATTCAACAAACCAGATATTTGCAACACCAAGGAAAATTAAATGGTGTCCAAGTATGAAAGTTAGGTTGTCTGGGTTGTCCCATTCAAGTTTGAATTTATCAACACGACCTATTGGGCCACCTTGAAGATCAGGGTCAAAAAGAAGAGAGTGTAATAGTCCAGCTCCTCCATATACCAAGGAGAAGATCAGGTGGAAGGTTGCAATTAGAGAAACTCCTGCTCCAGTCCAGACGGCTCCTGTTTGGTCAAAGCCAATTCCTAGAGTAGCCAGGTGAGACAGGTATATCGAGCTCTGATGCCCCATTGCTATAGAGGGGTCAAAGCGTGCAAGCTCCCATAGGCAGCTTGCACCGGTTGCGAAGCAAATTAATCCTGTATGCGCAACATGCGAGCCAATGAATCGGCCAGCGCGGTTGGTCACTACAGAATTACCAACCCACCACCCATAGGTGACGTCTGGATTTCCGTAGGTCTGCATGATTTAAGAGTGCAAGGCTTAATACGCTTGGCACACTACACTCATCTGGGTCGCGCAAGGCGACCCGCTTCAGTATCCGTAAAGGTCTGCTGCAGAAGGGTTTTACTGTTTGGGGTAAAGAATGTTCATTGAAGCTACTTCTTGTATGAGTTGAAAATATTGTAATAGCCTGCCATAGCTGACTTTAGTTGCATCTTAAATTTTAAGTTTTGCAGAAAATCTACCTGCGTATTGTTAATTAAATGATTGCTGGTGGTTTTGTTACCAAGACCAGCAAATGCTTGAATTATCCGAAGAGCCAATCCTTGTATTGCAAGTAGCGCCAAAATATAAACAATAGCTATCCTTATCTTTTTATTTGCAATCTATCTAATTACTTTATTTTGATTTAAATTGGATTAATGATAACAATCGCTAATCTTCTTGCTTTTCTCTTGATCTATTATTTTACAGAAAGATGTCTATTCTGGTTTGTAATTTTTTGTGGAAATAAAAAAGCCCCGCAATATATGCAGGGCTTTTGATTTCTTGATTAATTACTTTGTTTATAAGTAATTAATGTGCTTTTAAATCTTAGTCTTGAAGACTAATTGAGGTATTATCCAGATTGGCAACTGCATTAAGAACTCGTTTAAAGTCAAAGCCTAAGGCTCTAATTGCATGCCATAAATGGCCTTGGATAAAGAAGAACCCTAAGTAGTAATGCACATTGGCTAACCATGCACGATTGGTATGTCCGAGTGGAGCACCATCAATCGGCGGAATCGTGTCTGCCCAGTAAGGAGAAATTCCAAACTTAAGGCTCAGAGTTTCACCAAAGAAATCAACAGGGTAAACAGTGGTGTTTGTTGCACACCAGAAGGCAGCAACAATTGCCATCCAGCCAATTCCAGCTAGAGACCAAGAAAGGATTGCTTCAGCAGAAAGGACTTTTGAACCCTTGAACTCGGTGTACTCACCAATTTGCTTGGTTGCAATATGGAATGCACCTCCACCAATTTCGAAGAATGCAAGGAAGGCATGTCCACCCATTACATCTTCAAGACTATCAATACTTAAGAAGTCAAACTGGTGATTCCAGATCTGAGTCAAGTCAAGATTGTAATTAACTTGACGAACAGCTCCTAGGGCAGGGTCATAGATGCCATGAACTCGAGCCCATTCAACAAACCATATGCAAGCAACTCCAAGGAAAACGAGGTGATGTCCAAGGATAAAGGTCTGATTGTCTGGGTTGTCCCATTCCAATTTGTACCTTGCTGCTTGACGATGCTCTGGACGACCTTCTGCAAATAAACCAGAACTATTCTGGGTATCTTCGCTGAAAATCAGAGAGTGGAGTAGCCCAGCACCTGCATAGACCATTGAGCAGATCAAGTGGAAAACTGCTATGAAAGTCACTCCATAGCCTGTCCATGCTCCAGCCTGGTCAAATCCAACCCCAAGTGATGCCAAGTGGGGGAGGAAAATTAATCCCTGATGACCCATTGGAAGAGAGGGGTCAAAGCGAGCCAGCTCAAAAAGGGTGATAGCACCAGCATTAAAGGCAATCAATCCTGTGTGAGCAACGTGGGAGCCAATGAATCGGCTTGACTTGTCGGTCACTACAGAATTACCAACCCACCACCCGTAGGTGGGGTTTGGATTTCCATAGCTCTGCATAATTTAAGAGTGCAAAACGGAAATACGCCACGCACACTACACTCAATTGAGGCTGGAAAGACCAGCTAATTGAGTATCCTTAAAGGTCTGCGGCACAAGGGTTTTAACTTTTCTTTATTGGCATGCTGTTTAGACCTCTTGGAATTTCAAAGGCTTTATGCTCTTATTGCCAGTCTCAGAGAGGGTTTTTAGTTGACTGAGAATCTTAATTCTTGACCATATAGAGAAGTATTGGACTTATCTGTTAAGTGACAGTTTTTTGGTTGGAAGACAAGCTCTGTTACTGGAGAACTTTAAGACTTGCTTGGCTTGAAAACATCTCAGTTGAGAAGTACAGTTCTTAAAAGGAATAATAAAATCAGGTTTAAGAAAACAAGACCAAATAAGATTAGCAAGGGATTTTTAGTGCTTTCGGGAGCGGAAATTTCATACCCAAATACCTTAAGTACTGTCCTTTTCTGTTTGTCTATGATGGATTGGTTTAGCTCGTTTTTATTATTTGAACTGTTTTTAGTCTCAGTAGGGTCTTGCATAATGATATTTGCTGATTTCTAATGTGATAGCAAATTTGTCAGTATTAAGCTGCTATTTTCGGTTTAAATTTATTTAAGTTTGTAAATGCTAGACCTGTCCTAAATCAGTATTTAAAGATTTATTTTGTATCTTATAGATTTTTTGTTTTATTTTTCCTTAGAATTAAGGATTGTTTGGTTAGTTTATCTTGAAAGAACAATCATGTATACTATATATTATATAAGTGAATTCAGTAATCTCTTTTGACTGGTTTTGGCGGAAAGAAAAAGCCTGCAAAAAAACAAAAATCTAAAAAGGCGTCTAGAATGTCGCCAGATGAGCTTAAGAGATTAGCGATAAATGATCATATGGCTGGTAACATGCTTGCCGCAGAAAAAGGATATAAGATATTTATAGAAACTGGTATTGATGATCCAGATGTACTTTCTAATCTTGCTTTAATATGTCAGGAGAGAGGTAACCTTAATAAGGCACAAAAGTTATACGAGAGATGTGTAGAATTGTTCCCAAATCATTCATTCTCAAGAGTTAATCTTGGATTCTTATATTTTACTTTGGGTGAAATACTACAAGGTGAAAAAATTATTCGACAAGCTATTTTACTCGAACCTAATCTTGCAAATGCCCACTCTATATTAGGAATAATACTTAAAGAGAAGGGAGATCTTTTGGAATCAGAGGTTTCTATTCGTAAGGCAATAGAGTTGAAGCCAGATTTTGTCGATGCCTATATAAACTTGGCTTTATTGCTAAAGTCAAAGGGAAGTTTGGAGGAAGCTGAAGTTCAAATAAATAAGGCAATAAAGTTAAATCCAAAATCACCTGAGGCCCATCTTAACTTAGGTGCAATTTTGCAAGATATAGGCAACTTATCTAAGGCAGAGAGTGTAACTAGGAAGGCATTAGAGCTTAATCCTAAGCTTAAGGATGCACATATGAATCTTGCCTCAATTCTTAGAGAGAGGGGCACTCCTCAGGAGGCTTTGAGAAATGTAATAAAGGAAATAAACTTGTCATCAGAAAGACAGGCTCCATATCTTTTATTGAATTTGCTTTTTAAAGAATGTCAATTTTCATCTTTGAATAAAGATGAGCTCTATAATTTATGCACTACACTTTTAAACAGAGAAGATATCGCACATTATGATCTTTATAATTTGATTGATACATTGTTTGATTCAAAAGCTTTATTGAAAATAATTGACTCAACTGAAGAACTCTTATTTGCTGATAAATCAGTAATATCAATTATAGAAGATAAAACTTTTCAAAAAGCACTTCAACTGTTAATTTTTATTAGTATTGAGTGGGAAAAGATTTTTACTAAAATCAGAAGGATTCTTCTTTGTGAAATAGTTAGTGATGGATCTAAATTAAATTTTGATCTTGTTGATTTTGCTTCGTCCCTGGCACAACAATGTTTTCTTAATGAGTATATTTATGAATATACAGATGAAGAATTAGATCTTATTCAAGGTCTTAGGAATAAATGTATTTTTGAAGAGATTGACGAGCTCACAGTTGCGGTCATCTGCTGTTATTTACCAATGTCAGAATTGATTGATGATTTGCCTCAATTAATTGAATTTACTTCTAAAGCTGAAAGTTTTAATCAGTTGATATCTTTCCAATTAAAGGAACCTCTTGAGGAGAATGAGATTGCGTTGTCTCTTTGTAAAATTGGAATGATTAAAGATAAAACTTCCTGTGATGTTAAGACTCAGTATGAGCAGAACCCATATCCAAGATGGAGGTTTACTAATTATCTTTGTGAAAATTATTTATCATTATCATCAGCTATTAATAACGAGATAAGACCTAATCGAATTGGTAAAGTGACTACTAAAAGTAAATGTAGAGTCTTAATTGCTGGATGTGGAACTGGTCAGCAGTTATTTGATGCTAATAGATATCAGAATGCAGAAATAACGGCAATAGATTTAAGTGAATCTAGCCTTGCATATGCTCAGCGTAAGGTAAAGCAGTATGGACTTGTAAATATAAAGCTTATCCAGATGGATATATTAGATCTCTCGCTTTTAGGTCAACGTTTTGATTTGATTGAATGTTCTGGGGTTTTACATCATATGAAAGACCCTTTAAAAGGACTTGAGTCATTGCTTCAAGTCTTAGAAAATGATGGCTTCTTGAAACTAGGCTTATATAGCGAATTAGCGAGAAGAGAAGTGGTTGAAGCCAGAAAAATCATCTACTCTAATAATGAAATTGTAAATGATAAAGAAATTCGTGCATTTAGAAAAAGGGTGATTAATAGACAATTTCCTGCAATTAAAACATTGAAGAATTGGCCAGATTTCTATAGCACTTCGATGTGTCGTGATCTTTGTTTTCATGTGATGGAGCATAGATACTCAATCACAAAATTAGATGAAATTCTCAATAGTTATAATTTGGAATTTCTAGGGTTTTTATTAAAACAAGAAGTTAAAGATCAATATATAAAGAGATATCCTCAAGATAAAACGTTAACAGATTTATTAAATTGGAATCAATTTGAACAGTTGCATCCAGATATTTTTAAATCCATGTATCAATTCTGGGTAAGACCTTCACTTTGATAGTTGATTGTGTTTGGAGTAATAGAGTTTTAGATTCCTAGCGATTTCTTTTATTGGATTAAATAGTTTTTTCTTTTGGTAAAGCTAAGCAAAAAAAAGCCTCACCTATTGGCGAGGCTTTCAATATCACTTTAGAAATTAGATACTATTAGTTGATTAATAGTCTAGAAGTTAGAGGGTTGAATCTTGAATTTAACCTTTAATAGTGATAGTTGCGTTGTCATCGTTACCGATTGCACTAGATAGCTTCTTGAAATCGAAGCCTAATGCACGAAGTGCATGCCAGAAATGACCTTGTAGAGCAAAGAATCCAAAGTAGTAATGGGAATTTGAAAGAACTGCTCTTGTTGTATAGCCAATTCCTACATAACCTTCTCCATCAGCAAGATTGGCTGTATCAGTCCAAAATGGAGCTAACGTGAAATTGAAAGCAAGTGGCTCGCCATACCAGGCTTCTGGATAAACAGTAGTGTTAGACGCACACCAAAAAGCAGCCACAATTGCCATCCAACCAATACCAGCTAGAGACCAAGAAAGTACTGCCTCAGCTGAAAGCAATTCAGAACCTTTGAACTTGCTGAATGTACCTAGGCGTTTCTTTTCCCAAGGTGTTGATCCGGCTATTACATGGAAAGCTCCGCCAGTAATTTCAGCGAAAGCCAAGAATGCATGGCCACCCATAACATCTTCAAGACTATCTATTGTTATGAAGTCAAATTGACGTTGCCAAATCATTGCAAGGTCAAGGTTGTAATTGACCTGACGAACAGCACCTAGCGCAGGGTCATAGATGCCATGAACTCTGGCCCATTCAACAAACCATGCACACGCAACACCAAAGAAAATTAGGTGATGGCCAAGAATGAAAGTCTGGTTGTCGGGGTTATTCCATTCCAGTTTGAATTTTCTAGCTTGAATAATATTTGAATCTTCAATTTTCTCTGGGAAAAGAACTGCATGCATTAATCCACCACCTGCATAGACCATTGAAAAGATCAGATGGAGAATACCTATTGTGACTACACCTGCTCCTGTCCAGGCTCCAGCTTCATCAAAGCCAATTCCTATTGAAGCTAAATGAGCAAGGCTTATACCAGTCTGATGACCTAAAGGCACAGATGGGTCAAAACGAGCGAATTCCCAAATGGTGTTTGCACCAGCTGCGAAGCAGATCAATCCTGTATGCGCAGCATGCGAGGCAATGAAACGGCCTGAGCGGTTGGTAACCACAGAATTACCAGCCCACCATCTGTAGGTGACGTCTGGATTTCCATAGGTCTGCATAAGTTAAGAGTGCAAGACGTTAATTCCCCTGACACTACACTGAAAAGGAGCCACGCGAGCGAAGCTGTCCAGCATCCTTAAAGTTCTGCTGCATAAGGGTTTTACCTCTAGAGACTTCTTTGCTAATTGATTCGGTTTGAAAATCAATTATTTTTCATTCATGAACTAATGGCTGACTAGGTTTTTTGGAGAGTTTTGGTTTGGCTGATTGCTTTGACAGACTTAATGAAGTAATCAAATTTAGTGTTAGACAATTTCACGAAAAAATTTTTGATTTTTTTAGCAAGGGTTCAATTCATCTAACTAAGCCCTTCGAAAGATCTTTCTTTTCTCTTTATTGTTGCGATCTCAGGACTTGAATGCGTTGTGAGATTTATTCCAATGGCCTCTGTCAGGAATTCTTAAGTTACTGCCTATCTTCTTTAGAGTTCTTAAACCTAATGTAAGATCCTTAGGCGCGTGCATGGCGCAGTGACCATTTGGGTTATCTATAAGTAAAACTTTCCAACCAAACTCAATGATTGATCTCACTCACATTCTTGATTTCGCATCACAGCTTCCACATCCTTCTGATCTGGGCTTGATCAAACCATCTACTGGATTTGCTCTAATACCAGCACTATGTGGTTTGGGAGCATTGTTCGGTGCATCTCAGTTCTTTTATTATTCAGATGATTCAAGAAGGATTGATCCATGGGCTAAAGGTGAGTAACTATTCACATAGTTCATAGTTAAGGCATAGATTTTAAAGATCAGTAAGAGCAAGCATTTAATCTTGCTTTTACTGATCTTTAATTTTGAAAGATTTTAAGAAGGTTAAATTTAGTTTCTTGGATTACGGAGAATTTGCTTCTCAAAAGATTGTTTTAACCTTTGCTGAAATAGTTTATTAGTGATCGATTGGTTTTCTTTAAGGGGAACTTTTGTTGCAGATGCTTTGATTTTTGGAGACTTGATTGTTTTATTTATATGCTTAAAAAAGCCCCACCTTAAAAGGTGGGGCTTTTGAAATAATTTTCCTTTTTTAAATAATCACTTTGACTTTTAAATGATTTTAAAAGTCAAAGTGATTATGAATTAAGGGGTTCTTGGAATTCCATAGGGACCTGTCCTATCTAAAAGTCTCTTAAAGTCAAAGCCCATTGCACGTAATGCGTGCCATAGATGACCCTGAAGAGCAAAGAATCCAAGACCGTAGTGAACGTTTACTAGAGCATCTCTTGTTGTATGGCCAAAGAATGCTGTGCAATCAGATACATCAGCAGTGTCAATCCAGTATGGAGCAAACCAGAACTGAATTTGCAATGGCTCTCCATACCAGGCAACAGGATAAACGGTTGTATTTGTTGAAGCCCAGAAGGCAGCAACAATTGCCATCCAGCCAATACCAGCTAGAGACCAAGAAAGTATGGCTTCAGCAGAGAGCACATTAGAACCTTTGAATTCGGTGTATTCACCTATTTGTTTGGTTGCAATGTGGAATGCTCCACCACCTATTTGGAAGAAAGCTAAGAAGGCATGTCCTCCCATAACATCTTCAAGACTATCGATACTCAAAAAATCAAATTGGTGGTTCCAAATTTGAGTCAAATCAAGATTGTAATTGACTTGACGAATGGCTTCGATAGCAGGGTCATAAATGCCATGAATTCTGGCCCATTCAACGAACCAGATATTTGCAACACCAAAGAAAATTAGGTGATGGCCAAGAATGAAGGTTTGGTTGTCAGGGTTGTCCCATTCCAGTTTGAACTTCCTGGCCTGGAGAACCTCACTTTGTTGCATGTCCTCGTCAAAAAGAACAGCATGCAATAGTCCACCTGCTCCATAAACCATGGAGAAGACAAGGTGAAGAATTCCTATGGTGACTACTCCTGCGCCAGTCCAGACTCCAGCTTCGTCGAAGCCAATGCCGATAGAAGCTAAATGGGCAAGGAATAAAGAGCTCTGATGACCCATTGGGATAGAAGGGTCAAATCGAGCAAGCTCATAAAGGGTGCTTGCACCAGCCGCAAAGCAGATCATTCCAGTATGCGCAGCATGTGAGGCAATGAATCGGCCTGAACGGTTGGTCACCATAGAATTACCAGCCCACCACCCATAGGTGACGTCTGGATTTCCATAGGTCTGCATAGGTTAAGAGTGCAAGGCGTTAATACGCATTGACACTACACTGAAAAGGAGCCTTGCGCGCGTAGCAGTTCAGCATCCGTAAAGGTCTGCGGCATAAGGGTTTTAAAGAAAGCCTTAAAGATCATTGATATAACACATTCTGAATTCAATGGTTGATTGCATTATTTTTAGTGCCAGACAGGGATCTTGAGAGAGTTAAGGTGCCTTTCTTGTGAAAAATTAAAAGAGGGAAGGTTTTTGAATCACTAACCCTAACTTTAGCTATTAATGGATTAGTTACTTTTTAAGTAAATGCCTTCTTCGAACTCTGGACAGTCAAAACAGGCTGATGGGCCGAATCTGGATAGGTTGAAGGTTATATGGCCTGGATTTATAATTGTTATTGGTGGATTTCTGTTAGTGATACTTAATGTATTAGGAATAAAACTAGACATGTTTATGATAAATGGTTGATTTAAGTTATCAACTTATCCTTTTTTGATTTGCTATTCTCAAGCTTGAGTGATTTTAGATAGCGTTTACGTTGTCCACTTCCTTCAATGTTTACATGCCAACCACAAGCTAGCCTGTGGTCAGTTTCTTCAAAGGACATTTCTTTACTGATAGAAGAAATTCTTTTGGTTTTTTTTTCCATTGCTTGAAATTTGTTCCTGATTTTGATGAGATCCTTTTGAATAATAAGATCTGAATTTGTTTGAAAGCTCCTTGTCTACAAAACAATTAGTATGAAGAAAGAGTCAATCTCTAATTTAGAGAGGCACCAAACAAATTCAAATTTGCCTTTTAAAAGCGTTTCCCAATTATAGCATTCTGCTTGTGATTAAGTCTTGGATTGAGTAACAGTTAGAGATTTCTGATGTGTAATACTTTGTATTTCTTTAAGTGAATAAAGGAATACAGATTTCTTTTCCTAGATCTAATAACTCTTTTCCTTGTAATAAATGAAATAATCTTGATGTGTTAAACCCTTGTATAGTTGTTGTCTAGTCTAGTTTCTTTTCTCTAATTTTTTCTAAGAGGCTTATGACATCTAATAGGGATCAAATGCCTTTGAGCAGAAGACTTTTCATGGCGATACTCGATGATTTTGTAACCGATCGTTTTGTTTCTAAATTGGTTTGGGAAAGACTTTCTTACGAAGCTTCAAATTCTGTTCCGAGTGTTTGGGTTGCTACTAAAGAAACACCATTAGAGTGGAGCTCTGCTTTTCCTTTTGCTCCTGAAATTATTGCTCATAGAAGAGCTTCGATACATTTGACTCGATCCATTCCAAAAGAAAATAAGCAATTGCTTAAGCAAACTCTTTCTTTCCCTGGATATTCTATAAATGAATTGTATCCACGAAGAACTCGGAGAGCTACAGCTGTGAATTGGTTGCTTTCATGGTTGACATTGCATGGAGAGGTTTTACCTGAAATAGGACCTATGCCTGATTTAAATGAACCTCCCTTGGATCCGATAACAGGCCATCCTGGAGATCCAACGGTAACCTGAGCTTCATTCACCTTTAGTTATTTCATAACTGTTCTCAATTCCTTTTAATCCTTCAAATTTGCTTATAGTCCCTTGAGAATTGTTATTATGTTAATGCTTCCAACCACTTAATAAAGTACAAATGAAAAAGAAAGATTGGTTTGCTATAGCTTATGTTTCATTCTGGGTAATTGTTTGGGGATCGATTGGCTCATTTATAGATTACCCGCTCCTGAAATCGGAAGTATATTTCGCTGGCTCAATAGGACAATTGACTACTTTTTTGATCACAGGGCTTATTTCATCCATTGTTGCTATATTTGCTTACCCTAAATTACTTTCGAGCAGTAAAATTAAAGAACTTCTAGATTTATAGTTTTCAAAATTTGTATTTATAATTTACTTTTAGCTATTTTGAGAACTTGTAAATAAAGATCCTCATCAACTTCCCTAATGTCATATTCTACTGGCATTACTCCATTGCAATATTCATGAGTAAACATCCAGCAAAAACGATCAAGTTCATTACTCCTACTCTTTGCAGCCTTAATAGCTTTGAGTGCTAAAGATTCTGCAATTTCATTGATCTCTTTTCTTTCTATCATAGATTTTGATTTTGTTGTTTAGACATAGCTTAATTCTAACTTCTGGTTCTTAGTTCGTATCGACAACCCTCGGCTGAGGAAATGAAATTGGTTTTTATAATGATACTTTTATCAATATTATTAATATCACCTCCAGTCTTGATTAACTTACTTAAAAGTCCTGAGAATACAGCACTTCCGCCAGTAGTACTTGAAAGTATAGTTAAAGGATTAAATTTCTCCACTAAAGAAGGAAGAATGCTTTTACCTTTTATAAATGCTCCCGCGATAGGAATACTAACATCAATTACAGGAGTAATTAATGCATCTAATGTAGTTGCCGAGATTTTATGATCGAGAAAACCATGTGGTTCTAAGTATAAAGAACCTGCTTTATGTTGAAGAATATAACCATTCTCAATATTAGGAACAGGTGCTCCTTTGGTAGCTTCTATTTTTAAATCTTTGAAAAGAGTACATTCTCCTGGTTTAAGTACATTTAGTTTGCTAAAACCTATTTTACTCACTATATTTATTGCAGACTCTGATCCAATTACTGGAATAGACTTATTTAGATTCTCTAGTGTCGGAGGATGACAATGATCAGGAAGACCTTGAGTTAGTAGCAATAGATCTATTTGTTCAGGTATTTGAAAGAACTTAGTTAGATTTCCCTCAAAAAACCAAGCTCCAGGAGCAAATTTTAGTGAACCTTCTAACCATGGATCTACAAGAACATTCAATTTGTCGAATTCAATAAGCCATCCACTTGAGCCAAAGTAAGTAGCTGAGAATACCATTTTCTGAAAATGAGATGAAAAGATTTTAATCTTCAGTAAGTTGATATTTGATTTTCTATTAGATCCGATTCATTTGCTTTGAAGACTCTGATTAATTCTTGATTTTAAAGAAATCAAGAGGAAAAGGTCCAAAAGTCATGGTTTCTTTTGACTCATCATTTTGTTGACAGCTTAGAATTATGCCTTCTCCTAGGCCGTGTTCAATACGAATATAAATATCGCCAGTATTCTGATTGGCTTTTAAGAAAACAGGACCATCTTCATTAGGCTTTTGTACAATTTTCATATGATCCAGATTTAAGCTTTGTTCTATTTCTCTAATAACATGTGTGGCCATTTTGGAAGATGAAGCCATAATTCCAATGGTCAACCAGTCTGATGAATCTATATGCTTGTTTAGTTCATCTCTTAGAGTTTGCAATTGATTTTCATCAAGAATTGGCGCAGATCTAAGATTATTGAGATCCTTTAGTATTTTTATTTCTGAGTCAGGCATGACCATTGAATAGCAACATTGACTTAATATAAGGGTATTGATGAATTAATAGGTATATGAAGTGCATTTTCATTTATTGAACATACTTTAATGGCAAATTGCTCTTATGTACTATCTCTTCCAGACTTCTTGGCTCTAAGTATAGAAAAATAAATCTTCCTTAACTTAGATAGAATCTAATTATTTAATCGATTTATCACTTCTTGCCTTCTCATAGTCATCATCAAAGTCAGGCTCATCTTTTGAAATGTAGAATTCTGCAACGCTTCCAAGCATTGATACGACAACTTCATTAGAACAACCACTTCTTTCTTGGAGCCTCATGCAGGCTTCCTTTATATTCACAAAAGCATCCTCACAGATTTCTGTGAGCTCTTCATCAGTGTGATTATGCTTTCCCATCAGCTTTTTACATGTAGCTATTAGAAATTAGCAACTCAAATGACTTCTATTAGCTTTTAGTCTCTAAATTTGTAATTAGATTTCAATTGATTTACTTTTTGATATGAGATGGCTCTAGTTGTGATATGTAATTTAAGTATAGGAGTACCTATTGATAATTTGATTTATATTTCCATTCTACTTTTTAGTTTTTATCTGTTATATTATCTTTTTGATTGACATCAGATGAATGAGAATATAGAAGTTAAATTTAAGAGCCATATTTAATTATAAAATTTATTTAAATATTTAGAATTGTATTGATCATAATTATTTGCAGTTACTACTTCCCTTCTTATCTTTTACTGTCCACCTATACCAATCTGGCTTTTCTTTCAGCTTATCTTTAATTCTTATTCTAATAACCTTCTTATCAATTTCAGTTGGCTCCCAGTCATTATAATATTCTTTAGGCCATTGTTCTTTCTTGAACAGCCTATTTGGATTTGGATTCATCCCACGCCTTTTCATTTCTTTAGTTAGTTCTAAGTATCTTTTGTGCAGGTACTTCCCTTTATTATAGAAGAACCTAACGTGACCTTTATTTAAGGTAAACTTGTCGGGTAGTTTACTTTTTGTTATTTCCCATGTTTTAGATCTAATAGATCTTTGGAGGGCAGACCCTACCATAAATATTTCCCTATATTCAGCAACTAAATGTTGATCGGAAAGCTCTTTGGGATTTACTAAGTTAATTCGCGTCATTTACTCTTGAGTAATTGAATTATTATATATTATTTATTTTAAATAATGTATGAGCACTTAGAACTAATACTATTCTTATCTAAATATTTTATTAATTTAGATATGCTCTTTATTTCTGATTAAAACTATTACTTGATGCTAAATTTATTGTAATTCACTAGCTATTTTTAATTGCAATTCTTATGTCTCTTGTTTAATATAAAATAATGTTTTATAATGAAGCTGTTTAAAATATACTCAATGAAGTATCTATTGATTTTCTTGTTAATTGTCTTTGCTTTGGCTGATGCCACTAGTGCCTATCCAGAATCTCAATTTAATGAATGTATCGTTGGGGTCAAGAGAAATCCCATTATTTTAGGAGTTCCAGAAACTTCCATTCAGAACTTCTGTGATTGTGCTTTGACACTAATAGTGGATCAAGGCAAGGATGACAAAGAATCTGGAATTGAATGTACGTCTAAAAGCTTTAGTTAGGCTAACCTCAATATTTTGATATTATAACTATTCTTGTCATGCTTTCACGAATTTACTGTTAATTATCATCAATCCAGAAGATTCTAAGAATAAACTTTCTAGAAATTGAGTATTTAGCGAGTATAATCAAAGGATGAAACCAAAACTAACATTTGTTTACGATGGGGAATGCCCTTTCTGTAATAAATTTGCAGAATTATTGGAATTAAAGGCTAATATCCCTGATTTTCAAATACGGGATGCTAGAGATAATCCATCCTACCTTCCTAAAGGATATGATATGGATCTTAACGGAGCAATATTATTTAATGATAATAATATTCTTTATGGTGCTGAAGCTATAAACTTTATTTCTACTCAAATTGAAAACCCATCTGATTCATTATTAAGAGTATTAGCAGTAGTTTTTTCTTCAAATCAAAGAACTAAATTCCTATTTCCCATCCTTTTAATTGCTAGGCGATTTACGCTGCTACTTAAAAGAAAATCAATTAAAATTAGGAATTAATTTGTAGACAAACCTTACGGATCTTTGTTATAACTAAAGCACACCTAGAGTTTTTTCTTAGATAAGACTGTTATGATCATTTAATCTATTTGTAATCAAATCAATCTAATGGTCTGAGCATTTTCTATTATTAGTGGTTAATATCACTATTGGACTACTTTAGATTTCCTTGATGATTGACGACATAATCAATCTTACCTTGCTTGCGATTAATCTTTCAAATTCTTGATTTTTATGGGAGACACTCGCCTTTGAAAGGCTTCATTCCCTAATTAATTTCGTGAGATCTCGCGAAAACCAGAATCTTTTATTATCCTCTACTTTCCTGTGAGTACAAGGTTCAAATGGCTCAACGAATTTACGTTGCCTTAAATAAAATACCAATTGCTACTAGAGATTTATTAGAGTTTGGATTTTTTTGTGTTGTCGGCTTTGCAGCTGGTTCTTTGGGATTGATTTGATTGATGATTAAATTGTTATTCTCGTTGATCTCCTTGTACATATTAGTTCTGAGTCCATACCAAGCAACTGCAGATCAAGTTAATCAAGGTCTTCCTGAATGTGTTGTTTTAACTCATTGTGTACTTGAAAAATGGCCAGTGACTAACCCAGAGGAATCCTTCAACAAGGTAGTTGAGGCTGTCTCACGTACACCTAGAACAACGATTGTTGAACAATCAAAGTTTTTTATTCATGCAGAAGCAAAAACAAAATGGAGAAGATACACTGATGATCTTTTGGTAATGCTATTGCCTAAGGAGGGTGTTATTCAAGTCAGGTCTGAGTCAAGGGTGGGAATAGGTGATAATGGTGTAAATAGGAAAAGGGTAGAAGACCTCTCTTATAGATTGACTACTAATCAGTTTTAATAACATTAAAAGCTATAATCTTTTATTTTCTAAAATAATTATTACTTTAAATATTGATCATGTAAATACTAGCCATTATGAATAAAGAATGGTTTGACAATAATAGGTTATTATTTAATATTTTAAAATTAGATTAAACCTTTTCTATATATAATTATAGAAAAAGTTACTATATATGCTGTTATTGCTTTTGCTAATAACTTTGATTTTAGATACTTAGAAAGATAATGAAGTCTTATTATTATTTTTTCTAGAAAAGAAAGCATTTGATGCTTTTCTACAGATAATTTTATATTTCGTAGTTTATGCTCTTCATGCCTAGTTATTTTTTTCATAGTTAACCTTTAATATTTCTTTAGGGGTTTCTTTGCTTTTTTGGTTGAGTGATCAATTTTTTGCCTATGAAAACCTTAGGTTACTCTCATATGACTTAGAAAAATCTGACCTAATATCAATCTATGTTAAAAAAATAGCCAAGAAGCTGATAGGCTTCTTGGCTATTTTAGCGGATTGGTTTTAAGTGCTATCCGATCCTTGTCTTGGCAATGATTTGGATATGGAGTAATTCCTTTAGTCTTCGCCTTCAGGAATTAGACGGAAACCTTTGCGTCCCATCTTGATTTGAAAGTTGTCACCAGGCTTTAAATCCAACAAAGCAGTGTATGCTTTGCCGATCAAAAGATTTCCGTTGCCTTGAACTGTGGCGACATAACTTAGTTTTCTTCCTCCTTTTCCAACGCCACCTGAGCTATCAGCAGCAAGATTTACTCCTTTAGCTTCAAGCAGAGCTTCGTAAAAAGCGGTGAAGTTAAGACGTTCGCCGCCTCCCTTCTTTGTGGATACATATCCACATGCCTTAACAAGATCAGACTTACTTACATCACCTAAGTCCTTAACTTTGGCCAATAAATCCTTACCAGTGAGCATGATAAATAATTAATAGACAATTCAAATTAACATATTTAGAAGAACTTGACCACTATCAGTTTATGAGAACAACGCTAGAAAAGAATCATGCCTAACTTGACACTGATCTAATGAAAGAATTCGATTATTCGTCAGACTGGATTGGACAAATGCTTTCTAAACTCCTTTGCTGAATGCCTGAGAACCCTTGCTAGTGCTGGCTTTCTAAACATTAAAGAGGAACTCCATTACATCCCCTTCCTCAACAATATATTCTTTCCCTTCGCTTCGTAGCCAGCCTTTATTGCGAGCCTCGACTAATGATCCGGCCTGAAGAAGTTTTTTATATCCAATCGTCTGTGCTCGAATAAAGCCACGTTGGAAATCAGTATGGATAACTCCAGCAGCCTGAGGTGCAGTCATGCCAGCTTTGATTGTCCATGCTTTTGTTTCCTTCTCCCCAGTAGTGAAATAGGTTTGTAAGCCAAGAAGTCGATATGTTGCTTTGATAAGACTTTGAAGCCCTCCTTCTTTGACTCCTAGTCCCTGTAGATATTCGTTTTGATCTTTTGGGCTTAGTTCAATCAATTCTGCTTCCACTTGTGCTGATATCCGTATGCTTTCCGCACCCTCACTCTTTGCCAATTGTTGTATTTCTTTGCTGTATAGATTCCCGGTGGCAATATCACCTTCGCTTAGGTTTGTTGCGTAAATGATTGGTTTGCTTGTGAGTAGACCAAGTGGCTTTAGTAATTTTCTTTCTTCTTCATTAAGTTTTACATTTCTTGCACAACCACCTTTTTCTATGACCAAACCTACTTTCTCTAGAGCTGAATCTTCTATTTGAGCTTCTTTGTTTGATCGAACTTGCTTTTTTAGTCTTTCTCTTCTCTTTTCTATCTGACTTAAGTCAGCCAATCCGAGTTCTAGATTGATTACCTCTACATCTCTTGATGGATCCACCGAACCTGATACATGAATTATGTCATCATCTTCAAAGCATCTGACAACGTGCACTATTGCATCAACTTCTCGAATATTTGCTAGAAACTTATTTCCTAATCCCTCTCCTTCACTTGCCCCTTTGACAAGTCCTGCAATGTCAACAAATTCCATTCGAGTTGGAATAATTTCTTTGCTATTGCTTAGTTCAGCTAGTTGAGCCAGACGTTCGTCTGGTACAGATACAGATCCAACGTTGGGTTCGATCGTGCAGAAAGGAAAATTAGCAGCTTGGGCTTTAGCATTTGCCACAAGTGCATTAAACAGTGTGGACTTTCCTACGTTTGGGAGGCCAACAATGCCGGCTTTAAGCATGTTGAGAAATTTTGCCGAATTTAACTCCAAAATAGATTAGGAAAAGAAATTTCCCCATTAAGCGCCTTAACAAGTCAGAATTAACTTGTTGATCCTGGTCGAGGCCAGAATTCAAATTTCTTTTATTTAGATTTCTATTTCAAGGTTTTGGAAACTACTAGCGAAATCCAAAGAACTAAAACCAATAAAAAGAGGCTCGTAGGGATTGCCTTATTCCTCCTTCTTGTAGGAGGAAGTGCTTTCGCGGTAAAAAATAAGTTTAAATCGACCAATAAAAGAGATATAACTTCTTTTATCGTTGCAGCAGAGAGTGGAAGACTGTCTGGTTTGATAACTGCAACAGGAGAATTGCGAGCTGAAAGGAGCGTAAACGTTAGTCCAGAAAGGCAAGGTCTATTAGAAGAGTTATATGTCAAGGAAGGACAGAGAGTGACCAAGGGTGATGTTATTGCTCGTATGGATAGAGGTGATTTTCTATATCGCTTAAATCAAATGAAGGCAGATTTTGAGAAAGAAAAGTCGGCGTTTGACCGACGAAAGTCACTTTTTAGTGAAGGGGCTATAAGTGCTGAACAATTTACAGAATACAAGGCGCGATTTCTTGTTAGTAAAGCACGTCTTGAGCAAAGAGAAGTAGAAGGTTCCGACTTGATTATAAGAGCACCATTTAGTGGAGTAATTACCACACGGTATGCAGAACCTGGTTCATTTGTTGCTCCTACAACAAGGGCTTCATCAATTGCCGGGTCAACAAGTTCTTCTATTTTAGAATTATCGCAAGGATTAGAAGTGGTTGCGAAAGTTCCAGAAAGTGATATTGGTCGAATCCGTCTTGGTCAAATGGCAAGTGTCAGAGTTGATGCTTTCCCTGACCAGCGTTTTGATGCAAAGGTGAGTGAGATCTCTCCTCGCGCATTGAAAACTGACAATGTAATTTCATTTGAAGTAGATCTTTCTTTACTTAATTATTCAAATCAGTTGAGAATTGGAATGACTGCCGATGTTAATTTCAAAACTCCTAAAACTAAAATAAGTACATTGGTTCCTACTGTTGCGATAGTTACGGAGAATGGTCAACCTGGGGTTTTAGTGGTTGGAGAAAATCAACAGCCCAAGTTTAAAGTAGTTGAAATCGGTAATAGTAATGGAAGTAAAACAGCAATCTTGGATGGGGTTTTACCAGGAGATCAAATTTTTATAGATTTGCCTCCTTGGGCAAAACGTAACCGTGATTAATTGAATATCAATGAACTTTATAAATTGTTTTTATGGCTGAGAATCAAGAAAAGCCAATATTACTTCTGGTAGATGGTCATTCTTTGGCTTTTAGGAGTTTTTATGCCTTTGCAAAGGGAGGGGAAGGAGGTCTTTCTACAAAAGATGGACTTCCAACGAGTGTAACTTTTGGTTTCCTAAAGGCACTGTTGGAAAATTGTAAAAAAATAAGCCCCCAAGGGGTTGCAATTGCTTTTGATACTCCTGAACCTACATTCAGGCATAAAGCGGACTCTAATTACAAGGCAAATCGAGATATTGCTCCAGATATTTTCTTTCAAGACTTAGAGCAACTTCAGCAAATTCTTCAATCTGACCTTAAGTTGCCTATCTGTAGTGCTCCAGGTTATGAAGCTGATGATGTTTTAGGGACACTTGCAAATACAGCATCAAGTGAAGGATGGATAGTTCGAATACTTTCTGGTGATCGTGATCTCTTTCAATTGGTAGACGATCAAAGAAATATTGCAGTTATGTATATGGGAGGAGGCCCGTATTCGAAAAGTAGTTCTCCTGTCCTGGTTGATGAGGCTGGAGTAGAGGCAAAGCTTGGGGTTCTGCCTGAAAAGGTTGTAGAGCTTAAGGCTCTCACTGGTGATAGTTCAGATAATATCCCTGGAGTAAGAGGAGTTGGTCCAAAAACCGCAATCAATCTTTTAAAAGAGAATGGGGATCTTGATGGTATTTATTTGGCGTTGGCCGAAGTTGAGTCAAGAGGAGAGAATGGATCCAAAGGATCTATTAAGGGAGCTTTAAAGAAAAAGCTTAGGAATGATCATGAAAGTGCTTATCTTTCAAGGTATTTAGCTGAGATTTTAGTTGAGGTGCCACTTCAGGAATCGCCAAAATTTAAATTGAATATGGTTGATAATGATGGCCTGAAAAATCGTCTTCTTTCTTTAGAGTTAAATAGCCTTGTTCGAGAGGTTCCTTCATTTGTTGCAAGCTTTTCAGAAGGAGGATTTTTCTCAAATAGCAATAAACTTGAAAAAGAAGTTGCTTCGGACTCTGTAATTAATGACTCATCTGAAAGCATAAAGTCTTCAGAAACTAATGATTTCCCTTTAATAGCTCCTCGGATTATCAGGAACACTTCTGATTTAGAGCAATTAATTCTGCTGCTAAATGAATGTCGAGATAAATCTAAGCCAGTAGCAATTGATACAGAGACAACTGACTTAAATCCTTTTAAAGCAGAATTGGTTGGTATTGGAATCTGTTGGGGTGCATCACTTGATGATATTGCCTATATACCAATAGGTCATATCTTAGAAGAAAAGATAGATGATATCTATGATCAAAGTCAGTTATCGATTCAAGTAGTAGTTGACTCTCTTTCGCATTGGTTGGCGAGTGAATTGCATCCTAAAACTTTGCAGAATGCTAAATATGATCGCCTGATTTTTCTGCGACATGGCCTTGAGCTTGGCGGAGTTATAATTGATACCCTGTTAGCAGATTATTTGCGTGATTCCAATGCCAAGCATGGTTTAGATGTTATTGCAAAAAGAGAATTTGGCTTTACGCCTACTAATTTTAGTGATCTTGTTAAGAGAGGACAGACTTTTGCAAATGTAGATATAAAACAGGCATCTCTTTATTGTGGAATGGATGTCTTCTTGACAAGGAGACTTGCTTTGAGATTGCGTACCCAGCTTAAAGAAATGGGAAATGAATTAATCACTATTTTAGAGGAAATAGAGCAACCCTTGGAGCCAATTTTAGCAGAAATGGAATCTACTGGAATTCGTATAGATATTCCATACTTAAAGAAACTTTCTGGTGAGCTTTCTGTAAAGCTTAATGATCTTGAAGAGCAGGCTTATAAGTTAGCTGGATCTGAATTTAATCTTGCTTCACCAAAGCAACTAGGAATATTGTTATTTGAGACATTAGGTCTTGATCGTAAGAAATCAAGACGAACTAAAACTGGTTGGAGCACTGATGCAAATGTTTTAGAAAGACTTGAGAATGACCATAAACTTATCCCTCTGGTGATTGAACATAGAATTTTAACCAAGCTTCTTTCTACTTATGTAGATGCGCTTCCACAGTTGGTGGAAAAAGAAACTGGACGAGTACATACTGATTTTAATCAGGCAGTAACTGCTACTGGTCGTCTAAGCAGTAGTAATCCAAATTTGCAGAATATTCCTATTCGAACAGAGTTTAGTCGTCGTATTAGAAAAGCTTTTCTACCTCAAGCCAATTGGAAATTGATCAGTGCTGATTACTCACAGATTGAACTCCGTATTCTTGCTCATATGTCGGGAGAGCAAGTCCTTCAAGATGCCTACCGTAATGGAGATGATGTACATGCTCTTACCGCACGATTGTTGCTTGAGAAAGATTCAGTTAATACTGACGAACGACGACTAGGAAAGACTATTAACTTTGGAGTTGTTTATGGCATGGGGGCACAGCGCTTTGCTCGTTCGACTGGAGTTACTTTGATAGAGGCGAAAGATTTCTTGGCACGTTTCAGGAAGAGATATCCAAAGGTTTTTTCGTTTTTAGAAATGCAAGAGAGATTGGCACTTGCTCAAGGTTATGTTCAAACGATTTCAGGTAGACGTCGCTACTTTAAATTTGATCCAAATGGGTTAGGACGATTGTTTGGGAAGGATCCAAATAAAATTGACCTTGCTGTTGCACGAAGAGGTGGGTTAGAAGCTCAACAGCTAAGAGCAGCAGCGAATGCTCCAATCCAAGGTTCAAGCGCTGATATTATTAAAATAGCAATGGTGAAGTTGCACAAAAAACTGAAAGAATCAGCTCTGCCTGCAAGGTTACTTTTACAGGTTCACGATGAACTTGTTTTAGAAGTTGATCCTGCTGTGTTGGATGAGGTTAAATTGATTGTTGTGAAGACTATGGAACAAGCAATTAGATTAAATGTTCCTTTAGTAGTAGAGACTGGTGTGGGAATGAATTGGATGGAGGCTAAATAGAGAAATGATTGCGATAGAACTAGGCTTATTAAATCTTTTCTAAGAACAGTGTCTTTGAAGCTGACAAATACCCTTACTAGGCGTATTGAACAATTTGTTCCCCTTGAGTCCAATAAGGTTCGTATTTACTGTTGTGGAGTTACTGTTTATGATTTTTGCCATCTTGGCCATGCTCGTAGTTATATAAATTGGGATGTTCTTCGCCGTTATTTGATTTGGCAAGGTTATCAAGTTAAGTTTGTTCAAAATTTTACAGATATTGATGACAAGATTTTGAATCGAGCGGCTGAAGAAGGTTGCACGATGGAAGAAGTAAGTGAAAGAAATATCAAAGCTTTTCATGAGGACATGGATGCATTGGGAATTTTGCGACCAGACAGCATGCCAAGGGCTACTAAGTGTCTGGATGGAATTCAGAACTTAGTTAAAGAACTTGTAGTTAATGGTTTTGCCTATTCCGTGGATGGAGATGTCTACTTTTCAGTTATGAAATGTAGAGACTATGGAAAGTTAAGTAGTCGTGATCTTGAAGAGCAGCAGAATAATGCTGATGGACGAGTTGGAGACCAAGAACACATAAGGAAAAACCATCCTTTTGATTTTGCTCTTTGGAAAGGTGCTAAGAATTTCGAACCAGGATTTGATTCTCCATGGGGTAAAGGCCGCCCAGGTTGGCATATTGAATGCTCTGCGATGGTTCGTGAAGAGTTAGGAGATACTATTGATATTCATCTAGGTGGCGCTGATCTCATCTTCCCTCATCATGAAAATGAAATCGCGCAGTCAGAGATGGCTACTGGTAAGACATTGTCTAGATATTGGTTGCATAACGGCATGGTGAATGTAGGAGGTCAGAAAATGAGTAAATCGCTTGGTAATTTCACAACTATTCGAGATCTCCTTCTGAGTGGAATATCTCCTATGACATTACGCTTATTTGTTATGCAAGCACACTATCGTAAGCCAATAGACTTTTCTGATAAAGCTTTAAAAGCTGCTTCCTCCGGTTGGAATGGTCTTAATAGAGCTCTACAACTTGGGCTAATATTTCCTAGTCAATTAGGTTGGTCTGAATCATATGTCGATTATTCAGTAGTTATTAAATCCATAGAAGACTCTGTTACTGAGAAAACTAAAGACCAGTATCAACGATTTGTAGTCGCAATGGATGATGATCTGAATACTTCTGCGGCATTGGCAGTCCTTTTTGAACTTGCAAGACCTTTGAGATCTTTGAGAAATAAAATAGAAAGAGGAGATAGGACTTTTGGGAAAGAAATTGATCTTGATGCACTTTATCTACGTTGGAAATTACTTGTTCAGCTAGCTGGTGTCCTTGGTATTAAACATGAATCTCTTGCAGATAATTCTCTTCAGGATCAAAAACTTGTCGATAATGAATTTATAAATGAAGCAATTGCTTCACGTAGGGAAGCAAAACTGAGAAAGGATTTTGTTAAGGCTGATCAAATAAGAGAAGATTTAAAAGCTGCGGGGATTGAACTGATTGATAAACCAGATGGCATAACCGAATGGATATTCTTAAATTCTTAGAGTGGTAAGAATTATTATTTGAACTAAATTATTGCCAATTATTTATTGTTTCTTTAAAGACAAAAAGAAGGCCTATTGCAATTGAAGGAGTAGATACCCATTTTAATGTCCATAGTATGGTTCTTGCTTTTGTTTTGGATATGCCTGACTCAAGTAAATCAGATTTGAAAAACTTTGGAGTGAACCAACCCATTAATAATGCCAACATTAATCCTGAAGTTATTAGGAGCATGTTCATTAATGTATCTATCTGAACAAGGAAATTGACGTTTAAAGCTGACGGGATGCCAATTAGCGCAATTAATAATATTGAAATCCATACTGCTTTGTTTCTAGTCCAGCCAATGCAATCAATTAACGATGAGACTGGGACTTCAAGGAGAGAAATGGCTGATGTAATAGCCGCAATATAAACAAGAGCAAAAAAGATCACACTGACTAACCATCCGGCCAAGCCAAGTGAAGGTAGAGCTAGTCCATGAGGAAGCGTAGAGAACAATGTTCCGACAGAACCTTCTCCCACTAAATCACCAAGTCCAAGTATTGCTACTAATGGGAAAGTTACGCAGCCAGCCATAAGTCCA
Source organism: Prochlorococcus sp. AG-409-G20 (assembly GCA_003215775.1). GTDB lineage: Bacteria > Cyanobacteriota > Cyanobacteriia > PCC-6307 > Cyanobiaceae > AG-409-G20. The sequence goes on from QCJW01000012.1 coordinate 27,044, forward strand.
ACGGCAGTATCCATCGTGACTATCGCAACAGCTTCTCCAGGAATTGGACTTTTCTTTTCTAGATATATTGAGTATGCCAAAATTGCACCAATCCCAGTGCCTACTGAGAAAAATGCTTGCTTGAAAGCATTACTTATTGTCTGAAGATCAGTTAATTTGCTTGGATCCCATCCGAATAAGAAGGCATATCCTTCAGTTGCATTGGGTTGTGTGATCGCCCAAATAGCTAGACCTCCAAGCATTAAAAAAAGCAGTGGCATTCCAACTCGAGTTAGTCTTTCTATTCCTGATCGGATTCCAGCAGCGACAACTAAGCCTGTTAATGCAAGGCTAGATAGTTGTCCTGCCAAGGAGATGCTTCCTGAACTGATAGATGGGAAATAATTACTAGCAGCTTCTTTATCTAATGGAAGATTCCCTAGAAAAGCATTTGCAAGAGTTGTCCCTGCATAACCCATAAGGACAACGTAATAGGAGAGTATGCCGATCGAGACTATAAGGAAAAGCCACCCTAGAGGAGCCCATTTTTCATTGCCTGCCTTTCTGGGTGCTAGAAATGGAGAGTTACCTGTTGATCTTCCAAGAACCATTTCTGCTATTAATAAAGGTAGGCACACAAGTAAAACTATTAATAAATAGAGCAAGACAAATGCTCCTCCTCCTCCTTGTGAAGCTCTATAAGCAAACCCCCAAAGATTGCCAAGACCTACTGAACTACCAGCTGCAGCAAGCACAAATCCAAATTGCGATCGCCATTGTTCTTTGAGAGACATTGGACACCTTTTAAAATTCAATTGTTATCTAAGTGATAACAATTACGAGATTAGTCCTCGCAATGGGAAACTGGTAGAAGATGCTCTAGTTGTGTGAAAGCTATTAGCGTGTTGGGGTCAACTGGCTCAATAGGCACACAGACTCTTGAGATTGTTGAGGAATTCCCTTCGCAGTTTAGGGTTGTTGGGCTGTCAGCTGGACGCAACCTTTCATTGTTGTCTGAACAGATCTCGAGGCATAAGCCAGAAGTGGTTGCATTGGCTGATGAATCTTTAATTCCTGAGCTTAAAGATAGATTGCGAGCTTTTGGCTTAGGTAAATCTGATGAAAATTGGCCTCAACTACTTGGCGGCAATGATGGGATAAATGCAGTTGCTTCTTGGAAAAACTCTGATCTTGTAGTAACTGGAATAGTGGGATGTGCTGGATTGCTTCCTACTCTTTCGGCTATTAGGGCAGGTAAAGATCTTGCATTGGCTAATAAAGAAACTCTAATTGCTGCAGGTCCTGTTGTATTGCCTGAATTGAAAAAGAGTGGGAGCAGATTACTTCCAGCAGATTCAGAACATTCTGCCATTTTTCAATGTTTGCAAGGAACTCCATGGACTGACAATGCTCGCTTGTCGACTGGGGTGCCTACTCCAGGCCTACGCAGGATCCTTCTGACTGCATCAGGAGGTGCCTTTAGGGATTGGTCAATTGAGGATCTTGAACGTGCCACTGTTAAAGATGCTACTAGTCACCCTAATTGGAGTATGGGACGAAAAATAACAGTTGACTCGGCTACTCTTATGAATAAGGGATTAGAAGTTATAGAAGCTCATTATTTGTTTGGAATTGATTATGAAAACATAGAAATTGTTATTCATCCTCAAAGTATTATCCATTCAATGGTTGAGTTGTCTGATACGTCTGTTCTGGCTCAATTAGGTTGGCCAGATATGAAATTACCGATCTTATATTGTATGAGTTGGCCAGTTCGATTTGAAACACCTTGGCGGAGATTAAATCTTGCAGACATTGCACAATTGAATTTTCATGCACCTGATACGGATAAATACCCTTGTATGCAACTTGCATATGAGGCTGGTAAGAAAGGGGGAACTATGCCAGCAGTCTTGAATGCTTCTAATGAAGAGGCTGTCGCTCAGTTCTTAGATGAAAAAATACATTTTCTTGATATCCCAAAGGTCATACATGATGCCTGTGATAGACATCAATCTGATTTAAACCTTCAGCCAAACCTTGAGGAAGTAATTTCTGTAGATAAATGGGCTAGGAACGCAGTTAAGGAAAATGTTGAAAGAGGAGTCTTACGTATTTCATTAACAAATTAATAATGGATCAGAAAATTTCACATCATCTTTTGTTGTGTGCGATGTCGACAACAGGAGCTTGCTGTGATTATTCTTTAGGTCTTGAGACATGGAAAAGATTAAAGGGAATAGTAAAAGAACTAGGCCTTGAAGATTCCGGTCGACCTGAAGGAATTGTTTTGCGAAGCAAGGTAGATTGCTTACGTATTTGTAAAGAAGGTCCTATCCTATTGATATGGCCAGAGGGAATTTGGTATAAGAAAGTAACACCTAAACGTGTTGAGAGAATAGTATATGAACATGTTTTAAGGGGTAAACCCTGTCGAGATTGGATTATTAGAACGACACCACAAGCGTTTATTTAACTATTCAACTTGGAGCTTAATTTTGTCAACCACTTATTTACTAGCTGATCACCCCAACATCCGTGTTTCCCATGAAATCCATTGTGGCCTCCATGTTTAGTTAGTACCACCTCAAGAGAAGATCTTTTGCTTTCATGGGAATTTAAAGCTAATACTTCAGCGGCATGATAAGGAACCCATGGATCATCATAAGCTTGAAGTATTAATGTTGGAGGAAACTTGTCTTTGTTGTCCAGTAAAGGGAATATTGGAGATGCATTCCGATAGTATTCATCTACATTCTTATAGCCCCATCTTGGTGCTGTGATTGCAGTATCAAATTGTCGGATAGTTTGTATTCGGTCTTTATTTAATGAAGATCCTATAATCGCAATTTTCTCTGATGAGCTTAAGCTTATTGGATCATCAAGAGTTTGTTTGACAAGCCTTTGAAGGATCCATTTTTGGTAAAGTTTGTTTCTAGGACGCTGAATTGATGAGCTGCAGGCAATTAAGTCAAGGGGGCTGCTTGTACATATAAGACCGTCCAAAAGATAATCCCTTGAAAATAAATTATTATTTCTTATTCCCAATGAATAGTTTAATAAAATTGTCCCACCTAATGATATTCCTACTCCAAATAAGGGGATTTTTTTATTCGTAGAATTTCTGTAAACTCCCAATTCTTTTGATATTTCTCTTGCCTTTTTTATTACCGGAAAGATGTCACTATTGCAGTTGGCGGCGTATGTACCTGGAGCTAGACTCCTTCCTGGTTTGGCGCCTCTTAGATTTAATCTTAAAATAGCAAATCCAGATTTTAGAAGACTTATCCCCATCCTTCTTAAGCCTTGTCTGCTGCTAGAACCTCCTAAGCCATGAATTAATAGTACTAAACCTTTTGGATAAGGGTATTGTTTTTTTGAAGGTCTATCTAATAGGGCTAATAATTCTCCTTTCTGCAGAGATCCTGGTTCGTTAGATGGGACTTTGATGGTATAAATTTCTGCAGATTCTGAAGGTAGACTTTCAGAACGTAAACTATCTCTGAGAGTCTGTAAATCTCCACCAATCCAAGGTAGTCGTTGTTTGAACTCATTCATCCCAAGATCTATAGCAGAAGATAGAAAATTATTATCCTGGATTTCCAACACCTAATTCTTTAAGTTCAACTAATAAATCTGTTAAAACTTTCTTTGCGTCTCCAAATATCATGGATGTATTTGCTAATTCAAATAGATCATTTTTGATTCCTGAATAACCTGCACTCATTCCTCTTTTGATCACGAAAACAGTTCTTGCTTCCTGTACGTCTAGAACTGGCATTCCATAAAGTGGTGACATCGGGTCTTTTTTTGCTTGAGGGTTAACTACATCATTTGCTCCAAGTACAAGAACTACATCTGTTGCTGGAAATTCTGGATTAATAATATCCATTTCTTTTAATTGTTCATATGGAACATCAGCTTCGGCAAGTAGGACATTCATGTGTCCGGGCATTCGACCAGCTACTGGATGAATGGCATAGGTAACTTCTATGCCATTTGCTTCAAGTGTTCTAGTTACTTCTCTAAGAGTATGTTGTGCTTGAGCTACGGCTAGTCCATAACCAGGAACAATAACAACACGTTCTGAAGATTCAAGTGTTAATGCACATTCTTCAGGGCTACAACTAGTAATATTTTGATATTCACTACCGCCGCTTGATTGTGCAACACTTGTTGAGATAGCACCACCAAACAAGACTGAAATTAATGATCTATTCATCCCTTTACACATTACTTGTGTGAGTATTAGTCCAGCAGCTCCAACCATCGCGCCTGCAACTATTAACAATTGACTATTTATTACAAAGCCTGCAGCAGCAGCTGCTACTCCTGAATAGCTATTTAGTAATGAGATAACTACTGGCATATCTGCTCCACCAATAGGTAATGTCACGCCAATTCCTAATAAGCTTGAAGTGATTACAAGTAACCAAAGGCCATTTATTTCTCCTTGAAATAATTGAGTTGCTGCTATTAGGGAAATTACAGCAAAAGCAATATTTAGAGCATGTCTTGATTTGTTTTGTATCCAGGGTGGTGTAGATAGCCATCCCTGAAGTTTTGCCATCGCAATGATAGATCCACTAAAAGTTATAGCTCCTACGAAGACAGATGTAATTATTGAAATCAGTCCTATTAATCCAACGCTTAAAGGAGCTTGTGTGTCGTTGAGAGGATAAAGAGTTACTCCTATAGCAACTAGCAAAGATGACATCCCTCCGCAACCATTGAAAAGTGCAACCGTTTCTGGCATAGCGGTCATTGGGACTTTTTGGGCAGTCAAAATTCCCAAAGAACTTCCTATTATCAAGCCAAAGATTATCCAAATCCAAGCATTTAGAGATATCCCTGATGTGGTGAGAGCATTAACTAGTACTCCTATTACAGCTAGGCCCATTGCTATTGCTGCAAGCCTATTTGCTGATCTGGCAGATCTAACCTTAGAAAGACCTTTGATTCCAAGTGCAAGTAGTAGAACTGCAAGGAGATCAATTAAGTATTTGAGAATCTCAGCGTTAGCCATTAGGAATTCTTTTGACGGCGATTGGATTTGCGGCTGAACATAGCCAGCATTCGATCAGTAACAAAAAATCCTCCAATTACATTAAACAAAGCAAACCCCAGTGAAATCGATCCAATTATTAATAATGGAACATTGTCGTTAGCTTTAGTTATCAGTGTTAGAGCTGCAAGCATAGTTATTCCTGAAATTGCATTTGCCCCGCTCATTAAAGGAGTATGCAATGTTGGTGGAACTTTGCCTATTAATTCAAGTCCTAAAAGACTTCCTAAAAGCAGTACCCAAAGAGCTTCACTTGGAAATGGCATTAGTTTTCTCCTCCTGGTGAAATCAGATTTTCATGACGAGCTGAAATTGAACCCTTTTGACTAATTAAAGATCCATTAATTAATTCATCATCAACATTTAGTTTTAGATGTCCTTCATCGATCATTGGTTCAAGAAGAGCAAGTAAGTTCCTTGCATAAAGTGCACTTGCATGGTTGGGAATAGTACAAGGGAGGTTAGAAGCCCCTATTAGTTTGACTCCTTTCCTTTGCACTGTTTGCCCTTGCATGGTGTTCGCACAATTTCCACCCTGAGCAACTGCTAAATCGATTACCACAGATCCAGGTCGCATCCTGTCTAGTATCTCTTCATCAATTAAGCGAGGTGCCTTTTTGCCTGGAACCTGAGCTGTGCAAATTGCTACATCTGCTTCTGATAGATGTTGAGATAGTTTCTCGCGCTGTGCCGTAAGAAATTGTTCTGAAGATTCTTTTGCATATCCTCCAATTTCACTGGATTTGCTTTCAATTTCAGGGGGTTCTATGAATTTTGCGCCAAGTGATTCCACTTGTTCTTTTACTGCTGGACGAATATCGCTTACATAAACCACAGCCCCTAAACGTTTGGCAGTTGCTACGGCTTGTAATCCTGCTACTCCTGCTCCAAGTACAACAACACGAGCAGGTTGAACAGTACCTGCTGCAGTCATAAGCATTGGGAAGTATCTATCTAGCGAGGCTGCTGCAATTAGTACTGATTTATATCCAGCAATATTCGCTTGTGAAGAAAGTGCGTCTGCTGATTGCGCTCTACTAATTCGTGGCAGTAATTCAAGAGCAATAGCAGAAAGGTCTCTAGATTTGATTGAGTTTTTGAGGGAACTATTTTCATAGGGAGCTAATAGACCCACAATTAATGATTCTGGCTTGAGCTTTGCAAGGAGTTCTGTTTTAGGTGTTTGTACGCAAAGTAAACAGTCTGAATTGCTCCAGGTGGAAGCATCCCCTTGACTAGTTATTTCTGCTCCAAGTGTTAGGTAATCCTCATCTTTAAATCCAGCTAAAAGACCAGCATCTTTTTCTATGGTGACTTTGCAACCAAGCGAAATAAATTTCTTAACGGTTTCAGGCGTTGCAGCAACTCGGGTTTCGCCCGCTGCCGACTCTATTGGAATTAAGAATCTGTACAAGATAGTGAGTCCTCTAGCACTATGAGATTAGGAGGTCATAGTTCATTTATAAGGAAATTCCTTTAAGAAAGCTTTTCAAAGCTTTTGTTTTAGCTAATAAAGAAGAAACAACTTTTTGAAATTAATGGGCCTTACTGCAATCGAATGCCCTGATGGGATTTGCCATAGTCATCATGGAGGCCATTCTGTAGAGCGCCAGACCATGCAGAAGAACCTGCAAGGACATGGCCGTGAATGGTGCGAAAGACTTGCTGAGAGGATTTATGAGATGTCTGTAGATACTTTTTCTCAGACTGTAATGCCAAGCCTCCATTCGTCAGGATGGCAGCGTAAACATTTGGACTGGGAGTTCAAGTTATCGAATCAAGACTCAGAGCCAGATGAGACATTGGTTGAAGGAATTATTAATGCAACAGAAAGTTTCCTTAGAAGTAGTGAAGTTCATCGACTCTTTATTCAAGAGTTAGTTCAAGGCACTTTTGCAGAGGCTTCTGATGATCAACTTCGCTCAATAGCTGTTCGAAAATTGATTAAGGAAGAAATCTTACAGATGTTAGAAACAAGGAAAGAAGAGCTTCTTCAAAGGCTTTCAGTTCAGCTTGTGGAAGATGCTAAAGCTGACCTGCAGCTTGCAAAGAATGCTGCCTCAGAGGGACTGGAAGAAGTTGAGAGATTGCTTATTAACCATACTGAGTCAATATAAATTAAATAATAGGTAGAATTTCTTGCTCCATCGATAGGGCCCATTCATGTCGCTTCTGTTGATGGAGTTTTCTAGCTCTAAGAATCAAAGGATCAATATTGATCTCCTTCATCCAACAATGTTCAAGATTCTCACGCTCTTGCCTATAAGAAGGGTTTGCGTAATTACTGTTTTTGTACATAGGTGATATCTGGGCGAACCATAGAGGTCTTATTTGAAACTTAAATATGACGAATCGAAAAAGAATGGTTAGAAAGACCTAAATTCTTTTTTAAAACCATCTTCAAAAATAATTCATTTGATCTTTTCCTAGATCAATCACCTCCGAATTCGATCATTCGCCCTCGAATTTGGCAAAAGCACCTAATCAATCTTCTACGAAGAAGGTTGATTAATTATTCTTCTGATAGGAAAGACTTGCTAGTTCATGCAGGTCCTGGAGCAGGTAAGACCTTAGGAGCTCTAATAGGATTTAAAGAAATGCAGAAAGAGAGTCTTCTTTCTCACCTGATAGTGTTTTGTCATAGAAATGTAATTGCCCATCAGTGGATAAATTCAGCAAGACTTCTTGGATTAAATTTAAAGGAACTTGATTCTAGTTTAGAAGTTAAAGACACGATTCTAGATTTAGATGGTTGGGTTATTACTTACCAAGGTGCATCTAGAAATTCAAAGACTCTGCAAGAAAATTTTAAGCAAATACAATCTAAAATCTTTTTAGCTGTTGCTGATGAGGCTCATCATTTAGGTGTTGATCCAGAACAGCCTGAAGGTCTTGCTTGGGGAAAAGCTTTTCTAGATTTAACTAATTTTTGTGTTCTAAGATTGGGTCTTACTGGAACACCTTTTAGAGCTGATAACCTTGCTTTTTGCGCTGCAAGGAAGATTAATTTCGATTCAAGGAATGGAAGCGTTGAACAAATAATTCCTGATCTTTGTGTTGAACCACGTGAACTTATTGAAGCTGGAGATGTGAGGCCCCTTGAGTTTCACTTTCAGGATGGATGGGTTGAACATGCATGTTCGGGAGTGTCAGATCGTGAGACTTCATTGCTTTCAACCGAAAATAGAGAAACATGGAGAGCCAGAAATCTTAGGAGAGCAGTCCAATTCTCCGATTCAAGCAGTATTGCAATTCAATTACTTTTAAGAGCGAGAAGAAAATTAGAAAAAGTTCGTCTTAGTCATCGAAATGCTGGCGGCCTTGTGATCGCAAGAGATATTCAACACGCTATTCAAATTTTTAATCTTCTTCGAGAAAATGGCGATTCCGTTGATTTAGTGCATTCTGACGATAAGTTTGCAAATGGAAAACTAGTAGGTTTTCAAAATAGTAAAGCTAAGTGGTTGGTTAGTGTTGATATGTGTTCAGAAGGGTTTGACGCACCAAGATTGAGAGTTATTGCTTATCTCACAACAGTGGCAACAAGGAGTCGATTTCTTCAGGCGATTACAAGATGTGTTCGGATTTCTAGTGAAAGAGCTGTTTTAGAAGCCTTGCCACGTGAATTGTCATATGTTTTTTCCCCAGCAGATCCACTTTTAATGCAATATGCACGTTGTTGGTCTATATCAGAACCATATTTGATACAAGGAAAGGCAAAAAGACTTTCCACAGGATTGGATCATTTGACGACTAGAAACTTAACATTGCCTTTAGAAGCAGTCGAAGATGTTGCTGGGGGGCTGATAAAAATGGGTTCGGTGGAACTGCCAAGTTTCTTGAAGACATGATTATTTTTGTATAAAAGTTTTTTTTGTTGTTAATAAGACATGTTTTAGAACCGCGAGCATGTATTTTTGGTCGCATTGGGGACAAACTATGAATTCATTTTTGGAGCGTCGAGTAAGTATTGCCAGCTGTTGGGCGTCTACAAGGATTGCTCTTTTGGATGGCATTGAAAGCTATGAAGACAGTTATGCCATTACTCAAGAATTTCGTGAATGGATAACTTGTCGTGAAGACTATCCTGAAGAATTAGATCAACATGTTTTAAAAGTACCAGTATTTATACGCACAGAAGTTGAAAAAGAAATCGACACAGATGAGGTTCTTGGAATATAAAGAAAATCTTAAGAAGATAGACGTTAAAGTTTTGCTGATCGAAGGGCCTCTTGCTCAAGTATTTTCCCCAATTTTCTAATAGAGTGATTTGAAAGAAAATTAATTTCCTTAGATCATTTATGGGATTTGAGGTTGATTCGGCCAACTTTCAGATAGAGAACTTAGTTATCGTCGGTTCTGGCCCAGCAGGTTATACAGCGGCGATATATGCAGGACGAGCAAATTTACAGCCAACTTTAATTACTGGACTAGAGCTAGGAGGCATCCCTGGTGGTCAATTGATGACAACTACCTTTGTTGAAAATTTCCCAGGATTCCCGAATGGAGTCATGGGACCTGAGCTAATGGATCTAATGAAAGCTCAAGCAGTTCGTTGGGGAACTTATTTAATAGAGGAAGATGCAACTTCAATTGATTTGTTGAAGCACCCTTTTTCTCTAAAAGTTGGCAATCTTTCAATAAAAACTAATTCACTCATAATTGCAACAGGTGCAAGGGCAAATCGTCTTGGTTTAATTAATGAAGATAAGTTTTGGAATAGAGGGATTAGTGCTTGTGCTATTTGTGATGGTTCTACGCCACAGTTTCGAAAAGAAAACTTAGCTGTAATTGGAGGAGGTGACTCAGCATGTGAAGAGGCTGATTATTTAACTAAATTTGGAAGTTATGTTCACCTTTTAGTTCGCTCGAGGAACCTAAAGGCCTGTGCTGCATTACAAGAAAGGGTTGCCTCTAACTCTTTAATTAAAGTTCATTTTGAAAAAGAGTTAATTGATGTTGAAGGAGACCATTGGTTAAAGAATTTGATTGTTAAAAATGTAAAAACAGGAGAAATTGAGAGTTTAGATGTAAGAGGACTCTTTTATGCAATAGGTCATACACCAAATAATGAACTTTTTAAGGGTCAATTAAGTTTTGACGCAAAGGGCTACATCAAAACTGAACCTGGAAGACCTGAGACTTCTATTGAAGGAGTCTTTGTGGCAGGAGATGTTGCTGATTCTGAGTGGCGGCAAGGTGTTACTGCTGCTAGTAGTGGCTGCAAAGCAGCATTGTCTACAGAAAGATGGCTTGCCAAGAGAAAATTGTATAAATTAATTATCAGAGAAAAATCTATTAATGGAACTGATATTAATGATTTAGATGATCAAATTCAGTTATCCAACGAAAATAATTTTCAGTCTGATGCTTTGTGGCAAAAAGGTAGTTATGCCCTAAGAAGGCTTTATCATGAGAGCTCAAAGCCATTATTGATTATATATACTGCATCAGAATGTGGACCTTGCCATGTCCTTAAACCTCAACTTAAAAGAGTATTGAATGAACTAGAAGGAAGAGCTCAGGGTGTTGAGATTGATATTCAAAATGACGAAGAAATATCTAGACAAGCAGGTATTACAGGGACACCTACAGTGCAATTATTTAAAAATAAAAGTCTAATAAAAGAATGGAAAGGAGTTAAGCAAAAAAGTCAATTCCGAGAGGAGATTATTAAAGCCCTAGCAAACTAAATAGCAGCTGATTCTTTAAACATTTTGATGCTCTTGCTATCTTTTTCTTGGACCTCCTGGCCTATTTCCACCAGACCTATTCCCTGAACCTCCAGCATTTCTTTCTCGATATGTAATTCTTCCTCTGGTTAGGTCATAAGGGCTTATTTCTACAAGAACTTTATCTCCAGCCAGTAATTTGATTCGGAATTTTGTAAGTTTTCCTGCTGCACGACAAAGGCATTGATGGCCTGCAGGTTGCTCAAGAGTGACCAAATAAAATCCATTGCCCTGTTCTTTCTCAATCACTCCCGAAGTCTCGATCATGCGAGTTTGCCCTTTTGTGAAATCTAATCTTATTTTAGTAGCAAAAGGTCTTGTAAACTTATTATGAAAAGATAACGAATTATAAGCTCCTTAAATTATGGGTTGCGAAATTATGTGAAATCTCACTTTGGAAGTTATAAGTTATTGTTTTAACTTGACTTCATTGCTTAGGCCATGACTAAATTGGCTGCGCAATATGTACTAAATACTTTCTTGAATTTCTTTTACTGTTTGCCATTGGCCATAATAATAATTAGCTCTTTCTCTTCTTTCAGGGCTATCAAGTCCATCAAATGCATCGAAACCTAAATTTCTCCATAATTCATGGCCACAGGCTTTATTTAGTTCGTCATTGGCTTCTGCTGCCAAGTTGGTCAGTCTTCTTTGGAGATTCTTTATTTGAACTACAGACATTTAGGCAAAGATAGAAAGCTCTATAGTACAAATAAACTACAATATTGCAACCCTTGTGAGTTCTTTGGAGAGAATACCCTCACCTTTAAAACGGAAGTTTCTTTTTCTCTTCTTTGTCTAAATCTGCTTCCAGTTCTTTTAGTCTTTTGATTATTACTTCATAGTACTCTTTAATATAGTCCTCCATTAAAGTTGTTTTTGAGAGTTCTAAGTTAAATAATGAATAGGTCTCATCCATCTTTGAATCAAGAATAACTCCACTAGATATAACTTCTGAAAAAGAAAGTCTTTCTGCAACGTTAACTGTAGGTTCGAAGAATGAAACTAAATTTTGAGCAACTCCGATCAGAAAAGGCGATACCTTTAGAATTTTTGCTGATTTTCCACTGCATTTTTCGCAAATTTTGATTATTTCTTCTGCTCCCCATGCCTTGGGACCCACTATTGGAAAACATTTTCGAATAGTTTTTTCATTGTCTAGAGAAGCTACTGCAAATCTTGCAACGTCTTGTGTATTCATATATGCGATCTTTCCAGGGCTTGCGCTTATCCATACAGTTTGGCTGTCAAGTATTGGAATAGCAAACTGACCTATAACTCCCTGCATGAATCCAGCAGGTTGTAGAATTGTATAATCTAATGATGATTCTATGAGTAATCTTTCTGTGCAGTATTTAATATCCATTAGTGGCACATTTCTGAAATGCTCTGAAGATAATAATGATATAAATACTACTCTTTTTATATTATTTTCATCGCAAGATCTATAGAGATTTAATTTGCCATCCCAGTCTGTTTCATAAACACTTTTGGGATCATCTGGCCGATTGGTTGCAGCGTCAATAACAGCATCAATATCTTCTAGCGAGTATTTGATGTCTTCAGGATTTAGTAAATCACCTTTGGTCAGTTCACACCCCCATTCCTGTAGGAAAGATGCTTTGCGGGGTGTCCTAACCATGCATCGAACTTGATACCCTGAATCAAGAGCAGTTTTGACTATCTGCCTCCCAAGAGTTCCTGTTCCACCAATTACTAGAACCTTCATAGCGGACTTTGTTTCAACCAATGAGCCTAAAGGGACGAATCAATAAACGTGAGGATCACTTGCTTTGTAGTTTGAGTAAAAATGCTCCCCCTGCTAGACCTACTGGGATCAGTACCCAGAATACTGCTGCAATTCCAAAGATCTCGGAAGCCATTTTTGGTACTTTGATAACCATCCCATTAAAAGCCCTATAGGGTCTTTTTTGAAAGAAGTTCAATAAGCTGCTTAAAAATTTAGCCTTTAAAGAAGCATTCCTAGCTTTGTTAAATGGGGAAGCGCTAAAAGAACCTTAGAAATTTTCTTTTCTTATCTTTTTTTTCGCGATAGTAGTCAATAAGTATTTCTATTTGGCTAATGCCCCTTAATGCTGGTGAAAATGTATTTCATGAGCAGTCATGTGAATGGGGGAATGCTAATGAATGGATTTGGGAAGGCTTTAAGATTTATTGGCGTGTTTTAGGAATCAGAGAAAATCCACCAGTTGTTTTTGTACACGGCTTTGGTGCAAGTAGCTCTCACTGGAGAAATAATGCCAAGGCCTTTGAAAATGCAGGATATTGTGTTTATGCTTTAGATCTCATTGGTTTTGGTAGATCTTCCCAGCCTGGACCGAAGCAAATAAGAAAATTAGATAATTTTTTCTGGAGTAAACAATTAATTGCTTTTCTAAAAGAGGTAGTTGAAAGTGATAAGTGTGGCAAGGCTGTTCTTGTAGGTAATTCTCTTGGCAGCCTTGTCGCAATAACTGCTTCTGTTTTTTGTCCAAAGTATATAGCTGCTGTGGTCGCAGCTCCTTTGCCTGATCCAGCGTTTATGCAGAGGTTCTCATATCCACAAACAAGATTCTTTTTGAGATTGAGGAATCTCTTCTTGACTATCTTTTTTAATTTGCTTCCTTTGGAATTGCTTGTTCCTTTTATTGTCAAGACTGGGATAATTAAGAAGGGTCTTCAGGCTGCTTATTGCAAAACTATAAATACAGACAAGGAACTTCAAATCCTTGTTTCTGCGCCAGCCAAGAGGTCTACAGCTGCAAGGGCCCTAAGGGCCATGTGCATAGGCATGTCAGATCGGCCAAAAATACATACAGCTCCAGCGCTCTTAGATAGTCTTTCAAATAGAGCAAGGCATTTGCCAATCCTGCTTGTATGGGGAAGTCAAGACAGATTGGTTCCTTTGTTTGTAGGACAAAAGATAGTAAATCAATATTCTTGGCTAAAATTATTTGTTATTGAGAAAACAGGTCATTGCCTTCATGATGAATCTTGGCGAGAATTCAATCAATTAGTTTTGGACTGGTTGAAACTTAACTTGGAGACCTAAACTCAAAAACTATGAAGCACACCCTTTCAGTGCTAGTAGAAGATGAATCAGGCGCCCTTAGCAGAATTGCAGGGTTATTTGCTCGTCGCGGATTTAATATTCACAGCCTCGCAGTAGGTCTTGCAGAGCAAGAGGGGCAGTCAAGGCTAACGATGGTTGTTGAAGGTGATGATGAGACCCTTCAGCAGATGACAAAGCAACTAGATAAGTTAGTTAATGTTCTTCAGGTGTTGGATTTAACGAGACTGCCAGCTGTTGAAAGAGAGCTGATGCTCTTAAAAGTATCTGCTCCTGCCTCCCAAAGAAGTGTGATTTTGGATTTGGTGCAGGTTTTTAGGGCTAAAGTGGTAGATGTTGCAGATACAGCTTTGACATTGGAGGTTGTGGGGGATCCTGGAAAGCTTGTTGCCTTAGAAAAGTTATTAACACCTTATGGAATCCTTGAGATTGCTAGAACTGGCAAAGTTGCCTTGGAAAGGGCTTCGGGAGTTAATACTGAAATGTTGAAGGTATCAAAAAGTGTCGGAAGATTCCCTGCATAACTATTTAAATTAATTCAGTTTGTTGGCCTCAAAGCATATCCGCAGATATTATCAAATCCCCCTCATTGATTGAATCAAGGATATGCATTCCTTTTATAACTTTGCCAAAAACTGCATATCTCCCATCAAGTTCTGGTAAGGCTTTCAGCGAAATGTAGAATTGGGAACTTGCGGAATCTTTTTTTTGTCCTCTTGCCATTGCAATAGAACCTTTCTGATGAGTCATTATTATTTGAGAAGTCTTATTGGGGTTTTTTATTAACTGGCTATATCTTGGCCTTCTTTCTTTCTCTAGTTTTATCTCAAGAGGAATAAATCTTACTTTTCCTGTTTGAGGATCAATAAAGTTACCTTTTCCATAATTGATTTTTGGTGTACTTTCTTCTTTCGAAAGAGGATCACCTCCAATTACGACAAAGGGAGATGGTTTTTTGATAACACGATGAAAAACAGTCTTATTGTAAACACCTTTATTTACTAAGTCTAGAAAATTACCTGCAGTAACTGGTGCGTCTCCACCATTTAATTCAATTTTTATCTTCCCTTTGTTAGTAGATAATTGGATAAGTACCTTCCCTGTTAAGCAAGGGCTGCTGATTGATGGACATAATGAGGTTGTCGGTTTATTTTTTTTAACTTGGCAACTAAGCAATATTGGTATTAGTAAAATCACTGAGATTTTTCTTGGATTTATTTTTAACATCTTGGTTTTCTA
Organism: Prochlorococcus sp. AG-409-G20; assembly: GCA_003215775.1. Classification (GTDB taxonomy): domain Bacteria; phylum Cyanobacteriota; class Cyanobacteriia; order PCC-6307; family Cyanobiaceae; genus AG-409-G20. The sequence goes on from QCJW01000012.1 coordinate 42,129, forward strand.
TTTTCTGTTTTAAAGGCCTTCAAGATTGACGTCTAGAAAGCGTGCCAACTGAGCGCCCTCCTGCTCAAGCTGAACAAGAGGTTTAGGCTGACTAACTCCTGACAATGGAATATCACGACGTCCTTTTATTCTTAATGTGATTCTGCGTAAAGGATTTATTCCATCTCTTACTTCAAGTTTTACTGCTTTTACCTCTTTTAGAGGAATCTCTAATTCTATTTTCTTAAACAGTCCTCTCCTGGATACAGTCAAGGTACCTTTTTCTTTGTTGAACAGATTAATTCCAGCACCAAAATTGACAGCAATTAGAGTCCAGAGATAGATCGCAAGCAGGATAGCCGCAACTCCATAGATTCCCATTAGAAGTCCTTGTGGCACAAAAATCAGAGTTGCGGGATGTCCAATAGGAAGAAAGTCTTTACCTTGATAGCTTGAAAGAGATGCAAGTAAAAAACCAACTCCTCCAATTACAACCATCGAACCAATTACATAATTTGAAGTTTTTCTTGAACCTTCGATCTTTTGCTCAAGGAATTTCTCATTGATTGACCCTGCTGAAGAGATTTTGGGAAGATCAGCTGACATGACAGGCTTGAATGGGTTCCTAGCCTACTTAAAACGACGATTTACAACAAAGAAAAACTTAAGATCAAGTCAATAAGCAATACAAGGGGTTTCATCCTGAGTCATTTATTCCCAATTTAGTCGGAATGATTGTTAAAGTCTCTCGGTATCCCAAAGCTCAGCACCGTTTAACCCATGACGATCGCTGTTGGACGCGCCCAACAACAAGGATGGTTTGACGTCCTTGATGATTGGCTAAAGCGCGACCGCTTCGTTTTTGTTGGCTGGTCAGGCCTACTTCTCTTCCCAACGGCTTACCTTGCAATAGGTGGTTGGTTCGTTGGAACTACTTTTGTTACTTCGTGGTATACCCATGGAATAGCAAGCTCCTATTTAGAAGGAGCTAATTTCCTTACTGCCGCTGTTAGTACTCCTGGCGATGCCATGGGTCACAGCCTTCTGCTTCTTTGGGGCCCTGAGGCTCAGGGCAGCTTTGTGCGCTGGCTCCAGCTAGGTGGTCTCTGGAATTTCGTTGCATTGCATGGTGCCTTCTCTTTGATTGGTTTCATGCTCCGTCAATTTGAGATTGCTCGCCTTATTGGTATTCGCCCCTATAACGCACTAGCTTTTTCAGCTCCTATTGCTGTTTTCCTAAGTGTTTTCTTAATGTATCCACTAGGACAGCACAGTTGGTTCTTTGCACCATCTTTTGGTGTTGCAGCAATCTTCCGCTTCATTCTTTTCATTCAAGGTTTCCATAATTGGACACTTAATCCATTTCACATGATGGGTGTCGCAGGAATTCTTGGAGGAGCTCTTCTTTGCGCTATTCACGGTGCAACTGTTCAGAACACTCTTTATGAAGATGGTACTGCCAGTAACACCTTTAAAGCTTTTGACCCTACTCAAGAAGAAGAGACCTATTCAATGGTCACTGCAAACCGTTTTTGGAGTCAAATCTTCGGAATTGCCTTCTCAAATAAGCGTTGGCTTCACTTCTTTATGCTTTTCGTTCCTGTGATGGGAATGTGGGCACCATCTATTGGTATCGTCGGTCTTGCGTTAAATCTGCGGGCTTATGACTTTGTTAGCCAAGAAATTCGCGCAGCCGAAGATCCTGAGTTCGAGACTTTCTATACAAAGAACATTCTTTTGAACGAGGGTATGCGCGCTTGGATGGCTTCTGCAGACCAGCCACACGAAAACTTTGTATTCCCAGAGGAGGTATTGCCACGTGGAAACGCCCTCTAATATTAGTTTTTTCAAGAGACAAGGGTATGACCAGGAATCAACTGGTTATGCCTGGTATGCGGGTAACGCTCGTCTAATCAACCTCTCTGGTCGCCTTTTAGGTGCCCATATAGCTCATGCAGGCTTGATGGTTTTTTGGGCAGGAGCAATGCTTCTTTATGAGGTAAGTCATTTCACCTTTGACAAGCCAATGTGGGAGCAGGGTCTTATCTGTATCCCTCATGTTGCAATGTTTGGTTATGGCATTGGTGCAGGAGGAGAAGTAATTGACATCTATCCATTCTTTGCAGCAGGTGTAGTTCACCTTATTGCTTCTGCAATTCTAGGATTTGGAGGGATTTGGCATTCTCTTGCAGGCCCTGAAAAGCTTGAAGAAGCTTTCCCTTTCTTCTCTACTGATTGGAGAGACAAGGACCAAATGACAACCATTCTAGGTCGTCACCTTTGTGTTCTTGGCTTGGGTTCACTGCTTTTCTCTTTGAACTGGATGTTTTGGGGTGGTGCCTATGACACCTGGGCCCCAGGCGGAGGAGAAGTCCACCTTATAAACCCCACTCTTGATCCAAAAGTTATTTTTGGTTATCTATTCCAAACTCCTTGGGGAGGTGGAGGAAATTTGGTGGGTGTTAACTCAATGGAAGATATTGTGGGTGGACATGTCTACCTTGCTGTTCTGCAATTAGTTGGTGGCCATTTTCATATGCAAACCAAACCATTTGGTTGGGCTCGAAGAGCCTTTGTATGGAATGGAGAAGCTTTATTGGCTTATGCACTAGGTGGTTTATGTGTAGCTAGTTTCTATGCTTCCACCTTTGTTTGGTTTAACAATACTGCTTATCCATCTGAGTTTTACGGACCAACTAATGCAGAAGCTTCTCAGGCTCAGAGCTTTACCTTCTTAGTAAGAGACCAAAGAATCGGTGCAAATGTTGGCTCAACAATGGGTCCAACAGGATTGGGTAAATACCTAATGCGTTCTCCAACTGGAGAAATCATCTTTGGTGGTGAGACTATGCGCTTTTGGGATTTCCGTGGTCCTTGGCTGGAACCTTTAAGAGGTCCAAATGGCCTGAGTTTGGATAAGATTCAGAATGATATTCAGCCATGGCAAGTTCGTCGTGCAGCTGAGTACATGACTCATGCTCCTAACGCTTCCATTAACTCTGTTGGTGGAATTATCACTGAGCCAAATGCTGTTAACTTTGTAAACCTTCGTCAGTGGCTTTCATCAGCTCACTTCTTCCTTGGTTGGTTTACTTTTGTTGGCCACCTATGGCATGCAGGTAGAGCACGTGCTGCTGCTGCTGGTTTTGAAAAAGGTATAGACAGGAAAACAGAACCTGCACTTTCTATGCCTGATCTTGACTGATATTAATAGGCAATAATCATTGCCAATTTAAAAGCCCTGACCTAAAGGTCAGGGCTTTTTTTGTAGAGAAAACTATTCATCCTTTCTTCAAATTTCTGTATTCAATAATTCTTTGGATGAAAATTCAGAATTCATTTTTTATTAATTCGATTTCTTTCAATGACTTCCTAAGCCAAGGTAAGCTAAGTCCTATTACATTGCTATAACATCCTTCAATACTTTCTATATAAACTCCTCCTTTACCCTCTAGTGCAAATCCCCCAGCACAATTAAGGGGCTCTCCAGTTTTTACATAGTCTTTTATCTCTTTTTTGGTTAGCTTAGAAAAGATAACTTGTGTTGTTATTACTCCTGATATCAATTGATCATATAGTTGACCTTTGCTTTCTTTGAGATCTCGAGATTTATATAGAAGTGCATGACCAGTAATTAGATGACCACCATTTGATGACATTTTTTTCCAACGTTCAATAGCTTGTTCTGAACTCTGAGGTTTGCCAAAAATTTGGTTCTCAAATAGAAATATTGAATCACACCCTAGTACTATTTTTTCATGGCTATCTTTTCCTTGATTTTGCTTTTGTTTGGTTAGCTTAGATAGAACAGCTTTGGCTTTTGCGATTGCAAGATTCTTTACTAAAAGATTAGGATCTTCAAATTTGAAACTTTCCTCATTAATATGGCTAATAATTACTTCGTGAGGAATTTCTGCTTGTTGAAGTAGATGATGGCGAGGAATTGATGCAGAGGCCAGAATTAGCAAAATAGCTTAGTTACTTAATGTTCATTCTTAGGCTGCCATCAAAAGGTCTAATCATGCAAACAAGAATCTATTGATTATGGAATTACTTGATAATCGCAGCATAGTAAGGGCAAGAAAAATGCTTCAGGCTCTTCCTTTTAATAGTAGATTTTATTTTGATGTAAAGCTAGAAGGCTTAAGTGCAAAAAATGTATTTAGGAAAAGACAAAAATATGCGGTAGATCAAGAAAATTGGTTTAACCATTCCATTGATGTAGAAGCAGCTTTTCGGGGTCTTATAAGAGTCGGAGTCCTTAGGCGTGAGGTAGATGGTCAAGGATTGACTGAGAAAATCCGTTTAACTCCTTTGGGTAGGAAGATTCTTGAAGAGGACATTGATATTTCGCGACAAAAATTAAAGTTGATGGAAAGAGTTGTTTTGTGGTTCTCAATTAAGTGGCTATGGAAATGAAATCTATAACAACGCCATCACCAATAATGGTTCTTGGGACATCAAGTGGGGCAGGAAAGTCCCTTATGGCAGCAGCATTATGCAGGGTGCTTTTGAGAAGTGGTGAGAGCCCTTTGCCATTTAAAGGACAAAATATGAGCAATAACGCATGGGTTGATAAAAGTGGTGGCGAAATGGCTTATTCACAGGCTCTTCAAGCATGGGCTGCAGGCATAGAACCAACATGTGCAATGAATCCAGTTCTTCTAAAGCCTCAAGGTGATAGCACTAGTGAAGTGATTCATTTAGGTAGGAGTGTTGGGTTCGCAAAGGCTGAGACATATTACGAACAATGGTTTGATTCAGGCTGGAAGGCTATTTGTAACGGTTTAAATCAACTCAGAGACACAAGTGATCAAGGAAGATTTGTACTTGAAGGAGCAGGAAGTCCTGTAGAAATTAATCTCATGGATCGAGATCTAACTAATCTTCGACTAGCTAAATATCTAAATGCAAGATGTTTACTTGTTGCAGATATTGAGCGCGGGGGAGTTTTTGCTCAAATAATTGGAACATTGGCACTCTTAAATCCTATTGAGAAATCTTTAATTAAGGGAATTCTCATAAATCGTTTTAGAGGTCGACGTGAACTTCTTGAAGATGCACAGAAATGGATCGAGTCTAAAACTGGGATTCCTGTTTTAGGAATTATGCCTTGGCTTAATGAAGATTTTCCGCCTGAAGATTCCCTGGACTTATTAGAAAGAAAACATATAAAGTCTTCAGCAGATGTCCAAATTGCAGTTATTAAACTAAAATCTATTAGTAATTTTTCTGATTTTGATCCTCTTGAAGCAGAGGAGTCTGTACAAGTGAGATGGGTTAAACCAGGTTCTGATCTAGGTAGGCCAGATGCTGTTGTCATCCCAGGTAGTAAGCAAACTATTAAAGATTTGGAAATTCTTTTCTCTAGTGGATTAGCTCAGGAGATAAAGGCTTTTGCTGATAATGGAGGAAATGTTTTCGGATTATGTGGTGGCATGCAAATTCTTGGAAGTACTCTCGTTGATCATTCTGGGAAAGAGTCTTTTGAGGGTCGTTCAACTTCAAAAGTTATTAAGGGTTTGGACTTATTACCTATTCACACAGTCTTTAACTCTCAAAAGATACTTAATAGAAGAATTGTTAGATCATATTGGCCAGAAGTAACAGATTTAACTGGATTTGAATTGCATCGTGGAATAAGTCAACCATTAAGTCAATGTGATCAGATCTTGAAACCCCTGTCAGAGGATCCATCTCTTGGTTGGTTTGTAGAAAGCAATAAATCAAGTAAAATTGTTGGAACATATTTACATGGAATTTTTGACAATGGTCCTTGGAGAAGGCTTTGGCTGAATGAACTTAGGAGGGGTAAAGGTTTAGCTGATCTTCCAATTAATCGGCCAAATCATTTTCAACAGAGAGATCGCTTGTTAGATTTACTTGCAGATTCATTTGAGCATTACGTACGCTTTAAAGGGTTTATAGGGGAATGAAGAGGGACTTTGTTGAAATTGAGTGGCCCAATGGTGAACATTCTTTTGTAGCTCCTGGTTCCAATTGGCTAGGCTCAGCATTAGAAGTAGGAGTAGAGATACCTACAGGATGTCTTGGTGGTAGTTGTGGGGCTTGTGAAATAGAAGTTAATGGCGAGGTTCTAAGAGCTTGTATTGATAATGTTCCATCATTAGACAATTCTAAATTATTGAAAGTTGATTTTGTCACTGATCCATATTGGGATCAGTGATTTTTTTTGATACTTACGAAATTAATTTGTCAATTTGCAATCGTGCCATACTACTTAATGGTAACATAAGTATAATTGAACTTAACAATACAAATGAAGTAAATAAGAATACATAGCCTTTCTTCCTGTATCTATTCAAATGAAATAATGTCATTGAAATAATAACAATAGTGCATGAAATGCTGAGAATGATTGCTCCAACCTTGTCAACTAATATCCCAATATTTAAGTTCAAAGAACCAATTCCTTTGATTATAGTTAAGGATGATTCCTTGACTATTTCATTGGCTAATTCTTTTGAAACAAGCAGATAGCTTATTGCAGTCGAGATAGCCATGCATGTAAATAATATTACCCCAGTAGGCTTGCTAAGTCTGCTCATTGTCTTTGTAAAGCTAAAAAAGAGAACACCTAGAAGTGATGCTCCAAGGAAGGGCATGGCGGGTATCAGCCATGCGATATCAGTTAGTGTTGGCATTAATTTACTTTGCTAATTGTTGCAGAGGTAAGCTCTTTTATGAGGTCAAGAAGTCCTACAAGTGCAAATATACCAAATGTGACTCCTAAAATTAAAGGGATGATTTCATCCATGCCTTTCTAAGTGGCTTCTTGCTTTTACTAGCAAGAAACTAGAAAATTGGCCATAGAAGAGATTCTGCAACTGCTAAATTCTTTTTAGCTAGTCTTTAAAAGAGTCTCTAGAACAGAATTGTTTATTTTATTCATTAATAAAAGAGTATTGAATTAGGAATTTGAATTTTCAGTGGTGTATGCCTATCTTAGTATCTATCGGCGATGGTAAAATTGATTATGTAAACTTTAATGATACAATTTAGATACTTGATGGAGAAAAAATGAGAATTTATTTATTTTTTTTAGCTATAGCTATCTTTATTTCACTTGTGGGATTTAGATTAAATCAAATGGAAGTCATTCTTGCTTATAGAAAGTCAAAGAAATTAGTCAAGAAGATTCGAAAATCGAATTCCATGCGAAGGACGCGTGGCACAAAAATAAGATGAGAATATCTTGCTTTGCTTGTATTTGTGTTATTCAATGTCTTTGCTCTAAAATTAACTTAGTTGGTAAAGCCTATTGATGGAAAACAAAGAAGACTCTTGTTCAGAATTGGTTGAAAACTATCATGAGAATAAGATCTTACCTCTTTCTGAATTGGAAGTTGATATTCCTAAGAAGTCTAATTCAGAGAATCAGACACCTGCCAAGTGGGTTGATAATTATGGAAAGGAAGTAGAGAGCGTCTTTGGTTTTAATGGGAATGCTGAGTTGGTAAATGGAAGAGTGGCTATGGTTGGATTTCTTCTTTTGATTTTGACAGAGTTGGTTTTTTCTGGTACTCCGATAACAAAATCTATCTTTGGCATTGGTTAGAAACTTTAAATTATTTATGTTAATAACTTAAAGAAGAAATTGTTAAGTTAGATAGGAATCTAATACCTGAATCTTTTAATTACCTTTGCGGGAATTTCAGGTGAAGCTACTTCGTATAAAATCCATTGCCTAGTCTCTAGGTCATGATCACATCCAAGTTCATTATTTTCTTTTTTATCTATGGTAGAAATATTAAAATGACATGCTTGGTCAGCCTCAAAGGCAGACCTATAGCTGTTAAGATATATATATGTAGTTATTGCTAATAAGAGTATTACCAGTGTTGTGAGAATTGCTTTCATTGCAAGGTTTAAAGCTCATATATATCAATGATATGTCATGATCTTAGGGATTGGATGTATGATCTTTATTTAGATTAAGTTTAATATGCAATATTTTAAATAATTAGATCTCTTTTTAAATCTTTGTTTCTGCAGAGTCATCAATTTGACAGGCAAGATCGCACTCTGTGAGCTCAGAACGCGCCAATCTATCAAGTATGCGTGCCATGTCTATTGATGAAAGCTCGCCGTCATTCTGCCATTTTAGAGTTGTCTTTCTCTGAGCTGGCACTTTTGCAGGTCTATTAGAACCTGTACCCTCTGAAGCCATTTTGCTTGGAATTGGTATCGGTTGCTACATTTAACCTTATTGCGTGCTCTGAAAGGCGAATTCTTATGAGAACTTCATCAAACCTAGGTCTGCAACATTGGAATATGTATATTGCTAACAACAAGCCTAGCTGCTTTTCTAGTTTATTCCTCTAATAACAATGAATTTATTTTCTGAATTTGCTATTGCTTTTGGGGAACTGGAAATTTCCAAGTCAACAGTTATAGGATTGATAATAGTAACTATATTTATATTCTCGGCTGTTGCAATAAGTTCCCTTACCCTTTTTAAGGGTATTACTGATAATGATAAAGACTAGAGTAGTTGATTCGTATACTTAGTTTAGATCTTAAAGATATTCTTTTTGACCTTCTTCGTTAGTTCTATAGACATTGTCTTCATTGTCGATGTAAATCATGGTGCCGTTCATTTTGGATTTGCCATGTTTATTTAAACGAGCTCTGTGGATATCAGCTTTTTCTCTTAGTTCTTGCTCTCTGTCCCATGAAGTGATTGTTATGTTAATACTTGGATCTAATATGAACCTTTCTGATGATTGATACCTTAATCTATTTTTTATGCGATTGTGTGTTTCAAAGTGACCTTTAAATCTTTTTAGTTGATGATTTATTTCTTTTTTCCTAGTTCTTATTATTCTTATTGTTAATAAGAATAATACTAAGATGACAGAATAGATGTAGATCATTATATGTCTAATGGATTGATTTTCTTTGTCTATATGTCATATTGATAGTCATTGCCATTAAGAAAATATTCTCTATGCCCGGATGGTCATGTTAAAACCAAGGTTGGTCTGCTTTGTGAGGATTTCCTTCTTGAGAAATCCTTTCCATAGAAATGAAACAAGGGTAAGTATCGAATCTAGTAATAACATTATAGTTACCAAACTTAAGAATATAATCTGATGAGAAAGAGGCTTTTCCATTTCATTCAAGCGTATATCTCCAATCATACATTCCTTTTACTCTAGATATTTATCTTTTATATGGGCCTTTATGTTCAGCACAAAGCGAACCATAGTGAGCTCCAAGACTAGTAGCTTGCTCATGTGTCCAGCCAGCTGACAAACCTACTGTTACGCCAGCCGCAAAAGTGTCGCCGCAGCCATAAGAATCTACAATTTGTTTTTGTGAGTTATATGCTTCATATCTTCCTCCAGGAGTAGCTATCCCTCCCTTCTTTCCTTCAGTTGTGATCATTAGATTTGGAGTTATTTTGAGATCATCTTTTCTGAAGATTTCGCCTGGATCTAGTCCACTTCCAATTAATCCATCAAGTTTTATGCCTGAATTATTTAGGACATCAATGCCAACTCTTGGTGTTGCAGTCATTATTTTAGCTTCACGACATAGTCTCAAGCTGAGTGGATCGCCTGCAGTAACAAATACACCCTTGTAACTTGATAGTACATCCCAAGGAAGGTTTTCATTGCCAAGTGGCTCTAGTCTTTCTCCAATGACTGTAATTGCCCTTTCACCTGAAGAGTCGACAAGACTAATTCCTCTTCTGGTTGGCTTGTCTTTCCAAGCAACGCTTACATTTAATCCAAGTTCTATAAGTCTTTTATAACTCATTTCTCCTATTTGGTCTTTTCCTAAAGAAGTAAATAGATGTACTGGCTTTTTTATGATTCTTGCCATTTGAATTGCTGCAACTGCTCCTCCTCCCGCGGGCTCTTCAAAGAAGCTATCTGCATGGCAAATCATTCCAGGTTCAGGAAGCTTGTCAACATTAAGGAACGTTATCCATTCGACATGACCAACAACTGCTAATTGCATATTTGGTAGGTCTGGGAGTTGTTTAGGACTCCAGATCTTCATAGAAGTGAATTGTTGCTTGTCTACTTCTAGTCTGAGATTTGTAATTTGTTTGGATTTG
>QCJW01000013.1 GCA_003215775.1 Prochlorococcus sp. AG-409-G20
AGTTAGTTTGAATTGACTTGCTAGAGTATAAATTCGTGATATTAATTAATGTCTTAAATGTTTTCTCCACGAATATTACTTAGTTTGATCTATTTGATCTTTGCAGTTTCCGGTGCGTTCCTCACTACAATTGAGAACATTCATTTTGTTCAGGAATATGGTCCTTATTTTAAGATTGATAAATTCATTGAACTTGCGAATGTTAATTCAGCTGCCAGGTCAATTTCTAGGGATCTCTTTGTTAGTGCGGGTGCGATTTTTTTGTGGATGTCTATAGAGGCTAGAAGGCTACAGATGAAGAACTTTTGGATAGTCTTACTTGGGACATTCTTAATTGCATTTGCATTCTCGGCACCTTTGTTCCTTTTCCTAAGAGAACGTAGGCTAATGGAACTTGAAAAAGAAGAAAAAGTCTCAGTAGAATAACAATCTCCAGTGATTGGAGTAACGGATCAGTTTTTTGAGGAACTTATTTTCGTATTTACCGTTGGCAATGCTAATAAACATAAAATTCCTAAAACAATCCACAATGTAAAAGCATGGCCTTGGCTATCAATTATCTTCCCTGCAATTACTGGCGAGAAGAAAGCACTAATTGCAAAGCATTGAGAAAACATAGCCATTGCAATACCTCTTCTCTTGTTAGGTGTTATGGATATCACCGCTTCTGTTGCTGTAGGGAGGAAGGCAGCTAAGGCACATGCTAGTGGTAGTTGTGCAAAAAAGATAACTAGAATCCCATTTCTAATTATTCCTGATAATCCTAATAGAAGGCATCCAATACTAAAACTTGAAAAGCTGAACTTTAGGCCATATTTAAAATCATGCTCCGATAACCACTTCCCTATTGGCCATTGAAAAATTACTAATAAAATTAGTTGAACTGATATTAGTGAACTACTTAAGCTTTCTTTTATAGGTGGTCTGACCAAACCACCTTTAACCAAATCAATTGGTAGTGCACTTTGCAAAAGAGATAGGATTGATGTTGCCAATAAACTTAGCCCTAGCAGGGTAAAAATTGGCTGGAGCCAACTTTTAGAGTTGTTCAATTTCTTCTTAAAATTTATGAATAAAGATTCTTTTGCTCTTATTTCTTTTATGTCATTTGAACTTTTAAAAGTTTTTTTGTAAAGAACAGACAATAGTAAAGCCATGAAAAATATATCAATTAAATAAACTGATCTAATTAATCCTAACCAAGCAAATATTGAACCAATCAGAGCCCCAAGACTTACTCCTAGTGCATCTGCGCTTCTGACCAATGCAAATCCTTTGATAGAAGGAAAATTTAAGCAACTTGAAGGAACGGCTAACTCAACGGCTGGCCAGTAAAATCCTGCTGCAACACCTATTAAGATTTGTCCTTGCATATATGAGTTATATGTATTTGCGTTAAATAAAATTAGGTCCGCAATAATCGCAATAACAGCAGCCCATCTTACTGGTGAGGAGTAATTTGTTCCTTTATCCATGCACCAACCACTTATTAATCTTGCAAGAGTTCCTGCTAAGGCTGCAGCTGCCAGCCCGCTTCCGATTTGAGTTGCAGAAAAGCTTATTTGGTTGAAAATTAATGGTGTTAGATAGATAACTCCGCCAGCTCCACAGGATGCTATTAATCTTGCCCTGGTTATTAACCGTAGGGCTGAGGGAAACTGGTTCCACCAATCCATGGGATTAAACGTTGGGAAAAAAGCGTTCAATAGTTAAGAGGTTTGCGTTGGGGCTGTTCAGCAGTCTGTTTTTTCTGCTGTCTGGCATTACAACCATGAGAGGTGCGGAGAGATTAGAGGTTCAGTTGGACGGGATGTCTATTCCAATTTCAATTGAAGACCTAGCGAATTGGTCTATAGCCAAAGGTAACTATGAGTCCGAATTAGCCTCTTGGATAGAACTAATGGATGCTCAGAGTAGATCTGGCTTGTTGAAATTACTTAATGCTCCTCTTCTTAAAGATAGAAGTATGGCTAGGCAATTGTTACGTAGTTGGGTAGGTCGTGAATTACTGGATGAGCTTAGCGACCTTATTAGATTGGATGAAGATAGAAGTGGGAAGAAAGTTTTTAGTACTTTTGAATTCCTTTTAGATAGTCAGCCTGAAGTAACTACTCTTGATCTCCTGCAGTCACTACCAGCAGAAAGTATTTATTTAGATTTAGATTCTTTGTTGAGACTTGCTAAGCGTTGGCGAAATGAACTTGTCAAGCAACAAGAACTTCTAGCTTCATTTGGAAGCATTGACTTAAATAAAAAAGACTTAGCTAAAGAAATTGAATTTCAACCAAGTCTGAAGCAAAACAGAAACAGAAATAGAAATAGAAATAGAAATAGATCTTTCTACAAGATAAAAACCTTAGAAGTCTCACATCGAATTGATCCCTTGAAGTTGGAGATCTGGATACCCAATGAAAATGACCTTAAAAGATTAAGTTGGATTGTCTTTATGCCCGGCCTAGGGGGTAGCCAGGATCATTTTCGATGGCTTGCGCGAAGACTAAGTGCAAATGGGTGGTCAGTAGTTCTTCTAGAGCATCCAGGTAGTGATTCAAAAGCAGTAGAGGGCCTATTGAAAGGCATGCATCCAGCGCCAGGGGCTGAAGTGTTGCCAGGAAGATTATCGGACTTGAATCAAGTTTTGCTGGCTAAAGAACAAGGTGTTTTGGAGGTGCAGGGCGAAAAATTAGTTCTTATGGGTCATTCTTTAGGTGCATTGACTTCCTTGCTTGCTTCAGGTATTGAACTAGAAGAAGGATTAGTAGAAAGATGCAAAAATGCGCTGGATGATCTTTCTTTAACTAACCTGTCCCAATTTCTACAGTGTCAATTAGTTGATGTCCAGTTAAATAAAGTTCAGAAAATTTCAGATTTAGGAGCTATTGTTGCTATTAATAGTTTTGGTAGTTTGTTATGGCCAAGATCAACTAATGCTGCTATTTCAGTACCTGTATTATTTGCTGGTGGAAGTCTTGATTTAATTACTCCTCCTTTAACAGAGCAGCTAGGGTTGTTAAAGTCTTTGTCATTGCATCCCTCAAGTAGAGCCTTGTTGATTGAAGGGGCTAGTCATTTTTCTCCTATTAGAGTTGAAGGGCAGATTAATAACGCCAAGGGCGATGATTTGTTTAAGCTAGGTGAAGCATTGGTTGGTGTTCAGCCTTTAACTGTTCAGAAATTACTAGGTAGTCAAATAATAGAATTTCTTGAAGGATATGAAACAGGTAAAGAACTAGATTCTTTAGTCCAGAAAGACTATGGAGAAGTTAAAATGCATATGTTAGATAGAATTTCAATTGAAAGATTGCTTGGCAGTCAATATTGAACTCTGGGGTCTATACATGCAACTATTATATCAACTACTATGCTTATTAATACAACTAAAGAAGCAATTACTACTACTATTCCTTGAACCACAGGATAATCTCTTTGGTTTATTGCCTCTTGTAGTCGCATTGCAATTCCTGGCCATGAGAACGTTAACTCTATTAATAGAGCGCCCCCAATAAGTGAAGCAATTGTTATACCTGCAATTGTTAATACAGGCAAAAGAGAATTTGGCAATGCATGTGCTAAAACAACTCTTGTCTCGTTAATCCCTCTGCTTCTTGTAGCTTCTATGTGGCCAGCCTTAAGTTCTTTGGATAGGTTCAATCTTAATGATCGGCTAAATATTCCACTTAACAGAATCCCAAGTGTAATTGCTGGTAATATTAGATGTCTTAATGCTCCTTGAAGATTAACCCAATCTCTACTCATAAGGCTGTCTAAAATAAAATAACCTGTTTGTTCAGGTTGTACCAAATATGGAGGAAATCTACCTCCAATAGGCAGCCATCCTAGATATACTGCAAATATAAACTGAATAATCATTGCTGCCCAGAAAGGAGGCAATGCATATGTAGTTATCCCATATAACCTACCAGCAAGATCAGTTTTTCCTTCTGGTTTTGCTATGCCGCTTAAGCCAATGGAAATACCAATTAATCCAGCAATAATTAATGCACATAGACTTAATTCAATTGTTGCAGGTAAGGCTTTTTGAATAATTTCAACCACAGGCTCTTTATTGATAAGAGCTTCTCCTAAGTCTCCATGAAACAGGTTTATGATATAAATAAAATATTGTTCAATTAAAGTCTTGTTAAGCCCTAGTTGTTCTCTTAAAGCATCTTTTGCAATCAGATCTGCACGATTCCCAAGTATTGCGTCTACAGGATCTCCTGGTGCAATTCTGAGTAGTATAAATACTAAAGTAGATATTATCCAGAGCATTAATGGTGCTATGCACAATCTAGATGCGCTGTATATCAGTAGTGTTTTTAATCTTCCCATTGATTTAGTTTCTCTAATTTGCTAATCAAAAGATAACCACTACTATCGAATTCAGGTTTGATGATATTAAGTTGTGACCAAGCTAAAGGATTGACTAGCCACACTGGTAAATATGATGCACCTTTAGCAGCATAATCTTCAATAGTTTTAAGCAATTCTGTACGCTTGCTTCCTGTCTCTTTGTCACTATCTTCTAATAATGATTGTATTAAATATGAAGCCCAAAAGCTTCCGCTTGATGCTGACTCTCCAATTACACAATTAGTTTGATTAATTTTCTTGCAACTAAGAAAGGGAGTTAAGTAGTTATTCGGATCAGGATATGTACCTCTCCAGTCAAGCATGACAAGCTCAAATGCACCTAGTCCTAATTGTCTATAAACAGTTGTAGATTCAACTCCTTGAAGTTCCATTTTAATACAGTCTTGTAAATCACGTTTTAATTGAGCTTGCCATGTAAGAGCCAATAATTTGTCAGACGGGACATTAGAGCGGAAAGTGAATGGGAGATTTAGTTTTTTTCCATTACAGTAACCTAATTTTTTTAATAATGTTTGAGTCTTAACTGGATTATATGCTGGCCAAGGTGCTTTCTCTTTATTCCATAAATTTGGAGGCACTAATGACCAAAGTGGTTTTCGTAGTCCATAAGTTACTCTATTGCTAATCAGCTCTCTATCAATACTATACAGAAGAGATTCTCTTACTAATTGGCTATCAAAAGGCGGGCTGTTTGATCTTAGTGTTATATATCCAATTTCTAGTGCAGGTCCTATGCCTTCATTAATAAGTCCATCTTTTGCCATTTTATTAAGAGCTTTTAGGTGATCTGCATTCATTGAGTTAGATAAAAGTACATCAATTTCACCACTTTTTAAGGCTCCAAATAGGGAAGTTGAATTACTTAGAGTTATTAAGTCAATACCTGTATTCTTTGGATTTTCTCCCCAGTATTTCCCAAAGGGTACTATTCGTTGTTGAAGAGAGTTGAATTTTATTAGTTTGTATGGGCCCGTTCCAATAAATTCCTTATTAAGGAAAGTATCTTTGTGTTTTGAATATGATTTCGGTGAGATTGGTGTTAGATTAACTGAAGTAAGTAATGCTGGTAAAGAGCTGGACTTCCTTGTGAGTTTTATGTTTAATAAGTATTCATCAGCTGCATTTACGGATTCAATTCTTCCATCTAAAATATAATTGAGTCTTCCTATCTTCTTGAATCGATTAATGCTAAATGCCATTGCTTTTGCATTGAATTTAGTTCCATCATGAAATAAAACGTCATCCCTAAGCTTGATTGATATTCTTTTGCCGTCTTTACTTATTATGGGCATTGCTATTGCTAGATTTGGTATTAACTTTCCATGTTTATTGATTTTGTAGAGAGTATCACCTAGTGCGCTAATAAGCTGAAGAGAATGGAAAGAACTTGCTTGAGCTGGATCAATTGAACTTATTTTTCCTGCGCTTGCTATTGTTAAACGGGAGTTCAGAAGTTTGGACTTGCATGATGCTTGACTTAAGCAAAGAATGCAAGTGGATATTGTTATGCAGGTCGACAACAGATTCTGAGCATATTTCTTTTTCACATTTTTTTTTTAGCATTGTTTAATATAGCGTTATTATTTTAAGTTAATCAGATTTGTTTTCTCTCTTGGAAAAGCAAATTATTTCTTCCAGAGAAATTTCAATAACAGGAGTTCCTTTTGGGAGTAATGGCCATTTTCTCACCCAGCACTTTTGATGATCCAGGTCAATTCCAATTACTTGGAATAATTCATCATGGTTAATAAGTTGAACCCAGTCTCCTTGACCTAATTTGAAGCATTGCTTGATTTCATCTTTTTTTGTCACCTTTTCTTTGATAGACGACATACAAGCTAATGAAAAGAGAAAAGATTGAAAATCAGGAGCAATTCGACTTTTGCTTTCCTATTACCACTGTTAGCTACTCATTTCATTCTTGACCAGGGTTGTATGGCTTATAGGCAACACATTTTGGCTTCAACCCCAATGACAGCTGTAAGTTCTTTGATCTCGTCAAGAGAATGCTTCATTTGTCCCTGACTGACTTTGTGAGTGATTACAACTATTTCGGCACCTGACGAATTTGCATCAAATTGAACAATTGATTGAATCGATACATTTTGTTTTCCAAATATGTTGCCTATATGTCCAATTACTCCTGGTGAGTCTTCAGTCTTTAGACGAAGATAGTTTTTCTGAACTATGTCATTTGGATTAGCTAGATGGCATTTTCTCCAGCTTGTTGCAGCTAGAAGAGGGTCTAAGTATTGATTTGAATCTCCTAATAATCTGATTCCTGCAATATTCAGAATGTCCGCAACAACCGCTGAAGCAGTAGGGCCAGCCCCAGCTCCAGGGCCATAAAACATTACTTCTCCTATGGGTTCGCCTTCGATAAGAATGGCATTATTTACACCGTTTACTCCTGCAAGGGGATGATCTCTAGGAACCAAGGTGGGTTGAACCCATACAGCCAATGGAAGTGAATTTGGAACTTCATTCCCTTTATTTAATCTTTCGGAAACGGCTAAAAGCTTTATTGCATAACCAAGTTGATTAGCATAGTCAATATCTCGACTTTGAAGACTAGTTATTCCTTGGGTTGGAATTGATGATCTGTCTATATTTCCGCCAAATGCAAGACCACTTAGTATTGCAATTTTGTCAGCCGCATCTAATCCTTCAACATCAGCCGCGGGATTGGCTTCTGCATAGCCAAGTGATTGGGCGTCATTTAAGACTTTTTCGTATACTTCATCTCCCTTAGCCATCCTTGAGAGGATGTAGTTTGTGGTTCCGTTAATTATGCCAGTAACCCTATTTAATTTATTGCCTCCAAGAGATTGCTTTAGAGGTTCGATAATTGGAATGCCTCCACCAACGGCGGCTTCAATAAGAACATAAACTCCAGACTTATTTGCAGCTTGGGCAATCTCTTCACCATGACGAGCAATAACTGCTTTATTTGCTGTGACTACTGATTTACCAGCTTTTATGGCTCTCATAATTAGAGTTCTTGCTGGTTCAATTCCTCCTATTACTTCAACTACAACATCTACAGATGGGTTATCTACAACTGAGATGGCATCGTCTGTCAGAATTGTTGAAGGGAATGTTGTTGATCTTGTCCTGCTTAGATCTTTGACTGCAATTTTTACTATTTCAATATCAGAAACAAGTGGATGTCTATCTGTAGGGTTTTGAAGAATACTTGCGACACCAGAACCTACTGTCCCTAGTCCAAGAAGCCCAACTCCAACTTTTTTACTCATAGAGTTCTCCAAGGATGAGTTAAAAAAAATAGTTTTAAGTTTCTACAGTCTTACTTATGGGAGAGGTTCCTGGCTTGGGCCTGCATGTTTAACAGAATATTAAGGAACCCATTTGCTCTTGATGGTGTCAAGCTGCCTTGAAGGCCAGTAGCTTTTATAAATTCTGGATCAACTGCTATGACCTCTTCGGGTGTCAGGTCGTTAAGCCCTTGAATTAGAAGAGCTAACAAACCTTTAGTTATTAGAGCATCTGAGTATCCTTGCCATTTGATTTTGCCTTCGACTAGCTCACCGAGTATATAAACTTCAGATATACATCCTTTAACTTTTACTGCTTTTTCTAGATGTTCAATTGGCATCTGAGGAAACTTCTTGGCAAGCCAAAGAATGTATTCATACCGTCTCTTTTGATCAGTAGTGCTGCTTAGACGTTCAATTGTCTTGTCAAGGAATGTGCTCCCAAAGGTTTTCCTAGATGATATTTCAGTGGACCTAACCATATGAAGGCTTTAGTTCAATGAGCTGCATTAGATTAGATGGTCACTGAGTTTTTATCTAATAGGTAGAATTGATTTTGGGTAGCTTGTTGTAATTAAGGGATCAGAGATCTCATAGTTTCTCCGTCTTCAGTAATCCATCCTTCGAAAGGGATATCAAATTTACCTCTGGGTAATGGACTCTTAGATACACATGCTCTTGGAAGGACGACAAGAGAAGGTATTGATTTCCAGGCAGTTTTACTTCTTAAACGATCAAAGAAGCCTCCGCCATATCCAAGTCTATAGCCGTCATTGTCAATTGCGATTGCAGGAACAATTAAGAGTGCCATGTCTTTAGCTTCCAAAGATGGTTCGGCTAGGGGCGCTGGAATTCCCCAAAAATCTTTTTTTAAAGATTTCTTTGTCCATGGATGGTAACTAATCAGTCCATCTGAATGAGCGGCTGGGAGAGCAATACGTTCTTGATAAGTGTTCTTTAAGAATCTAATATCGACTTCTCCTTCAAGTGGCCAGTAAATTCCTAGGTAATTTCTCGAGTCTTCAAGTTTTAGTCGGGTACTTAATACAGTTACTACTTCTTTAATGATTAATTTGTGGGTTCCAGGTAGGGCTTTTGTTCTTATTTCTCGGAAATGTATTCTTTGTTGTTTCTTTTGGTTACTCAGCATTGTCTCTATCATCTGAATAATTAGCGTTGAAACCAAGTAGTTAGTGCAATAGCGAGTCCATCAGCAGCATCATCAGGGCGTGGGGGTGTTATAAGTTCTAATTCCCGCATCACAGCCTCTTGTACTTCAGCTTTAGAGGCACGGCCTGAGCCCGTAAGGGCTAATTTGATTTGCATTGGGGGAAATTCCATAATTGGAATTTTGAAACTGGCCAGGATCATTATTACGACTCCTCTAGCTTGAACAACGTTAATCGTTGTGCTCGATCTATAAAAGAAAAATTTTTCCACACCTGCAATTTCAGGTTCCCATTGCTTGATTAATTTTCTTAAGTCACAAGCTATTTCTACCATTCGATCACCTTCTGGTTGATTGGGTTCAGTTTGGATGATTCCACAATCAAGCATCTTTTGATGCTGCTCATTTGCATCAATTACTCCGTATCCAACCCTTGCTAAGCCTGGGTCAATTCCGAGGATTCGCAAGTCTTAACTCTGTGAAGCAAGTTCAAACTCTGCCAAATCATTATTTTCACTTCGTTCGAAAACCTTGCAAAATATTTTCACAACCCTATCTCCAGAATCTATTTGCTCTAGAGGGTCTTTGCGCAGTCGATGTCTTAAAGAACAAGATACAACTCTTGCAACATCTTCTTCTGTTACTTCTGTCCTGCCTTCAAAGGCTGCTAATGCCCTAGATGCTCTATTGGTAACGATATCGCCTCTTAGACCGTCTACATCTAGTTCGCCACAGATTTCGGAGATCTTAAGACGGAGCTCATTGTCCATAGTTACTTTGGTTAAAAGCTCTTGAGCGTCTACAACTTTCTTTTGAAGTAAGTCTTGTTTCTCTTGTGCAGATATGGCGAATGAGTCTGGATCGTTATCAAAAGCTGTTCGTTGATCTACGACCTGTACTCGGAGCGCTGGATCCCTGACTGTACGAACTTCAACGCTCATTCCAAAACGATCTAAAAGTTGAGGTCTTAGTTCTCCTTCTTCTGGATTGCCAGAGCCTATCAATACAAATCTTGCAGGATGTCTCACCGAAATACCTTCTCTCTCTACTGTGTTCCATCCAGATGCAGCTGAATCAAGTAAAACATCAACTAAGTGATCATCTAGGAGATTTACCTCATCTACATATAAAAGCCCTCGATTTGCTTTTGCTAATAGGCCAGGTTCAAATGCTCGAACCCCTTCGCTAAGAGCTTTTTCTATATCAATTGTTCCGCATAGTCTGTCTTCTGTTGCCCCAAGAGGTAGATCAACCATTGGGACTTGACTTGTCTCTGTTTGGAGCGTTTCTCCGGTATCTATCCTTTGTCGAACTTCACTACTTTGAAGATCAGGATCAACAGGACTGCTGTTATAAGGATCCCCGGTAACTATTTCAATGCCTGGGAGTAAATCTGCAAGTGCTCGAATTGTTGTGGATTTGCCTGTTCCTCTGTCTCCCATGATCATTACCCCGCCTATGCGGGGATCGATCACATTTAGTAGTAGGGCTAATTTCATCTCCTCTTGGCCAATTACGGCTGTGAAGGGGAAGTCCCGCCTCTTCCTTGGTGTGCTCACGATCTCACTTCTGGGGTTGATTGGGATTGTTTCATAGCTAGGTCCTTAGGGCCTAATTTAGATTGTCTTTATTGGGAAAACCCATCTTCATTTAAAGCAATCTTATTAGTTCGATGGCTCTGATGGATCTTTAGGGGTCAATATTGGTGTCATCGCTGCCGCCATTTCTCTGATTAGACTTGGAGATCTTGGATCGTTAAATGGCCCCTTAACAATAAATCCTGCTATAGCTCGTGAATTATCAGGAAGCTCAATAAGCCCTGCATCTGCATATGCAATTCCTATATCTCCTGTTTTGTTGTAAACCCGATAGCCTTTAATCAGCAGGTTGTAGTCAGGATCGACATCAGATGCTCCAAGGCCTTTGAGCATTCCCGCTGGTAGAAGTCTGTTGCTTGTTGAAGTGCTCATTACTTCTCTGAAAAGATCTCTTGTTCTTGGCCCTAGTATTTTGCCCTCATCAACAAGCTGAATAGTTCTTACTAAGTCTTTGGCACTTGTAGTATTTGTGCCTTCAAGATCTGGTAATAAGTTATTGATTTTAGTTGAATTAAGCCCAAGCTTTTTGAAGTATTTGTTCAGAACTTCTTTTCCTCCTATTCGCTTTATAAGAAGATTAGTAGCCGTATTATCACTAACTCTGATCATTTCTGTAGCAACTTCATGAAGTGGGAACTTTTTACCTAGTTTCTGGTAAGCCATCCACCCTGCACCTCCTCCAATAGATTCACTGGTAAGTTTTAATTCTTCATTCCACTTCAGTTCACCTAAGTCAATTAACTTAAGTGCAATAACTAGTATTGAAGTCTTTATTGAACTTGCAGCAGGCAATATTGAATCAGGTGAGAGTTTCGCATATTTTCCATTGTCGATTAAATAGAGAAATGCACTTACCTCTAAACCTTTTTTCCTTGATGCAAGCTCATTCCATCGATGGCTTAATGATGTTAGTTCCAATCTTTTACTAAGTTTATTAGGCAATACTTTGTTAGGGGATTTCCTGAAATTTGAATTAAGTCTTGCTTTGGCTTTAGTTGGATAAAGCCTAGTAAATAATCCTGGCTGAGAATCTTCGGTTTTTATTGAATTGGTTCCTTCTCTTAGCACAATTGTCTGAAGAATAGATCCTGAAATTACACCTAGACCTATTCCACTAACTATTAGTTGTAGGAAATGCTTTCCTTGGCGAACAACTTTTGATTCTTTTTGTGAAGGTTTTATGTTTGGCAAGGGGATGTTGTCCAGATAGTTTCTGAGATTAAGTGTTATGTCTTTGAAGGGCCCATCTTAACTGCCTCAATATGCCTCTAATGAGAGAAACTTCCTCTGGCCTAATTTCCCCTCTTTGTAATAAAGACTTGATCTTTGTCATCCTCGCATTTGCAGTATGTTTTAAAAGGAATCCCACTTCAAGAAGTAATGATTCTGCATCTTGAAGACATTGGTTTAATTCTAGAGCGTTGGCAGGATTAGGTGAAGAAGCTTTGACTGAATTATTTCTAAGAGATGTTTTGATTTTGTGCAATTCGTAGAGAATTATGGCTACTGCATGAGAAAGATTTAATGATGAATACTCTGCTAAAGAAATAGATATTACTTTTTGAGCGATTAAAAGTTCTTTGTTGGTGAGCCCTCTGTCTTCTCTTCCAAAAACAAGAGCTATTTTTCTTCCTTCAGAAGCTTCCAAGGCCCAGTTGAGAGCCTTTGATGGTTTTTCTAATGGTATTTGACCATGATCTTTTCTTCCACAGGTGGCAATTACATGGGTGCAATCCTTTACTGCATCAAGTAGACAAGAGAAATATTTTGCTTTATTAAGGAATTTTTTTCCTTTGACGGCCATTTGTTGAGCTTCATTGCTGTTTGTATCGCAAATAGGAGATACAAGTCTTAATTCATTTATGCAGAAGTTTTCACAAAGTCTTGCCACGCTCCCGACATTTAGATTCCCTGAAGGCTCAACAAGAACGATACAAAAGTTTTTTAGTTCTATCTCAGAGTTCAATTAATGCTGTGCAGATGTGCAATAAGGTCTGCCATTGCTTGAGGCTCTAGCTCAAAAATAGGCATTGGGGGAGTTCGACCTTTCACGACTTGATTAATTATTTGCTTGTCATTAAGCCTTTTGCTGACTTCACGAAGATTAGGTCCTACAAGACCTTGAGCAGTAATTCCATGACAGCCTGCACAATTGATTCTAAAGATGCGACTACCTTTGTCGGCTGAACCTTTAAGACTCAAGGTTGTTTGAATATATGGGTCTTGTTGTGAAGCTTTTAGTGCCCATAACACAAGGATGATGATGGTTGATGTAGCAAGAATTATTAGAACTCTGATGAGCCCGATGCTATTTCCAACTTTTTTTACTGTGGTTGATGACGGATCCGACACGGAAAGCTCTGGAACATGAAAGAATTGTCTTTAAGACTTTTAGCAGCACTTAAAAATGATTGAACCTCTTCTTTGTGGAATTGTTTTGGGATTGGTTCCTATAACTCTTTTCGGGCTGTTTGTTAGTGCCTGGAATCAGTATAGAAGGAGCAGCTCTTTGCTGGACTGATAAGCAACAAGGCACTATGCCCATAAACTCTACGATCTTTTTCGATCCAATCCTCGGGAGAAACCCTTAGTTGGAGATTTTTTGAATGCTCGCAGATAACAATTGAATTTTTATTTAGCCAATACCCATTGAGAAGATTTTCTAAAACTTGGGAATAAAGTCTTGAGTTGTAAGGAGGATCGAAGTAAACGACATCGAATGTTTCCTTCTCATCCCAGTTGTTGAAGGCCATAGAAGAAGTTTTTTTCTTAAGCCACTTAACTACTTCACTTGATATCACCTGAGTTTTACAATCTTTGTTTAGCCCAGAAGCAGTTGCCTCAATGTTTGCCTTGCAGATTTCAGCATTCTTCTTGTTGGATTCAATAGCAACAACTTTCTGAGCTCCTTTCTCAAGGGCCTCACATCCCATAACACCACTACCACTGCAAAGATCTAACCAATTACAGTCTTTAACTTTATTTTTAAGTATATTCATCACTGCTTCCCTTACTCTTGCTGTTGTTGGCCTAGCTGCTAAACCAATTGGGCTTTTTAGTTTGCGTCCTTTAAGAAGTCTTAGTTGTCCAGTCACGTTAAAGATTTAGCACCTTGATCTAACCATTTGAGCCATCTCGATAACATCTTTTGTCCTGTAGTACTTGATTTTTCAGGGTGAAATTGACATGCCCCTAATCTGCCTCTCCAGACAATTGCACTTAATACTTGGTCTCCAAAAGTTGTTGATGCTGCCAGATCTTTTTTGTCAGATGTTATAGCTGAGTAAGAATGTACGAAGTAAACCCATTGATCAACTTTGTCATTCTCATCAAGAAGAGGACATCTCTGGAGTTGATTGAGAAGTGCCCATCCCATATGAGGTATTCGCTCTCCTGGATTGTCTTGTAGTTTTCTCACATGCCCTTTAAGTAGGCCTAAGCCAGGAGTTGATCCTTCTTCACTAGATTCAAATAGCAACTGCAATCCAAGACATATCCCTAAAAGAGGTTTATCTTCCTTAACCCATAGTTTGATACTTGGAACCATTCCTGTTTTCTGTAGGTTTTCCATTGCAGGGTCAAATGCTCCTACACCAGGCAAAATTAGTGCTTCATAATTTTTTATTTCTTCGGGAGTGCGAACAATTCCTAAAGGCTTATTTAGCTTTTTAAATGCCTGGTTAACAGAGTGAATATTACCCATGCCGTAATCGATTAGACCTAGTCGCGCTGTCACTGACTTTTTGCAAGTTTTATTTAAATGAATACCTTCAGTCCATTGGATCGAGAAGGTTGTAGTTATTAAGTTTCTGTAAGTTAATTGTTAGAGATACTTCGAAATTGTGCCAGAAAGAGTTGCTTTAGGGACAGCTCCTACAACAGTGTCAACTTTTTGGCCGCCTTTGAAGACCATTAAGGTTGGAATGCTACGAATTCCATATTGGCTTGCGACATTTGGATTCTCATCTGTATTTAGTTTGAAGACCTTTATTTTGCCCTCAAACTCTTTGGAGATTTCTTCAACGATTGGGGCGACCATGCGACAAGGTCCACACCATGGAGCCCAGAAGTCCACTAAAACTGGTACTTCACTCTTAATGACTTCTTGCTCAAAAGAAGAATCGGTGACTGCTTCAACGTTTGACATGCTTTGACAAACCTTTATATCGGCCAAATTTAGCAACCGTCACAACTAAATCATGGTTTTTATTGAACGAAAGGTGTGAACTGTGACGGTGATGTAACGAGAGTACAAAAAGCCCGAGGTCTTCGGGCCTGGTGGTGTGAGGAGTGTGCGGGCATAAGCCCTCACATTTAGATATTAACGCTTGTTACTGTTATCGCTTATGAAAGCTTCTTGTTCGATTGCTCTTTCTTTATTTACCCATTCCTAACTGCTGAGCTTTTTGATATACCTTGCCTTCTGTAAGAAGAGAGGGGGCTACTACTACTTCAACTTGTTGCATCTCTTTCAGTGTCTTTGCTCCGAGAGTTCCCATTGAAGTTTTTAGAGCTCCTAGAAGATTGTGAGTCCCATCATCTAATAGGGCTGGGCCTCTCAGAATTCGTTCCAAGCTGCCAGTGCTGCCAACTTGAATTCTTGTTCCTCTTGGTAACACTGGACTTGGAGTGGCCATGCCCCAGTGGAACCCTCTTCCAGGAGCCTCTGTGGCTCTAGCAATAGGTGATCCAATCATTACTGAATCTGCTCCGCAAGCGATGCACTTGCAAATATCACCACCAGTAACTATTCCCCCGTCGGCAATTATTGGTACATACCTGCCAGTCTCTTTGTGATAGTCATTTCTGGCTGAAGCGCAATCTGCAATTGCTGTTGCTTGTGGAATTCCTACACCTAATACACCTCTTGAAGTGCATGCAGCCCCGGGCCCAATTCCAACCATTACTCCAGCAGCTCCAGCTCTCATCAATTGAAGTGCCACCTCATATGTCACACAATTCCCAATTAATACAGGTATACCAATATCTTTACATAATTCTTTTAAATCAAGGCTTCCTCTTTTTTCGGGGCCAATATGTTCAGTTGAAACGACCGTTGCCTGAACGAAAAATAAATCTGCTCCCGAATTTTCGATTATTTCTCTGTATCTCATTGCAGCAATGGGTGTTCCGCTGACTGCGGCAATGCCACCATTAGATTTGATTTCCTTAATCCTTGAAGTTATTAATTCTTCTTTAATTGGTTTGCTATATAGTTCTTGCATAAGAGGAACAAAATTATCTTTGTCAACGCTTGATATTCGATTCAGTATTGGATTGGGGTCCTCGTATCTTGTTTGTATCCCTTCTAAGTTCAAGACGCCAAGTGCTCCAAGTTTTGAGAGTGCAATTGCGGTATCAACGTTTACAACGCCATCCATTGCACTTGCAATGATTGGTATCTCTCTTTTGATACCTCCTATTTCCCAGGAGGTATTAGTGATTTCAGGATCAACAGTTCTGTTGCCTGGGACAAGAGCAATTTCATCGATGCCGTAGGCGCGGCGAACGACCTTTGAACGTCCTAGCTGGATATTCACATCCTTCGAATCAAGATCTAGCCAAACTAACAACTCTGGGGATACAAAAGCTAATTGTTGTGATTAGAGGATCAGTTTTCTTTTCTATCGTCTGAGCTTCCTAAAAGATCCGACCATCGATTTTTTATGTTTTCCCCTAACTCATGTCTATCGTCTCTTCGAGCTAATCGGTTGGAAGAGAAGCTCACAACCCAGATCAAACCAGCTAGTTGTAGCAATCTGGGCGCCAAAGGAATTTGAGAAATTGCATTGAGGACCCCTGAAAGTGCAAGTAATAGAAGGAAAATTAGTCCTATAAAAGCTATTAAAAGACTTACTGGGATTATTTTTTCTAATTGCTCAGCGGGTTGATTGTTTTGTACCCAGGTTTGTATCTTTTCTAAAAGTAGGTGCCACTCTCCTCCTTTCTCAAGTTCATTTTGAGTTGTTTGGAGGGGAGGTTTTTTGATTTGTTTGTCAGGAACTGCAGACTTATCAGGAATAGAATCTTTATCCTCAGAAGTTGTTTGTGGAGGATTTGAGTCCTTCAATCGATCTTTTGAAGATGAGATTTCATAGGATTTTGTTTCATAGGAAGTCTTTGAAGGCAATACTGACCTGGACTCCTTATCTGAGGTCATACATTTACTCTCTCTGACTTTTAGATTTTAAGAGGAGTTTTTAGAGCTTGGTGATTTGTTTGTTTGGCTCACGACAGTCAAATTTGTGCTCTGTTGGGTAAACAACTGATCAGATGCCGAGATAACCTTATGTTTGGTAGACAGCTCTTATATGGCTGATCCTATGGGACCGTCAAGCGTTGGTCCCGGCGAGTCCGATGATCGGATAATCCAGACAGATCTTCGTAATGAGATGTCGCGCTCCTATTTGGAGTATGCGATGAGTGTCATTGTTGGTAGGGCATTGCCTGATGCCCGAGATGGATTGAAGCCAGTTCATAGACGCATCCTTTATGCGATGTATGAACTTGGTTTGACGAGTGATAGGCCTTATCGAAAATGTGCACGTGTTGTAGGAGAAGTTCTAGGTAAGTATCACCCGCATGGTGATACAGCTGTTTATGACGCATTAGTGCGCATGGCCCAGGATTTTTCTATGCAAATGCCTCTTATTGATGGCCATGGCAATTTTGGTTCAGTAGATAATGATCCTCCGGCTGCAATGAGATATACGGAATCAAGATTAATGTCTCTTACAACAGACAGTTTGCTTGAAGATATTGAAGCTGAAACGGTTGACTTCTCAGATAATTTTGATGGTTCTCAGCAAGAACCAACTGTATTGCCTGCACGTATTCCACAGCTATTACTTAATGGATCCTCAGGAATTGCAGTTGGAATGGCAACAAATATTCCTCCGCATAATTTAGGTGAGTTAATTGACGGGCTTCAGGAGCTTATTAGTAATCCAGATATAGAGAATAAGGATCTCTTTAAGATTATCAAGGGTCCTGATTTTCCAACTGGTGGACAGATACTTGGCACTAATGGAATAAAAGAAACTTATCTTTCTGGTAGAGGCTCTATAACCATGAGAGGTGTTGCATGTATTGAGACAATAGAGACAGCTGGAAGGCCCGATAGAGATGCAGTGATTATTACGCAATTACCGTACCAAACAAATAAAGCAGCACTTATTGAGAGGATTGCAGATATGGTTAATGAAAAGAGATTGGAAGGTATATCTGATATAAGAGATGAAAGTGATCGTGATGGTATGAGGATAGTAGTTGAGTTAAGACGAGACTCTTATCCTCAAGTAGTTTTAAATAATCTTTTTAAACTAACTCCTCTTCAGAGTAATTTTAGTGCCAATATGTTGGCTCTGGTAAATGGAGAGCCAGTCACACTTGATTTGCTAAAAATGTTACAAGTCTTTCTTGACTTTAGAGTTGAAACTATAGAAAGAAGGACTAGATATTTCCTTAGGAAGGCGGAGGAAAGAGACCATATTCTCTTAGGGTTACTAACAGCTTTGGATCAACTTGACCCTATTATTTCACTAATAAGAGCTGCTTCTGATGCACCTACTGCTAGGAATCAACTTCAGGAAAGGCATGGATTAACCGAAGTTCAAGCAGATGCAATCCTTCAGATGCAATTAAGAAGATTAACTGCGCTAGAGGCGGACAAGATAAAACTTGAACATGAGGATTTGGTTGTTAAAATTGCAGATTTTAAAGACATCCTATCTAAGAGAGATAGAGTCTTAGATTTGATAAGAGAGGAGCTATCTAAATTACGTGAGAAGTATTCTTCACCTCGTCGGACAGAAATTTTAGATCTGGGTTCTGGAATTGAGGATATAGATTTAATTGCAAATGAGAGATCTGTTGTCTTACTTACAGAAACAGGATATTTAAAAAGAATGCCTGTTAAAGAGTTTGAAGCAACTAGTAGGGGAACACGAGGAAAGGCCGGAACTAGGAGTCAGGGAGAGGAAGAAGTTAAGCAATTTATTAGTTGTAATGATCATGACAGCCTTATTTTATTTAGTGATAGAGGTGTTGCTTATGCACTAGCTGCTTACAGAGTTCCTCAATGTAGTAGATCAGCTAAAGGAACACCAGTAGTTCAGTTATTGCCAATTCCACGTGAAGAAGCTATTACATCACTTTTGGCATTATCTTCATTTGATGAAGATACTTATTTGTTGATGCTTACTAAAGGTGGCTTTATTAAAAGAACCTCTTTGGCAGCTTTCAGTAAAATCCGCTCTAATGGACTTATTGCTATAGGTTTAGAAGATGGAGATGCACTTACGTGGGTCAGATTAGCTATTTCAGGGGATAGTGTTCTAATTGGATCTCGAAAAGGAATGACTATTCATTTTCGATTAAATGATGATGAGTTGAGACCATTAGGACGAACTGCCCGAGGTGTTAGGTCAATGAACTTGAGATCTGGAGATTCTTTGGTGAGCATGGATGTATTGCCTTCTGAGCTTGCTGATGAGGTGGATAAAAGCTCAAATGTGGAATCTGGGAGTGAAAGTGAGGCCTCTGCTAATGGGCCATGGGTTCTTGTAGCATCCGCTACTGGGCTAGGAAAGCGAGTGCCTGTTACACAATTTAGGCTTCAAAAGAGGGCTGGCATGGGGTTGCGTGCAATGAAATTCAGAAGAGAAGGTGACCAGTTGGTTGGTTTAAAGGTTTTGGGACAAGGGGAGGAGATTCTATTGGTAAGCGAGAAGGGTGTTATCGTTCGAACAAGTGCTGATCAGATTCCACAGCAATCCAGAGCCGCTACAGGCGTTAAATTGCAAAAACTTGATTCCGGTGATCGTTTGTCGGAAGTGGTATTAGTACCTCCTGAACCTGAGGAAGATCAAACACAAACCACTCAGAATGAAATAGATAAAACTACAGATTCTCAGGAAACACCCCCTGTTTGACATTGAACACAACATCTGATGTGTTAGTCATGGGTGCTGGTCCTGCAGCTCTTTGTATTGTTGCAGAATTAGTAGAACAAGGTCTTTCCGTTACTGCCTTGGCTTCACATGCTCCTGATAAACCTTGGCCGAATACTTATGGAATATGGGCTGAAGAACTTGAATCTTTAGGGATGGCATCTTTATTAGGTCATAGATGGACTAATACTGTTAGTTTTTTTGGAAATGGCATTGGAAATGAAGGAAAGGCTCCTGTAAATCATGATTTTGATTATGGCTTGTTCGATCAATCTGCATTGCAAAAGGCATTATTACGACGATGCGGAGAGCTTTTATGGCATAAAGAAACTGCTAAAGATATTTGTTTGCAGGGTGCAAATACAGAAGTTATTTGTAGCTCTGGTAACAGTTATAAGGCTAGATTAGTTATTGATGCAAGTGGTCACCGAAGTCCTTTTATTAAGAGACCTCATTATGAATCTATAGCACAGCAATCTGCCTACGGAATAGTTGGACGATTTACGTCTCCTCCAGTAGATAATGGTCAATTTGTTTTAATGGATTTTCGACCTGATCATCTAACTAAAGAAGAGATACTTCAGCCTCCAACTTTTTTATATGCAATGGATTTTGGTGAAGATATTTTCTTTGTCGAAGAAACATCATTGGCTTTTTCTCCTCCTCTTTCATGGAATACTTTAAAAGAAAGGCTTCATTCTAGGTTGAGTCATAGAGGTGTTGAGATTGTAGAAGTTATTCATGAAGAATATTGTTTATTCCCAATGAATTTGCCATTACCTTATAGAAATCAACCTCTCTTGGCATTTGGTGGTGCAGCAAGTATGGTTCATCCTGCCTCTGGTTATATGGTTGGAGCTTTGTTAAGGAGAGCCCCAACTCTTGCCAGGAAATTGGCTAAATACATGAATGCTCATCCTAATTGGGATTCAAAAACTTTGGCTAGAAAAGGTTGGAAGGTCCTTTGGCCTTTAGAACTTGTCCAGCGACATCGACTTTATCAATACGGGCTTAAGAGGTTGATGAGCTTTGATGAGCTATATCTTCGTCAGTTCTTTGCAACATTTTTTCGTCTACCTAGAGAGGATTGGTCTGGATTTCTTGCAAACACTTTGCCTTTGCCAAGGTTGTTGATGGTTATGCTTAGACTATTCTTTTTGTCTCCAAAAAAGATCAAGTTAGGTATGATTTTTGGAGCATCAAATTCAAATAAATATTAATTTGACCAGTCCGCTAAACTAATTTCGGGGAAAATAAAATCCTCATTCTCTATCCGTTCTAAATCAGATATCGTTAGTTCTTTTTTATTTTCTATTACACTAATTAAAAACCAGAAACGATTGAGATGTCTGTTTATTCGATTCTTTGCTAAATCCGTGGTTGTTCCTGCGCGTAGAATGAAGCTCCAATCAGATGATTGAGATAGTAGAAGTTCGCGAAGTGCTTGTTTTATAATTCTAATTTGATTCTGGTCTGATATTTCATTCTCCAAAATCTTCGTCATGGATTTACTTGCTTTATTCCATTGAATGACTACCCAGTCGTTATTTTCATTTAGCCAGTAATTATGATATCCGCCTTGTCCCCAACTTGATGGAGATGGATCACATAGCTGGAGTTTTGGGTTTTGATTTAATACATCTCTAAGGTGAGTAAATTTAATTTCCATATTTTCGGCTTGTTTATATAATTCAGAAAGGAAATCTGGACCTTCAAACCACCAGTGACCAAACAATTCGGCATCAAAGGGTGCGACCAGTAAAGGTTTGTGACCCATTGAGAGTCTTAATCGATTTAATTGGACTCCGCGTGAAAATAAATATTGGTTAGCATGCTCTTTTGTTTGTTTTGCTGCAATATTGGGCTCGTAGAAAGCTTTCTTGTTTAAAGGTGTGTTTCTTCCCGTAACTTTGTGAAGCTTTAAACCTAAAGGTCTGGCCTCGTTTATCCCTATCTTTTTGATTGTTTCTAAAGGAAGATCCCATCCAAGATCTCTATGGAACTCTCTATAGGAAGAATTGCCTGGATAGCCTTCCTTTGCTGACCAGACAGGAAGAGTTGATTCGCTATCTCTTCCGAAGAAAGCTACTCCATTTTTAGTACAAATTGGTGCATATAATCCATATCTTGGTCTTGGTTTGGCATGTAGTAATCCATGGCCGTCAAGAATTGCATAGCGAAAGCCAGCTTCTCTTAGATAAAAGTCAAGACCTTCGTAGTAGGCGCATTCTGGGAGCCAGATCCCTAGTGGCTTGTTTTTAAAACAACGTAGATGTTCTTTAAAGGCAGTTTCAAGTTGGCACTTAATTGCTTCGGGGTTTTCTCTTAGAAGTGGCAAATATCCGTGAGTTGCTGCACAAGTTAGAAGATCTACTACTCCAGAAATCTGAAGTTTTTTGAAGCGACTTATTAGATCACCATTACATAATGACCAATCTGACAATTGTTTCTTGATTTTTAATTCAAGATGTCTTGCTGCGATAGAGCTGTTAGAACTTGCTCCTAGAAAGTCTTTTTCGAGTTCATCTTTCAATAAAGCAAGTCTATTTCTGATCCATTTTGGGAATCTACTTTTTAAATCTTCATCTCTAAAAAGTGTTACCAGAGTCGGGGAGAGCCCAATCGTAATTTTTGGGTTTTGATGTCTTGAGTAGGCTTCCTCAAGCATTCTAAGCAGAGGAAGGTAGCACTCCATTAGTGCTTGAAAATACCAGTCCTCTTCAAGAGAACCAGGCTCATTTGACCGCACATATGGCAGATGAGCATGCAGAACAAGGGCTAGTTCACCTTTGGCCAACTTTGTACGATTGCTGTTCAATGAATTTATACCTTACTTAGGCACTTAGATTAATCTTCAGTCTATGAGGGCTCTTTTTCTTCAATTAGCCCTGAATCCTGATTTGCTCCTATATAGCTTTGAAAGAATTAATTCTGCATTGTTTTAGAGAAATTGACCTTTTTGTTAATTCAGGGATCTTTAGAGTTTGAGATGGTTTGATCATTCTTGATGAGACTGAATTAGACTTCAGTAGACAAAGATCATTCGAATAGTTTTTTCAAGGTTTTTATGGCCAAGGATCCAGGTCGAGTCCTTATATTTGACACTACTCTCAGAGATGGTGAGCAATCTCCAGGTGCAAGTTTAAATTTGGAAGAAAAGCTCGCAATTGCGCAACAATTAGCAAGGCTTGGAGTTGATGTTATAGAGGCTGGTTTCCCATTTGCGAGTCAAGGTGATTTTGCTGCTGTCCAAAAAATCGCTGAAATTGTTGGTGGAGATGAAGGCCCTGTGATATGTGGCTTGGCCAGGGCTTCTAAGGCTGATATTCAAGCTTGTGGAGAAGCAATTTTACCGGCCCCAAAAAAAAGAATTCATACTTTTATTGCCACGAGTGATATTCATTTAGAACACAAACTTCGTAAAACCAGAAAAGAAGTTTTAGAAATTGTTCCAGAGATGGTTCAATTCGCTAGATCTTTAGTTGATGATGTTGAATTCTCTTGTGAAGATGCTGGTAGAAGTGATCCTGAATTTTTGTTTGAGGTTATTGAGCAAGCAATAGCAGCAGGTGCGGGAACTATAAATATTCCAGATACGGTTGGATATACAACTCCATCAGAATTTGGAGAGCTTATTTCTTTAATTAATAAAAATGTGCCAAATATAAATGAAGCTATCTTGTCAGTTCATGGACATAATGATTTGGGCTTGGCAGTAGCAAACTTTCTTGAAGCTGTTAAGAGTGGAGCAAGACAACTTGAATGCACTATTAATGGAATTGGCGAGAGGGCTGGTAATGCAGCCTTAGAAGAACTGGTAATGGGTCTCCATGTAAGAAGAAGTTATTTCAATCCATATTTTGGAAGGGAACCTGATTGCCCTACACCTCTTACCGCTGTAAGAACTGAAGAAATAACTAAAACCTCTCGATTGGTTTCTAATCTAACTGGAATGGTTGTACAACCAAACAAGGCAATAGTTGGAGCAAATGCATTTGCGCATGAATCGGGCATTCATCAGGACGGAGTTCTTAAGAATCGACTTACATATGAAATAGTTGATGCTCGAACTATTGGTTTAAATAAAAATAGGATTTCATTAGGTAAATTAAGTGGTAGAAGTGCTGTAAGAGCAAGACTAGAGGAACTTGGTTATGATCTTAATAGAGAGGATTTAAACGAAGCATTTACTAGGTTTAAAGAACTGGCTGACCGTAAAAGAGATATTTCAGATAGAGATCTTGAAGCAATTGTTAGTGAGCAAGTTCAACAGCCTGAATCTCGATTCCAATTGCGTCATGTTCAAGTTAGTTGTGGCACTTCTCTTAAGCCAACAGCAACTATTACTCTTTCAGAGCAAGGTGGAGAAGAACAGACTGCAGTTTCTATTGGCACCGGTCCTGTTGATGCCGTCTGTAGAGCCCTTCATATACTTTGTGGTGAGTCAAATGAACTGGTTGAATTCTCTGTTAAATCAGTTACAGAAGGTATTGATGCAATCGGTGAAGTGACAATAAGGTTGAGGAGCGAAGGAAAACTTTATTCAGGTCATTCTGCAGATACTGATGTAGTTGTTGCTTCAGCTCAAGCATATGTAAATGCACTTAATAGACTTCTTGATAGTCAATTAAAAGCTTCTATACATCCTCAGAAAGATGAAGTTAAAGCAGAAGGTATAGCTCGAATCTAACTTGTTTAATTGATAAGGAATAATTCTTGTTAAATTATCTGTAGTGTGTTTAGCCTTAAAGGCTTTTCGTTATAAATACCTATGTAATGAGATGTGAGATAATAATTCTAAAGATAACCAGGTGAAGATAAATGGTTCTTAATCGAAGACTTTATCGCTTGGCTGGCCTTGATGGAAATCCTCATCCAGTTTTAGATACTCCCTACGAGTCAATTGATGCTGCCATGAAGGCTGCAAAGAATTGGTGCAGAAATCAAGGTTTTGGTAATTCTTGCCTACATGGTGGAATCGGAGTTGAAGTCCTTACTTCTACTGGGGATTGGAGGACAATTAGATATCCAAGTAGCTGCCTAAATAACGGTTTGTCGCTTTAGAAATATGTGGGCAAGCGTAGACCTTTGTGTAATTCCAGTGTCTGAGGGAATATCTCTGAACATGTATATCGCGACTTGTTTAAAGATAATCAAGAGGAGTGGACTTGAATATGAACTTGGCCCAAATGGAACTGCTATAGAAGGCGAATGGCACCAAGTTTCTCAGTGTGTTGAGGAATGCCATCGAGCTGTTCATGCTCTAGGAGCAGTGAGGATATTCAGTATTTTGAAAATAAATACTCGAAGTGATAAGAAGCAATCTTTCAGGGAAAAGGTTCCTAGCGTCACGCAAATTAGTTCCTGAATTAATAGATAATAATTCTAAATTATCTATATGTTTTTCTTAGATAAGCCTTTTGCATTGCTAATTGGTTTGGGGTTTATCGTTATTTGGTATTATTCAATTAACAAAATTCAGTACTCATTGATTTCGTTGTATTCATATTGCTTATGAAAGAGATTTCTAGCTTAAGCAAAAAATTATAAAACTTTTTTATATAAGTTCAAATTTATCAATAGTCTAAAGTTGTTAAGCGCTAAGGAGGCCTAATGAATGCTGGTGTACGAGGTTATTGGCTAATGACCTGGACTGGTTTGTTGGCTAATGTTGCTGCCTTGCCAGTGATTGCATTGGTTGCATTTGCAGGTCCACCATTGCAAACAGCAAATATAAGCTTGGCAATTAGTTTGGCTTGGCCAGCTGCGATTGTTGGAATTGTTGCATGTGCAGGCTTGATGGCGGAAAGACGATGGGGAGGGGTCATGGCTTTGGTCTCATTGTCTATGGCTCTATCTGCATCTTTGCCATATGGAATTGTTAGATTAGTTCTTGTTAGAGACCCTCACGCATTAAGTGGAATTTCTTTGCTGTTAGCTATTTTAAATTTGTTGGCATTGATATACTGGGCTAGACCAATTCATAGAAAAAATATAAGGTTATGATTGCTATTCTAATAGGAATGGTTTTGCTTGAAGATATTTGTAATAGCATATATTTATGCCGGAACTGATGAAGAAGGCGAATTGATCGGATAAGAAATTCTTCTGTGCCTCATCCGCCTCCAGACTTTAATAAAAGCTCTAATTATCAATTCAAGCTCAGACCTACTTAAACTGCTTTCCTTAAGTTGTCCGTCTCTTTGCCTAGATTCAAAGATCCTTCTTACTGTTAGGCATGCTTCTGCATTAGTTGTTTTGGGATCTAATGCTCTAAGAGCTGCTTCGCATCCATCGGCAAGCATAAGTATTCCAGTCTCTCTTGATCTTGGTATTGGGCCTTTATATCTGAATAAATGCTCTTGAATTGTGGGGTCTAGTTCTTTGGCTTTGTATAGAAAATATCCCATCTTTAAAGTACCTTGATGTTCTGGTATGAAGTCTGATACAGGTTTTGGTAGACGATACTTTTGAGCAAGTTTGAGACCTTCATTTACATGGGCCTGCAATATGTTGGCACTAAGGAAAGGATCATTAGCTTGATCATGAGGATTCTTTTTCCCTGTTTGATTCTCTATGAACCATTCAGGTGCATGGAGTTTGCCTATGTCGTGATAAAGAGCGCCTGTTCGTATTAGATCAACATCTGCTCCAATTGTTCTGGCTCCCTCTTCTGCTAATCCACAAATCATAAGAGTATGTTCAAATGTTCCTGGGGCTTCAGAGGAAAGGCGACGAAGCAAAGGTCGTTCGTAATCTGCAAGTTCTAATAATCGTGCTCTTGTTATTAGGCCAAAGGTACTTTCTAGTATTGGAATTAATAGGATTGTAAGCATTAGCATTGCTCCTAATCCCAATGCTTCAGAGACAAATTCTTCTGGATTAAGAGTTAATTTCCCAAACGTATTATTTGTAGGGTCTATTTGATTTCTAAGAAGAATCCATTCGCCAAGTAGAGCTCCAAAAGGTAGGAGTATTGCCATTTGAAAGAGCTGGGCTCGGCTTCGCATCCTCCCCCCTTGTAATGCAACTAGGGCTGCGGCTGCGCAAGCAACCATCATTCTTCCTTCACCAATTCCATTAGCTTGGATTGGCCATAAGAAGCTACTAACGGCCATCCAAGCTAATGCAGAGGTTGAGCCAAGTCCCTGTGAAATTAAAAGGGTGGGTGGGACTATTACCGCTAAAGGACTAACAGCAGAACCAAACCAGACTTTGCTTGCTTGTGTTATTAACAGTAATCCTAATGAAAGGAAAGCATGCCTTGGTTGGAGACAAGGTTTTTCCCTTCTCATGATTATCACTAGAACGAGACAGCTTGTAATCGCTTCTAAAAACTTTCCAAGCCAAACAAATGGCTGTGGTCTTCTACTTATCATTCCAAAATGTTTTAATGCATCTAAAGACTGAGCAGTTATTATTTCTCCTTTTCGGGTTATGAGATCACCTTTATTTACTTTTATTTTTGGAACACTTTGTTTTCTGACTAGCTTTTCTAATAGAAGTTGACTCTTGGTTTGATCTATTTTTAGATTGCTTGCGCCATAAAATGTACTTGTGAGAATTTTTCCTCCTAATGTTCTTGCTGGATTTGTTTTATCTCCTAAATTTAAAAGTTGAAGT
Organism: Prochlorococcus sp. AG-409-G20; assembly: GCA_003215775.1. Classification (GTDB taxonomy): domain Bacteria; phylum Cyanobacteriota; class Cyanobacteriia; order PCC-6307; family Cyanobiaceae; genus AG-409-G20. The sequence goes on from QCJW01000013.1 coordinate 26,990, forward strand.
GAGGATGCTTTGCTTAGTTGATCAAGTGATAGGCTGTTTATGATTCCTTGCGCGAGCATTTTATCGGCTGTATTCTTAATATTAGTTTCCCAGCCATCTCTTTCTAATTTAGAGATAGATTTTATCCACTTCTGTTCTTTATTGGTTGGTTTGATTTCGTTTAACTTAAGAGAATCTCTCTCAATAGTAAGTGTATTAATATTGTTTAATTTCTTGCTAAGATTATTTTTTAGGTTTTCATTTTCTTTCTGATCAATTACTTGTATAAAAGTCTTTTGGGCTAAATTTGATTTCTTCTGATTTATTGCTTTAGTATCTTCAATGAGTGCATTTCCTGGCGCTATGGCTTCATAAGGAGCTTGAAGCCCAACTTTTAATTCTGGCTCAATCAAATATTGCCAGCTTGAAGTAATTGCTACAAGTAGGCATAACAATATGATCCCCCCTTTGTTGGGAGTTGACCACGGTAGTACCCAGCGTCGAGGAGACTCGCTGCGCAACCAAGTACGCCAAAGGCTATTTAATCTGGGAATCTTGACCACAAAAGTTTGAACTTGAACTTAAGCTAGCTACCTATTTAGGAGCATGCTGCTAAGAGCTCATGATTTGTATATGACATTTTTGCTTAATGGGAGGCAACTTGCCAAAGAAATTGAAGATCGCTTAAGGGATGAGATTGCTATTGGCACTGAAAAAGCTGGCCGGCCTCCAGGTTTAGCTGTCATTCGTGTAGGGGATGATCCTGCAAGTGAAGTCTATGTTTCTAATAAAGAAAAGGCTTGCTCAAGGATTGGAGTAGAAAGTTTTGGTTCTTATTTTCCTGAGAAAACTTCTGAAGTTGAGCTAATAGATGCAATTGAGTCACTTAATAAAAATGACCTAGTAGATGGCATCCTTTTGCAATTACCAGTCCCTCAAGGGATAGATGAAGGACTTCTTTTAGATCACATTCATCCAGATAAAGATGCTGATGGTTTACATACTGTCAACCTTGGGAAACTAATAAAAGGAGAAAAAGGACCTAGATCTTGTACTCCAGCTGGTGTAATGGCTTTATTGGCGAGAAACAATATTTCTCTTAAAGGTAAAAGATCAGTTGTTGTTGGTAGAAGCATTCTTGTTGGAAAACCAATGGCTCTAATGCTTCAGGCTGCTAATTCAACTGTCAGTGTTGCTCATTCAGAGACTAGAGATTTAATTGATTTAACTAGACAAGCAGAAATACTTGTTGTAGCGGCAGGTTGTCCTCTCATTATTGGAGCAGAACATGTTCAGAAAAATGCAGTTGTTGTTGATGTAGGTATTCACCGAATTGGAAATGGAACCTCTCTTTCAAAAAGTCAAGCTCAGAAAAAATTGTGTGGTGATGTCAATTTCGATGAAGTTGCTCATATAGCAAGTGCTCTTACTCCTGTGCCAGGGGGTGTAGGGCCTATGACAGTAACTATGCTCTTAGCTAACACCACAATTCTTTGGCAAGAGCATTGCGGTTTGTCCCTAACTCTGGGAGATTTGCTTCCATGAGAGTGGCGGCCTGACAGAATTCCGCCAACTAGTTTTTATTTATGGTGGGAACGGCTAGCTCCACTTTCGATTTGTCCGAATATCTGGCTAAGGCCAGAAAAAGCGTTGAAGTTGCTTTGGATAGTTCGCTTTGTCCTGAACGGCCAGAGCAATTGCGTGAAGCGATGAGGTATTCATTGTTGGCAGGTGGTAAGAGACTTCGTCCAATTCTTTGTTTGGCTGCTTGTGAATTTGTTGGAGGTGATTCTGAAAAGGCATTGCCGACAGCTGTTGCTTTAGAAATGATTCACACAATGTCGTTGATACATGACGATTTGCCGTCAATGGATAATGACGATTTACGTAGGGGCAGACCAACTAATCACAAGGTATATGGAGATGCTGTTGCAATACTTGCTGGCGATGCATTGCTAACACGAGCTTTTGAAATGGTTGCTTTGCGAACTGAAGATGTGCCAGCTGAAAGACTTGTCAAAGTAGTTGGAGAGCTTTCCTTGGCTGCTGGTGCTCCAGGATTAGTTGGCGGCCAAATTGTCGACTTGCATTCAGAAGGAAAGGAAGTTGATTTGGAAACATTAGAGTACATTCATTTGCATAAGACAGGGGCATTGCTTAGGGCTTGCGTAGTTTGTGGAGCATTGATTGGTGGTGCAAGTGAAGAGATGCTTAGCGCTCTATCTACTTATGCAAGGGGCATAGGACTTGCATTCCAAATAATTGATGACATTTTGGATGTAACTGCAAGTAGCGATGTCTTAGGAAAAACAGCAGGGAAAGATCTTGTTTCAGATAAAACAACATACCCTAAGTTGCTTGGTTTGGATGAATCAAAAGAAAGGGCTCGTTTCCTTGTAAATGAAGCAAAGTTAGCTCTTAAACCTTGGTCTTTTAATGCAGTACCTTTAATGGCTTTGGCTGATTTTATAACGAGTAGAGATAGATGAATTACTTCGATTTTTCATTTGCTCCTTTTATAGAACTGCTTGACAATGTTGTTTTGTCTTGGGGGCTCATAGCTTGTGGATTAGCACAACTTTCGAAGCTTGTATTTGATTTTCTCAAGAATAAAACTTTTCGCCCTGCTGTTTTATTTGAAACTGGTGGAATGCCTTCAAGTCATTCTGCTTTGGTTACTGGTACGGCTGCAGGAATTGGATTGGAATATGGGTTTTCTAATCCAGAATTTGCCTTGGCTAGTACTGTGGCTTTTATTGTTATGTATGATGCTAGCGGAATAAGAAGAGCTGCAGGCTTTACAGCGGAGAGAGTAAATAGTCTGCCTTCAAAAACTTGGTCTAACCCACCAGAAAAACTGTTAAAAGAAAATTTAGGGCATAGTCGTATTGAAGTCTTAGTGGGTGGATTACTTGGACCTACAATAGCTTTGCCAGGAATTTTATTTATCGGTTCACCAGTTCATTTGTTTCAAACGATTCAACTTCTTAAAGGGTGAGCAATTTTTCTAGGAGTTTGATAAGTAGTGGCCTAACTTCAGATCAGGATAAGGCTTTAAGTAATTTTGAATCTTGGCTTGAAAATGATAAGGAAGGTATGCCTTTTGTGCTTAGTGGCTATGCAGGAAGCGGTAAGACCTTCCTTTCTATAAGGTTTTTACGATTGGTTGAAGAAAAAGGATATTGTTGGACAGTTGTAGCTCCTACTCATAAAGCTGTGGGAGTTATTCGTTTTGCCTTGGATCAGGAGGGGTTGTCTCCTGTTTGGCATCCTGCAACAATTCATAGACTTTTGAGATTGAAACTAAAAAGAAAGGGAGATCTCGAGCAGTGTGAGCAAACTGAGCAGACTGCTAATTCATTAGAGCAATTGGGATTGGTGCTCGTTGATGAAGCTTCGATGGTTGATAGCACTCTTTTAGAAATAACACTAAAAGCGGCTTACCCCTTTAAAACTAGGCTTGTATTTGTTGGGGATTCAGCTCAACTGCCTCCAGTTGGAGAGAAAAAGAGCCCTGTTTTCTCAATGAAAAGGTCTTTTAATTCTGAATTGAAAGAGGTTGTCAGGCATCAAGGACCTGTTTTGAAGCTTGCAAACGGTTTTCGAGATGGGCGATTACCCTGCCGAAGGCCACCAACTATCCCAATCATTCAGTCTGCAAAAGGCAGAGTTGCATGTCTCGATAAGACAGATTGGCTAAATCTTGCAAAAAAATCTTTAAAAGAAGCTTCAATTAGCGATAAACCAGATAGGGCAAGGATTCTTTGTTATACAAACCGTGTTTTGGAAACTCTTGTCCCTCATGCAAGAAGGGCTGTACATGGAGACATGGCAGATCAATTGCCAGTTTTGCCGGGAGAAGTCCTTATTACTAGGAGTGCTGTAATGGCTCAGGCCTCTAAAGATGGACCTCAGGTAGGAGAAGAGCCAGATATGGTTCTTGGATCAAATCGAGAGCTTGTGGTAAATGATATAAAGAAAGAAAGTATTGATTTGGCAGAATTTGGTTTGGTAGGTAATAGCGATTGGTCAGTACCAGTTATTAATACATTGAGTGCACATATTAGTGCTGGAGAGTTAGACTTAACTTTAAGATTATTGCCAGCTATTGGTAATCAGTCTAGGGAACTGCTTGATAGAGCTTTGAATCACTTAAGGCAATATGCTAAGGAGTTAGGTCATAAAAAAGGACGATCTGTTTGGCGTCAATTTTTTTTGGTTCGTGATGCATTTGCTTCGTTAGGTCCTGCTTCCGTGCTAACTGTTCATCGAAGTCAAGGAAGTACTTTTGGCGAGGTTTTTGTTGCGCCTGACATCTTTTGGCCAAAGGAGGATACTTTGCGAAAGCAATTAGCCTATGTAGCTGTAAGTCGAGCAGAAGAAGCTGTATGGCTTGTAGGTGAAAAAGGATCAGAATTAGATATTAGCTTGTGGAAAAGAATACTTTCGAACGAAGATTTGTGTTGAGGGTATTTTTAGAGTTATTTGGATTTAGTTGCTAACATTTTATACTTGAAAAATTTTCTGGAATATCTATTCTGATTTGCTGGTAGATTCCATCGCTTTTCTTAATCTAATTAGTATTTTAGGAGAGCTTGCTAAGTGAAGATGAATCCAGCTTGCATGGAAAATATTATTAGACCAGCCTTCTTTATATTCTTTTATTTTCCATCCTTTTACTTCCCAGGATTGATTCATGTCTTTTTTCAATAACATAGAATTTATATCTTTACCTTTGACTTTAAGGTTCCATCTGTGAAATTCATGACCTACAAGATTATCATCTTTTTCAGTTATTAGATTGTTTTTAGTGCATTTGATAAATCTATACCCTACATTTAGTTCTCCCCTATGAGCAGTAAAGGGTAATAAGCCAGCCATTTCATGATTTTCATCTTCTAGATCTTTTAAATATTCCCCTAGTAGTAGCATTCCTCCACACTCTGCATAGATTGGATGCTTTCCAAAGAAGTTTTTTAATGTACTTTTTGTTCGATCACACTTTGCTAAGGTACTGGCATGCTGTTCAGGAAACCCTCCTGGAATAATTAAACCTTTTGCTTCGTTAGGAATATCTTCGTTATATAAAGGTCGCCATCTAAGTATTGGCATACCTAGCTCTTCTAAGTATTCCTTCGTTTCTTCATACTTAAAGTGAAAAGCATCGTCTTCAGCAATCGCTATTGGAAGGATTTTTGATAAATCTCCGGCCTTTTGTTTTGTTAGCTGAAGATTTGTTTGGAATTTTGTCTTTATTGGAGCATTCATAAGACCAATTAGTTCATCTATACAAAGGTGATCTTCTGCTATTTGTGACCATTTTTCTCGTTGTTTTTCAATGTTGCTTATTTCATGTGCAGGAGCTAATCCTAAATGTTTGCTTGGAATTTTTAAGTACGGATCATTTGGAATTGCTCCTAGTGTTTTGACACTAATTGCATTTAATGATTCTTCTAATAGTTCTTTGTGCCTTCTTGTTCTTACTTTGTTAAGAACAACACCTGCAATTTGGATCCCCGGATCTTGATTTCTAAAACCTTGTACTAATGCTGCAATTGAAGCAGCTTGTCCACTTGAGTTGATTACAAGAATTACTGGAATATTTAAATGTTTAGCAATTGCTGCAGTGCTTCCTTCACTAGATGAACCAATTCCATCAAATAGTCCCATTACACCTTCAACTAAAACAAGATCAGCATCTCCTCCAAATCTATAGAAACTTTCAGTTGTCCAATTTTGTCCACAAAGTACTAAATCAAGATTTCTGCATGGCTTTCCAGAAAAAGCACTTAGTAATTGAGGATCAAGATAGTCAGGACCAACTTTGAAAGTTTGGATATTTAGTCCTTTGCAGTAAGCCCAAGAAGAAATTAGAAGGCTTATTAAAGTTTTACCGCTGCCACTAGAAGGAGCAGCAAAAACACATGCCATAATTTTTGGCTACTTTTCAGGAAAGATTACTTTTTAACTAGCTTAAAGAGTTCATAGGCTAAAGGGGCCGCTTTAGATAAAAGAGGACTTGTACTTCCTCTACAACTTTTAAGTAGGCGTGCTACATCCATTTCCACAGAAGTAAATTGATTTGGTACAACTTCTTCTATTAGTTCCATGCTGGCCATGCCACCAGCTTCTAGCCGCATGCATTCTGTAGATTCAGCTCCAAGAATTACACAGACGTCGTTGTTGCTTCTTTCATTGCTTTTGCAGATAAGTCTTATTCCAACTATTTGACCGGGGTGGATACTTGGTCTCCCAACAGGTAGAGAGATTAGCTTTAAATGAACAATGTAATCATCATCCCTTTTAAATTTTGCCTCTATAATCTCCTCGTCACTGGGTATAGACTCTACGATTTTCCAATTAAGCCTGTCTGCAATCCATCCAGCAAGGAGAAGTCCTTGTACTGGATTTTCTCCTTCAAAATCTATATCTATGTTTACAATATTTTGGAGTATTTCTCTTCTTTTAGGTGGGTCAAATACCATCGCTAGAGATTCTCTCCAGCTACGCAGCCTTAGCCAATTTAAATCATTAATTGCTTGATCCTTACATGTTTTTGATTTAAGTAATTCAAGGCAATAATAAGGATCACCTAGAGCACTATCAAGTATTAGTCTTCTTCCTGAAGATGCTAATTTGTTCAGCATAGGTTTAGCTTCGTCAAGATATCCATTCCACCAAATCCATGAAGGTAACTCTTCTGGAATTAGATTCTCTACAATATCTAGTCCTTCTTTAATTGAATCCATTCCTCCTCTGAATACAACAACATCTCCACAGGCCGAATCACTTCCACTTTCTTCGAGGAGAGGACAATATGCTGCTACTAGTGTCTCAAGCTTATTCTTACCATTCAGAGTTGGAGCCAATGTAATTAGTCTTCTTGGTTGTAATGCACTGATTGCTCTATGTACATGTTGACCTCTTAAATCAGTTATTGATTTGTTTTCATTTTGAGGAATTAGTGAATTGCAAACAATCGATTCCAGAGGAGGTGTGCTGTGAGGAAGATCTTTTTCTAAGACAACTTTTCTTGCGGCTTCAATAAGCTCATTGCGCTGATTCCCTTCAATTGGAGATTTAAGTCTCCCTGTTCTAATAAGTTTTTGCTCTAACCAAGAAGGTTGCCAAATTAATAATGAAAATGTATTAGCTCCTGAATTTGATGGTTGATCTTTAGACCAAAGTTGCTCTAGATATGAAGGGATCTCTGATGGAGGTAATTGGATTGGAGTCTGAAGTGTTAGCTGAGGTGACATTGCTTAAATAATTAGAGGAGATTTGTTAAAGGCTATTTATGGTCTGCGCCAAAGAAGGTGATCTTTGGCAAGGAGTGCATCAGCAGCTTCAGGTCCCCATGTTCTTGATTCATAAGGATATATAGGTAAGTCCCTTGGATTGTTTTCAATAATCTGAAGTAAAGGTGTATAAAGCTTCCATGCTGCCTCTACTTCATCACTTCTTGTGAAAAGTGTTGGGTCGCCAAGCATTGCATCTGCCAAAAGCCTTACATAACCCTCATCAGAAGGTTCTCCAAAGGATTGATCATAGGAAAAGTTCATTTCTACAGGTCTGCTTTTCATGCCAGAGCCTGGAGACTTAACTTCAAATTTAAAAATTGCACCTTCATTAGGTTGAATTCTCAAGATAAGTTGGTTAGAGGTTGGAGTGCCTCCTGCGGTGTCAAAAAGATGTACAGGTGCTTCTCTAAATGTCAGCACAACTTCACTTAATCTTTTGGCTAGTCTTTTGCCAGTCCTAATGTAAAAAGGCACTCCTTGCCAACGCCAATTCTCAATAAAAACTTTCATTGCTACATATGTTTCTGTTGAGGAATTAGGACTTACTCCAGGTTCTTCTCTGTAACCAATTAGTGGGTGAGATTGGCTACCGCCTCCTGCATATTGCCCCCTTATACAGCATTTCCAGGGTTCTATTTCGTTTGCCAATCGAGATGATTTAAGCACTTTTGCCTTTTCATTTCTTATTGCTTCAGGATCAAAGTGGCCAGGAGGTTCCATTGCCGTAATTGCAAGCATTTGAGTTAAGTGATTTTGGACCATATCTCTCAATGCACCTGATGATTCGTAGTATCCTGCTCGGTCTTCAACTCCTACAGTTTCTGCAGCAGTTATCTGAACACTTGAAATAAAATTTCTGTTCCATATTGGTTCGAAAATTGTATTTGCAAATCTAAGCACAAGAATATTTTGTACTGTTTCTTTTCCTAAGTAATGATCAATCCTAAATATCTGACTCTCTTTTGCACAATTTTGAACTATTTGATTTAAATTCTGAGCACTTCTAAAATCTCTTCCGAAAGGTTTTTCAATTACTACTCTGCTCCGCTTAGGATCTTTTAAAAGGCCTGCATTAGAAAGAGCTTTGCATCCACCAGCGTAGAACTTAGGGGATACAGATAGATAAAATGTTCGATTATTATGCGTAGCTCGTATTTTATCAATTTCTTCTAATCGTTTACTCAGACTTACTAAGTCTTCTTGCTTCTGAAGATCGACGGGCTCATAAAAAAGACATTGGACAAAGTGTTCCCATGTTGTTGGATCTTCTTGTATTACTTCTTTTAATGAGTTTTGCATCTTTTGACGGAAGTCTTCATCTGACCAAGGTCTTCTTGCGCATCCGAGAATTGCAAATTCACTAGGTAGTCTTCTTTGCTTGAAGAGCTCAAAAAGTGCAGGAACTAACTTTCTATGAGTTAGATCCCCACTGGCTCCAAATATCACAAGACATTGAGGGGAAATCACCCGTTCTTGTCTTAGTCCAATTCTTAGAGGATTTGTGATTGCCTTACTCATAGAAGATGTTCTTAGATGATTTTTATATGACCAACTCATAAATTCAAGTTGTTTTTAGCTAATACGCCACTATTTGTTGTCGGATGCCCAAAATTAGTTTAGTAATTAGCATTTATTATTTACTCCTTTGATAATTTAAGCACACTTGCTAATAGAGATAGAAGCGTGCTTTTAACTAATTACTTATGAAATTATTCAGTAAGTTTCAACGTGCCATCTTCCTTCTTTCTTTAATGCAGGTCTTAATTCAGACCAGTTAATACCCTTTGATAATGCAGCTTTAGTCATTGCTTCATCAATACCAGGTTCCATACCTTTAAGTCCACAAAGATATATATGGGTCTTGGGATTTTCTATTAATGAGAAGATCTCATCCGCATTTTCTGTGACTCTATCTTGAATATACATTCTTCCTCCTTGAGGATTCTTTTGCTCACGACTAATAGCTTTTGTATAAACAAAATTGTCTGGGAAATTACTTTTGTAGTTTTCGAAATCATCATCATATAGAAGATTGGCGGTCTTAGGAGCTCCCATAAATAGCCATGCCTTTCCTCTGAAATTCCAGTTATTTTTTGATCTTTCTTTTTTATCAAACATTCTCCTAAGATAAGCTCTCATTGGTGCTATTCCTGTTCCAGTTGCAAACATAATTATGTTTGCTTCTTCATCTTCAGGTAAAAGCATTTCTTTTCCTACTGGACCAGTTATCTTTACTTTGTCTCCAGGCGAAATGTTGCATAAAAATGTGGAGCATACTCCATCAATTTTTTTTCCATCTTTTTCATATTGAAGCTGCCTAACACATAGAGAAACTGTGTTTCCAGTGAAATTATCTCCATGTCTTGTACTCGCTATGGAGTAAAGCCTGATTTTGTGAGGCTTGCCTTTTGCATCTTCTCCAGCAGGAATGATTCCTATGCTTTGACCTTCAACATATTTGAGAGGGGGATTTCCTCCAGAAAGGTCAAAGGTGATGTGATTCACTCGGCCAATGGCCCCTCTCTTGAGAAGGCTGTAATTTTCTAAAACTTTTCCTTCAAATGGAGTTTTAGGTTTGTATGTGTTTACCGGAACATCGCTATGAGCCTTTTTGCGAGGCTGAGGTTGGCCTGGAGAGGCAGCCTTGGGTTCAGAGTCGTTTAGAGAGGTTTGAGCCTTTACTTGGCCCTCTGGCGACGAGCTGCTAGAAGCTTTCTTGGATCCAGTTTGTTGCAAGATGAATCTTTGAGTTAACCAGAAAACCCCAATAGCAACAGGAATATGGGCTAGGCCGCCGGCCACCACTACTGCTTGCGAGTAAGCCATCAATAAAACAAAACAGATGGCGAGAATACCAATCCCTTGACTGAATTAGTTAAGAAAGCGCATTAAGAAGGTCACGTTTTGGGATTGGCACAGCTGAAATGAAGGTCGAACATTTGATGTATTTCTTGGTCTTTCACTGATTATTCCCAATCTAGAGTCTCTGCCTTATTGCTTTTTATAGGCTGTTAAAAATTTTTGTTGTGAGAACTGACAAGGATTCTCAGAAGAAATTTCTTCTAAATTTATCTACTTCGAGAATCTTCCTTGATCGTATTCAGACAAAGATCTTCTCTAGTGAATTGCTAGTCCTAGAAAATGAGCAGATTGAAATAATTTAGATAGGAAATACAAATTTTCTTACTTATAAAATTAAATACCCCCAAGGGGATTCGAACCCCTGTCGCCTCCGTGAAAGGGAGGTGTCCTAGGCCTCTAGACGATGGGGGCGAGGCCGTGATTGCACATGAGTGTGAAATTAATCACATTCGAAAAATACGGGCCAGCCTTGCCCTCCGTCAAGAAGTCTTAGTCCTTCTTTTGACCCCGCCATACAGGAACTGAGAAATAGAAGCATGAACCTTCTCCTGGGTTTGATACAACCCAAATTCGACCGCCATGAACTTCAACTATTCGACGACACACAGATAGGCCAACTCCAAACCCAGATGTTTGGGCGGAAGTTTGAGGTAATCGAACGCGGTCTAAAAAGATACGTTGTTGCTCTTCTTCAGGAATACCAGGTCCATTGTCACAAACACTTACTTCAACCCATTGGTTAGTTCTGTGAAGCATGCTTATTGAGATCTTTCCACCACTTTCTGTAAATTTAAGAGCATTTTCCATGAGATTTAATAGCACTTGTCTCATTCTTCGTTGATCAGCAAAAACTTCTGGAAGGTCAGAAGGAATATCAGTGTTAATTCCAATACCTCTCCTTAACCAAAGTTTCTCTAGTTCAAGAATTACTTCTGCGGAAATATTTGCTAAGTCCAATCTTTGTGGATGAAAGAGAGCTTCCCATCGTGTGCTTCCCACTTCAAGGAGGTCTTTAGAAAGTAATTCCATTTCATCAAGTCTTCTTTTGATGACATCTTGAAATTTTTTGATATCAATTTGGCCAAGTTGTTGGCTTTGGACGGCCAAAGCTGCTGCTGTGATTGGGGTTCTTAATTCATGAGCAACCATCCTTAACAACCTTTCTTGAGACTCAATGCGATCTATTAGAGTTTCATTCTCTTGTCTTAAAACTAATAATTCATCTTCTAGCTGAAATTCTCGTTGAGTTTGACTGCTATCAAGATTTGAGGGTCTCAGGCTAAGTCCTAGATTGCTGACCAACCCTTCTTGCTTCCATTTAGGTAACCAACTTCTTAATTGTTGGAAAATTGAACTTCCTGCAAATATTTGTTTAGGTGCTGGTGAAAGTTTGATTAGAGCTGGTATTGCTATCAATCTATGAAATTCTAGTAATTCTGGGTTTTCACTGGGGTCTGATACTTGCAGCGTGACTTCGAAACCGCAATCTTCTTTTTCTAGGAACTGAATGAGGGACCTAAGATCACCTCTTAACAGGTGATCACGAGCTGCGACAAGCATGAGATGTAGCTTTGGCTGCTCACGGTCTTGAACCAAATCCACTGCCTTTATATCTTTGCAATATCGTTTTATACTTTATTATATTTTGCTCCATTAATCGAGTAGAAATTAAAGTATTGAACAATCTGTTGTTTTTTATGTACCTATTTAATTTGATTTGATTTGACTTCAATTTAATACCTGCTGACGAGTTGAATCTCTTTGATTCACCTTAGGATTTACTTCTGATAAATATGCTGATTTAGTTTTTGTTAATTGCGGACATGCTTAAAAGCAATTCTCAAATACATGTTGGTCTATATTTGATTATATATTTAATGAATAATCGTGTTGCAAGTGTTTGTTTGGCTTGTGGTTTGGTTTGCATTATGAGATTGCAGCTTTTGAAATTATTATCTAAAGGCAAAATTTCTAAGCCTTTGATAATTGGTTGTTCTTATGGCTGATTAATGCTGTTATGATAGGGAATAGTAATTTATTTCTCTTGGTTCAGTCGAAATTCTCATCAGGTCGATTAGGTCGATCGTTTGCAAGATGGCTTGTTTTAGCTCCAATTGTTTTTTTGTCTCTTACCGCTTGTTCGGAATCCAACAAGAAGTCCAAAGTATTACCTGCCACTAAGGAAGATATTTTCTTGTATAGGGGGTTAGGTGCTTCTTACATTTGTAATGCCAGAGCTGCTGGAATAGAGTTTCCTAAGGCTGCTGGAATTGCATCAGCAACTTATGTTCAAGTTTTAAATGGAAGACATGGTGGAATTGTTAAATCAGCTGGTAAAGAGAAATTGTCGAACAAGCAGCTTTTCTCTGGTGCCGAGCTTCAAGTTGTGACCGGAGCGCTTCAATATTGCCCCAAGGATGTCCCTAATGATGTTAGAGAGAGAATTGAAAAGCTGATCAAGAGTCAGAATAGTAGTAGTTGAGAATATTCATTGATTTGTACTGATATCTTGTAAGTGATTTAAACTTTTTTTAAGTTCCCGTCAATTACCTTTATTAAAAATCAAATTCAAATCCTTTACTTATATCCTTTTTTGATTAAACTTTATAAGAATTTTGTTAAAGGGGGATGGTACGTCTTTCTGATTACAGACAATATCCTTATTTGATTCCAAATATTAACTTAGAGTTTCATATATATGAAGAGTTTGTCAGAGTTGCAAGCTCTATGAGCATTGCAAGTATTTTTGATGATAACCCTCCTCTTATTCTGGAAGGAATTGATTTAGAGATTGAATCTATAAAAATCAATGCTATTCGACTTAAAGATAGTTCTTATAAATTAGACGATAATAGACTGATTATTTATGATATGCCAAATGACCCTTTTAATCTTGAGATTATTAATATAATAAACCCTTATGGGAACACATCACTAGAAGGCCTTTATAATAGTGGCGAGATCCTTGTTACCCAATGTGAGGCAGAAGGTTTTCGTAGAATTTGTTTTCATCCTGATAGGCCAGATGTTTTAAGTAAGTACAGGGTATTGATAGAAGCTGATGTTGATAAATTTCCAGTATTACTATCAAACGGTAATCTTGTTCAATCAAGACTTTTGTCAGAAGATGTTAACCGCCGTAAAGTTGTATGGGAAGACCCTTTCCCTAAGCCAAGTTATTTATTTGCATTGGTTGCGGGTAAATTAAAACAGGTCAAAGATTCTTATCTTTCTAGCTTGGGTAAAAATATAAAAATTAATTTTTTTGTTGAGGAAGGTGATGAGGGGTATACCTCCCATGCCATTACTTCTTTAAAGAAAGCAATGGCATGGGACGAGAAATCTTATAATCTAGAATATGATCTAGATGAATATAATGTCGTTGCAGTAAGACATTTCAATATGGGAGCTATGGAAAATAAAGGATTAAATATCTTTAATTCAAAGCTTGTACTTTCTGATACTGATATATCAACAGATGACGAATTGGAAAGAATCGAAGGTGTTGTAGCTCATGAGTATTTTCATAATTGGACAGGTAATCGCATAACATGTAGAGATTGGTTCCAGCTTTCTTTGAAGGAGGGATTAACGGTTTTTAGGGATCAATCTTTTACTGCGGATTTGCATTCTTTTGGGATAAAAAGAATTCAAGATGTTTCTCTTCTGCGAAGGGTTCAGTTTAGAGAAGATTCTGGACCTACATCACATGCAGTAAAGCCTAATGAATATATTTCTATTGATAATTTTTACACAACGACAATATATGAGAAGGGAGCTGAGTTGGTCCGGATGCTTCAACTATTAGTTGGGAAGAAGCAGTTTTTAGATGGAATTAATAACTATATTAGAAAATATGACGGATCTGCCGCTACTACAGAAGATTTTGTTTATGCAGTTATTGATGGTGCTTTTGAGTCAAGAGAAGACATAGGCTTTGATATAGATCAGTTTATTCATTGGTATTACAATGCTGGAACTCCAAAAGTAGTGATTAATCAGAAGTGGAATCAACAGAAAGGAACTTTAAGTATTGTATGCGAGCAAATTGTTCTGGATGAAAATAAAGACGTTTCAACTCCTTTAGTTATACCTATTTTGATGGCAGTTATTGGTAGAGAAGGTATCATAGGAAAAGAGAAACTATTTGTACTAGATAAATTACAAGATGAATTTATTTTCCAAGATATAGTAAGTCAAGATTGTCCTCCAACTTTATCGGTTTTTAGAGGTTTTTCAGCACCTGTAAATTGGGATGTCGATAATAATTTAGAACAGTTAATACACCTTATTAAATATGATAATGACAGTTTTGTGAGATGGGATTCTTCTCAAAGACTTTTGTCTAAAGTTATACTTTCTCGAACATATACTAATCCTGATATTCTAACTGAACAAAGTTTAATAGAGTCTTTTAGTTACTTGATAAAGACCCTTGGTGATAATCAGCCTGCATTCTTATCATCTTTAATGAGTTCTCCTGATGTTTCGGAACTGGAAGTTCTTCATGATGAGGCTGATCCAATTGAGCTGAAAAGTTCAATTTTATTTATGAAAAGACTTATTGGTACGACGCTAGGACATTCTCTAAAGCAACTAATCAATTCTAATAAGAGATCCTTAGGTGAAAAATGGCCAGAAGGTAAAGGTTTTCGCACCCTTATAGCTTTTGTTTGGACTGTATGTTCTTTGGCAGATGATCTCGAAATTCGAAAAGATTCATTTAATGCAGTTAAATCAAGTTCGATGACTTTAGCTAGAGCAGGTTTATATGCATTGCATAATGTGGATTGTGCAGAAAGAGAACTTGCTCTAAATGCCTTTTATGATAGGTGGAAAAATAAGCCTATTATTCTAGATACTTGGTTTTCCTTAGAAGCTTCTACTCCAAGAAATGATTCCTTAAAAAGAATTGAGGAGCTTTTATTTCATCCATTATTTGACTTCAAGGCACCGAATGCAATTCGTGCTGTTTTAGGAGGATTTGTGTCTAATACGGATTGTTTTCATAATCCAGATGGGAGTGGTTATAAGTTTCTAGCGAATCAGATTCTTGATGTTGATAAACGCAATCCAATTACAGCATCTAGAATAATAAAAGCCTTCAGCAGGTGGAAGCATTATAAACAGCCACAGAAGAATGAAATGTATAAGGTCATTAATTATCTAGAGAGGTCTAAGTTGTCTTCTAATACTAGTGAAGTTTTAGACCTTATTCTAGAGAAAGATTGATTGATTACCATCTCAACCTTATGAATTAAGCTGGTAGCTATTAGTCGTTCTATCTATCTATCTATCTATCTATCTATCTATCTATCTATCTAAACATTGAACTTACTGAGCTTTCTTCATGTATTCTCCAAATTGCTTCTCCAAGCATATTTGCTACTGATAATATTTTCAGTTCTGGGAAATAACAATCTTTTTGTATGGGAATACTGTTTGTTACTAAGACCTGTTCGAATAAACCTTCTTTAGAAAGTCTGTCATAGGCAGGTGGGGAGAAAACAGGATGCGATGCACAAGCTATTACTCTCTCGGCTCCTTCTTGCCTTAGGAGCTCTGCACCTGCACAAATGGTTCCACCTGTATCAATCATGTCATCAATAAGGATTGCTGTTCTGCCTTTTACTTCTCCAATTACCGTAAGACTTTTAGATACGTTGTGGGCTGATCGCCTTTTGTCAATAATTGCTAGAGATGCATTATTCATTTGCTTTGCGAAAGCTCTTGCTCTCGCCACCCCTCCTACATCTGGAGAGACTACAACTATCTCATCGAGTTTTTGGTCAGAAAGGTAATCAACTAATACAGGAGATCCATATATGTGGTCGCAAGGAATATCAAAATAACCTTGTATTTGTGCCGAATGTAGGTCCATGGCAAGGACTCTATCGACTCCTGATTTGACAAGCAGATTGGCAGTTAATTTTGCTGTAATAGATTCTCTACCTGCTGTCTTACGGTCTGCCCTTGCGTATCCGTAATAGGGAATAACCGCCGTTATTTGTCTTGCTGAAGCGCGTTTGCATGCATCCACCATGATCATGAGCTCCATAAGATTGTCATTCACAGGAGCACAGGTTGGTTGGATTAGGAAAACATCACAGCCTCTTATGGATTGTTGAATTTGTACATATAGTTCTCCATCAGCAAATCGTTTGCATACGAGTGGTCCATCAGTAATTCCTAGATAGTTAGCAATCTCTTTTGCTAAGGCAGGATTTGAAGTGCCACTAAAGAGCCTCAGCCGGCGAGTGTCATGGCTTGCTTTCTCTTGATCGCTCTGGATTGCGGTCAGGAAACTTGTCACGGCGGCCGCAGTCAATGTCTGCTGTATTTCAATCGTAATGCTGCGGAGGCCGATCTCCAATAATCTTGATCAAGTTATGGTCGGAGCAAAATTTGTCATATGGCTTTTTTAGTTGGCACTGGAGAGCTCCCAAGACTAAAAATGCAAGATGCATCAATCTTTATCTCGAAGTATTGGGGAGGTCCTCTTGGCCATTCTTCTTGTGAAGATAGTCCCAGCAAGTCCCTTAGGGATATTGCTAAATCAAAAGGATTGATTCTTTTGCATGGAGATGCTGGAAAGCTTCATCCAGAAGGTCTCAGTTGGCTTGAGGCTCTCGGGGCATGGAAGGAGCCAGTAATCTTGCTTGCAATTCCCTCTCCCAATGGTGATATTCCTGGTACTGCTGCCTCTTATTGTGCTTTAACTCGTTATTTTAGTGTCCCTTTACTCGGAATTGTTCAAATAGGGGGGGTTTGGGATATCAAGCAAAGAAAAATTGATGGATTGCCTTGGTGTGGATGTATAAAGCCTGAAGATTCTGAGGACCATTATTTAAATAATGGTGAGGGTATAGTTTATTCATTGCGTACTCGTTTGAGAAGCTTAAGCGAACTTTGTTAGAGGATTAATAACTTAGTTTATGGCCAAAATGGTTTTTTAAGAGGTCCTTTTATTTTTCGTATTTTACTATTAATCATTTTCGAAACCAGTGGAATATCTTTGAATATCAGCTCTTGTTTTGATATTCCTGAGAATGATCCTAGTTTAAGTAATTCACTTTCACTTAAATTTGTTTCGACTAGTTTCAAGAAATCTTCAATAAAGTACCCCTTGTTATATATAGCTTCAGGCTTCTGCAGTTTTATAACAATACCTTTAATAACTTCTTCTCTTCTCTTCCTTCTGTTCGTATCATCATATTTATTTTTCTTATGTAAAACTATCTGCTCTGTTTTGATTCCATTAATTTGATGTTCTCCTGACTTTAAGAAAAAGGAATTTGCTCCCTTCAGAGAATTGACTCTGATACTTTTTTTTACACTAATTTCAATTCCACCTATTTCATTGATGAGTGTTCTTATGGACTTTGGTTTGAAGATTACAAATCTCGTTGGAATACTCTTGGAAATACCAAGCGAATATCTGATTGATTCTGAAATAAGTGAAGGACCACCTATTCTATAAGTCTCAGATAGTGGGATTAATTCTTTTTTGCCAGGGATTTGGGTCGCAAGTTCAATAGGTATTTGAATGATATTTATCGGTTTGTTTCTTTCTAGCTTCATAAGAATAATACTATTGACTATTGAATTATCAAAATAATTTTTAGTATTGATTGCATCCCCTGCGTTCATCTCTTCTAAATTAATAAATAATATTGTTAATGGTTTAATTGACTCGTCTGATTTTGTAGCGTTTATATAATATTTCATATTTCTTGTATTTAATTGTATTTTTGTAGGCCATAGAACTTGCAACAATGTAGATGTAATCCAAATCCCTGCGATTGCCGCGCCGATCCTATGAAGCGATCTTCCTGGATATTTCCCTAGGATCCCAGTTATTAAATTGTATTTAATTTCTTTTCTCTTCTTCGGGTCTGCCATTTAGTTTATTGAAAATAGCAACTAAGTACTTGAGTAATGTACAAGAAATCAACTGTAATTCAAATCTTAGCTGTAAAATTTAAATAAATCAGGGTTCGGAGAGATTTTCTAAATTTTAGTTTATAGATCTACACGACTAGTAGATCTAAAGCTTAAAGTACTTATTGTGCAGTTTTCAAGACTTGTATTCCTGTTAAGGATAGTATTGCGTAATACTAAAAATAAATCTCTTTTGGAAAATTTAATTTCTCTTAATTGGTTCAAATCAAAGATTCTTTATTATGACTACTTGGAGTGATTCAAATTTAATAAGAGCAGCTGGTGTTCTTCTTCATCCAACTTCAATACCTAGTGATTCTGTATGTGGCACATTTGGTAGTCATGCTAGAAAATGGTTGAAATTATTAGCTAATAATAATGTTGCTGTTTGGCAGTTTTTGCCTCTAGCTCCTCCTGATGCAACTGGATCTCCTTATAGTTCTCCCTCTAGTTTTGCTATAAACCCATGGTTTCTTGATTCTAAGGATTTGGAGGAAGAAGGCTTTCTCCCAAAAAATATTTCTTCAGACCTACCTTGCAAATCTAAGGAAGACCAAAATAAGTTGGATTTCGATTTGGCAGACTTGCGAAGTAAGAAATTGGCTAGCCTTTTACTTGAATTATGGCCTGATCAAAGTAAAGAGATGCATATCGCATTTCAAGATTGGTGTAGTAAGCAGTTTTGGATTGAAGATCATGTTTCATTTATGTTGCTTAGGGAGCAATTTGATGGACAGCCGTGGTGGGAATGGCCTTCAAGATTTTCTCTTTTTAATAGAGAAGCTTTAGAAGATTGGAGGGAAAGGAACTCAGAACAATTGTTGGAGAAACGTTTGGTTCAATGGCATTTGGATCGCCAGTTGAATTCACTTAGAAAAAAAGCTCATCAATTAGGTATTTTGCTCTTTGGCGATTTGCCTTTTTATGTAGCTAGAGACAGTTCGGATGTTTGGAGTAATAGAGATCTCTTTACTATTCTTCCTGATGGGGAACTTGAGACTCAAAGTGGTGTTCCACCTGATTACTTTTCTGAAACTGGACAACTTTGGGGTACTCCAGTTTACAGATGGAAAAATCATCAGAAAGAGAAATTTATCTGGTGGCGAAGACGTTTTGCACGTAATTGGGAACAAGTTGATTTGTTACGTCTTGATCACTTTCGGGCACTTGAATCTTATTGGGCTGTCCCAGGAAATTCCTCTACTGCTCAAGACGGTGTATGGAAGTCTTCTCCAGGAGAAGACTTACTAAATCTTGTAAAAGAAGATTGTTGTGGCACTTTACCTTTAATTGCAGAAGATTTAGGAATAATAACTTCTGCAGTGGAGTCACTTAGAGATAAATTTGGGTTGTCAGGTATGAAAGTTTTGCAATTTGCTTTTGATGGTGATATCAATAACACTCATTTACCACAGAATATTGTAGGCAATAAATGGGTTGTTTATACAGGAACTCATGATAATCAAACAAGTATGAGTTGGTGGCAGTCTTTAGACGAAAAATTTAAGAATGACATTTCAAAAAGAATAAAAAATACACAGTCATTACCACCATTTAAACTTATTGAAATTGCTTTCTCTACAGAATCTAAGTTTGTAATTGTACCACTTCAGGATTTACTATGTCTTGAGGACCATGCACGTCTTAATACTCCTGGAACTGTTGGAAACAATTGGTCTTGGAGGTTGAATTCCTTTGACTCTGTAGTATTAGATGGCTTAAAACAGTACAGACAGATGTCTACCTCTGTAGGTTGCTCTCTGATATCAGAGGTTTAGTTATTTATAACATATGATCCCTGTTTATTTAGAATAAGATTCTCTTTTCCTCTCCATCTAAGGATACTATCTGATTTTGGCTTTGGTTCTATCTTTATTACTAGTGGAGGTTCGAGATGTAATTCAAGCCTTCCTTTGATATTGCTAATATAAGTCTCATTTCCTTTGCCATCTTGAATGATTATGCTGCTAGGAACCTTGGTTCTAAACTCTAGAAGACCTTTTGCTGAGATTTCTGTGTCGATGCTGTCTATCTTAATTGGATTTACTGTCAGATTGTTACTTAGTGCTAGTTTTCTTTGATGGTGATTAATACTAAGTATACTTATTAGTATTAATAAACTATATATTATCACTCCTTGCCAACCATTAAATAACTCTAGATCTAGATTAAATGATTTCTTTGCCGGAAGCTTACTCTTTGTTTTAATCGCATTCTTAAGTGAACCAGACTCTAATCTTAATTCATTTTCTAGATGAGAAAGCATAGTGCTTAGATAAGCTTTCTCTGGTAATTTTTCAACCCAACCATTTTCAATTGCTTCAATTATTGGAGAGGTTATTCTTGTTTGGACTGCTAACTGATTTCTTGTGAGGCCTAACTCAATTCTTCTTTGTTTAAGTATATTTCCAGCATATACCGTGAATTCATTTTCATCGTTATTGGCGTTTGCAACTTCATTATCCTTGGCAATCAAGTTTTTCAAGCGGATAATTAATTCAAATAAATTCATATTTTATTCTACTCTTTCTAGAATATGTATCCATTGATCATGGCTTAACTCTCGCCATTCCCCTTCTGGTAAATCTATAATACTTAAATTCTCAATAGATGTTCTTTGAAGGTCAAGTACACGATGACCTAGCAATTCCGCCGTCTTTCGAATTTGTCTATTCCTACCTTCTGTTAATACTAATTCGATTAGAGTTTCATCTGGCTTTTTAGATACGTAGTTGATATATGTAGGATTTGTTTTTTTTCCATTTATTATTACCCCACTTTTCCACTTTCTAAGCGAATGACTGCTGACTGATCCATTTAGTAGAACCTTATAGGTTTTTCTGTGTTTATATCTAGGATGAGTTAATTTCAGGCTAAGTAATCCATTATTAGTAAGTAATATTGCACCTCTACTATTAAAATCAAGACGCCCAACCGGATAGATTCCTTTCCTAAGCTTATTAGGTATTAAGTCTAATACAGTTTTTCTGCCTTGTGGATCGAAGCAACTACTGATTACACCAGTAGGCTTATTAAGTAATAGAACTTTCGTTTTAACTATAGAACCAATGTCTACACCATCTATTCTTATTTTGTCTACTGATAAATTAGCCTTATCGCCTATTAATGCTATCTTTTCATTTACAAGAACCCGATTCTCCTTTATAAGTTTTTCTGCTTTCCTCCTGGAACAGAATCCTGTTTGAGATATTAACTTCTGGAGTCGATGTTCTTTCATTTACTTCTTTCTTGTTGCCGATTTGGTTGTTTGATATTCATCAATCATCGTTGACGGCAAATTTTTACTTGACTGATAACAAACCTGATTATAGCAACCGAAATGAATTTGAGATGTAGGAATTTAATTTAATTTGAACTTATCTTCATTGATTTACATTGAATCCTTTTTGCGATATCTATTTTGTAAGTTAATTTCTCAAACTTATACTAGCATTGTAATTTTTATTTAACTACGAGCTTTCCTTTGTTCATTTTAAAGTCCTGGTGATA
>QCJW01000014.1 GCA_003215775.1 Prochlorococcus sp. AG-409-G20
GTTGATGTAAGTCTTGATACAGGTGATCTATTCGACTGCTATTAAAACTGCTAGCCCTACGCTTAATTCCATGGACCTGATAGCCCTTTTCAAGAAGTAATTCAGCGAGGTAACTGCCATCCTGACCAGTAATACCAGTGATTAAAGCTGTTTTAGATTCAGATCTCATAGAAATTTTCCCTAATTCATTATACTTAGATAATTCTGTCAAAAGCGGTAATAGAAATTAAGCAGGTAACATAATTCATGCCAAAATCATACTATATAAATCAACATGGAAAAAATATTTAAAAGGCAAATCATATTCAATTGATTAAATCTCTATTGATTCCTGTTTGTAGTTACTTTGCAGGAATCAACTAAACCAATTCAAGCGAAAAAGATTTATTAAAACTTTTTCACAATAAACTCCTTGCAATTGCAAGTAAAGTAATACCTAACAAATCTGGATTAAGCAAATCAAGCCTCTTATCTTTTCGGTTAACAATATGATCTCTAATCCAATAACTTGTTGGGTCCAAAAACAATCTAAGAAGTGCTGCTAATTCTTTAGGACTAGAAGACTGGAATCTCATGGCAGCAGTGCCTCCAGCCTCCCTAAGGCCTCTTGCATCAGATATCAAAACCAGCGCGCCTGTAGCTAAAGCTTCAATAACTGGCAAACCAAATCCTTCTATATGACTAGGTATAACAACCGCATGAGCATAATGATAAGCCAGTGCAAGCTCATCATCAGTAAACCCCGCAGCTATACATCTAGAGCGTATGTAAGGGAATTTACGCTCCAATTCATTACATCTTTTATCTGCACCAATTCCACATAAAACCAATTGAAGCTGATCCAAGCCTTCACAATTTAATGCCTCTAACAATACCTCTGGATTCTTATATGAACCAACAGCACTTGTTGCCGGAAGGAGTACATATGGAGGATGTAATCCAGCTTTTCTAGTAAGAGCATTCCAGGACGTATTAGATTCTGCATTAAATAGTTGTCGTCCGAAAACATCACTTGGTCCAGAATGACACCATATAACTTTACCTTCAGCAAATCCTAAATATTTCTCTAAATCAGCTGCAGTGTCAGCAGATACAGCAAGATGTCCTGCTGCTCCTTTAAGCCATCTTTTACGAAGAAACTTTAATGGCTCATGGGACCCATAACGCTCTGGCAAGCAATCATGAACTAAAGCCAGTTCAGAACAAACTGGAGATTTCTTTCCTGCGCTACTTACCCAGGTGGACAGAAAAACGTCACAGTCCAACTGATCTACAAAAGATGCATTTTCTTCTCCTATAGAAGCAACAGCCAAGAAATCTAGAGGATCTACCTTACTCCCTGCTATAGAAGAAAAAGAATCTTTACTCTGGTGATTACTACCTCTATTAATTAGATAAATAGGAGCCTGCTCATTAACAAGTCCAGGCAAATTCCAGGATCTAAAAATTAATTGCCAAACACGAGAAATACCTCCAAAACGCCTAGAAAGCCATATACCATCTACTACAATTTTAGGGCCAGGATTTCTTGTCAGTCGACACCTCATTTCTTGTTGAAGAGGATCACTCGATAACGAAGGCTTGTGATCTGAAAGTATTTCTATTTGTCGTAATGCCTCATCTGGCCCATCTCTACGCCAACTTTTTAAAATATGAATTGCAGCTTTTGAATCCGCAAATAATTCTGGTATTGGAAAATTCATTGATATATCACTAATCAATAGTGGATAAGGTCTTCTTCCAAATAGCAAATGAGAAACAATCCTCATATCTTTTACGAGCAGCTAAAGCCGAGACTTCATATAAAGAACTTTCACTAAATAACTGATTCAGAGTGGCTGGAAGGTCTTGAGGAGAACCACTCCATGGTAGTTCTTGCAAGTGACTAACCCAATACATTCCTGATAATGGCAAGTCAAAAGCCAAAGATGGAATGCCACAAGCCATTGCCTCCAGCTGAACGATCCCAAATGCCTCATTACATTTATTTGCAGGAAGGACCAAAACATCAGCCTGAGCTAAAAATTTAACCTTAGATGATTCACTAATAAGTCCCGTAAATTCAATACATTGATCTACTCTTGTAAGTTTACTCGCCAAATTCTCTAATTTTATTCTATCAGGTCCCTCACCAATAATAATTAATTTATTAGCTAATTTGGTCTCAGAAAATGATTCAATAAGCCAATCAAATCGTTTATAACTATCCAATCGACCTATTGCAATAATGGTCCCCGTAGTGCGTGGCAAATTCTCATCAACTTTTTTTTTCCATAAATCCTCATAGCAAATTTCCAATTCTTTTGGTAAACAACATGGCAATAGTTTAATGTTGCTTGGATCTTGTCCATTCGACTCAAGGACATCATACAAAACAGAACTGGTAGTAATTACAGGGAAAAATTTAATTACATTAAAAGCAACTCTTTGATATAAAGATTCCAGCAGACCTTGTAAACCAGGCCTTGGATCAATATATGAATGCCAATAAAATTTTATAGTTCTCCGAGGATTAAATAACCAAGCTAAACAAGTCAGAAATAAAACGGTTGGACAAGGAAGGTGAGCCAACAATGGTCTTGAACTGATTAACAAGTCTCGTAAAGAAGAGCAGGGGAATGGTATTAAAAAACGTCCAAGAGAAATCGAAAAAATACTCTTGCGTTTATAATTAACAGTTAATGTGTCGGGATCTCTAGTACGAGACTTTAAGCTAAAAACACATCCATTTTTCTCTGTAGCAATACAATGTGCGACACGTTCAATACCTCCAAAACCAGGCGTCCATTCACGAAGTAATTGATCCATAGCTTTAACTAAGAAAGTCTTTTAATTTTCTGATAGGAGAAGTTAACTTCCAAGAATTAGAAGCTTGAATATTTTTTAATTTATCTTCCAAAAAGACAAGAGATCTTCTTGTTTCTTCGAGCTCATCAACCAAGACTTGATTACTCTCATGAACATGGTTTTGATGCAAGCTGTGAGTCAGACCATCTCTATTCAAAGCCACAAGAACTAATCTAGGTATATTATCAAATTGTTGTGTCATTGAGAGTATTCTATCATTCGAGGAATTAATCTCTTTATATATATTTTCACACAATTCTATAAGAAATTTAGAGACCTGGCTGTATGAGTCTGGTGGTAATAATGCCTTTTCAGAGCGATTAAAGCTTGGTTTAAGTTGACTCTTAATTGCCTTTTCCCAAGATTCATTTGTTGGCATTTGATAGTCATGAGATACAAGAAACTGAGATAGTTGGGCTAGAACTAACTCGGCGTGACTAGCATTCTCAAGATACAGAAGACTTTCATATGTAATTAGATAATCACCTCTTTGCAAACAACCCGCTAGATGATAATTGTATAAATACCAAATTGCTAAACCTATATCTA
Organism: Prochlorococcus sp. AG-409-G20; assembly: GCA_003215775.1. Taxonomy (GTDB): domain Bacteria; phylum Cyanobacteriota; class Cyanobacteriia; order PCC-6307; family Cyanobiaceae; genus AG-409-G20. The sequence goes on from QCJW01000014.1 coordinate 3,397, forward strand.
AATCAATTCCATTTCTCAAATATAGTGAAGTCGCTACATCAATCGGATTCCTAAGTGATGCCACAAGAGGTACACGCTTAAATAATATATGCAAATAGGCTGAGTAAGTAATACATAGGCGGGGATCTTTATCTATCCAATTTCTATTCAAAGCATAATCTGAGAAATCTTCTCTCCATCTTGAAAGCTTGTCTTCCAAACAATTTAAATTCCATACGGGAGAGTGAACAGGAGGGTGCCTCCAATCAGAGTGAAGTATTTGCAGCAATTGATCATTTAATGCAACCAGCCTCTTTGATTCAAAAAAACCATTAGGGTTCTCAAGTCTGATCTCAAGGTCGCCTTCACGCGACAATTCATCCTTCAACGAATTATGAAGAATCGAAGCAAGGAGAGATGTACCTGAGCGATGGCAACCTGTAACGAACACTGCTGAACAAGACCAAGTCTATTTAGACAAGACTAAAGACTATTCGATCAGATAACTATAATTTGAATTAGAGTAGTCACGATATCGCATTAGATCACCTTAGGTATTTCCTCGTCATGTCTAACTATTTATGAAAATAACATTCCCAACAAAGCTATCAAAGTCCATTTCCTAAAGTTTTTCATTAATGCAATGGCTCAGAAGCTAGATTTTCTAATCTGTGGGGCTCAAAAAAGTGGGACAACCGCAATATATGAATACCTAAGAAGTCATCCTGATCTTTTCTTGCCAGATACAAAAGAACTACATATTTTTGATAATGAGTCCAGAAACTGGACACGGGATGGGATTAATGCGATTGATAGAGAAATCAATCATTTCTTTAAAGAAGCACCATCATCTAGCCTTAGGGGTGAAGCCACACCAGTCAGTCTCTATTGGCAATCAGCTACCAAAAGGATTTGGAGATACAACCCAAATATGCGATTTATCTCAATTCTACGTAATCCAATAACTAGAGCCTATTCTCATTGGAATATGGAAATACAAAGAGGAAGGGATAAAAAATCTTTCGTCACAGATCTACAATTAGAAGAAGATCGTTGCAGAGAAGCATTGCCATTACAGCATAGAGTTTTCTCATATTTATCACGTGGGTTTTATAGTGAGCAATTGCGTAGATTATGGAGATATTTTCCTCGCAAACAAGTTTTAGTTCTCAAACAAGAAGAATTACTTCTCGAACCAGAGCAAACAATGGAGAGAATTTATAGACATTTAAATATTTCAAAAATCAAGTTCGAATGTAGAAAGAAATCTCATGTCCGAACTTATATGCAAGCAATGCCAAGTAATACGAAAGATTCATTAAGAGAGCTATATAAAGATGAAATTCATCAACTAGAAAATATGTTGAATTGGAATTGCAATGATTGGATGACAGAGTAAGGTTCAATATGAAAAAAGTTTTACTAACCATTCCTCATGTTTTCTCCCCAAGAAACAACTCACTGTATTCATCGCAAAACGAAGAGAAGCGTAGTATCAAAACAAAAGCACTTAATAAAGCTACTCTTGAAAACCTCATAAGACATAGAAGTGACTATTTTATTCATGCCTCACTAGGAAAAGGCAAAGAAGTAGTTACTAGAAAATTAATGAGTTCATTAGGAGTAGACCTGACTATACAACTGATCACTCCAAAGACAGAGAATCTTACAAATACACTGAGCAAAAATACTTCACTTGAGGAACATCATCCTTCTTGCAAAGATTATATGAATATGCCCTTAATAGCTTCAAGAAAACTCTTAGAGCAATCTTCAGATTTTGATCTCGTAGGATACATGGAAGATGACATCTTAATAGAAGATCCCGATTTCTTTGAAAAAATTATTTATCTAGTTAATTCCACAAGTCAAGATTATGTTTTTCTGCCTCACAGATGTGAATCAATACATAACAAAGGCGAGGTCATTCTTTCAGGAGATCCTGATGGAGGGCGACCTGATCTTTTCTGGGATACCAATGAAAAATTGGAAATACAATGGCCACTTGGAAAGCGTATCTTCTATAGAGCAACAAATCCTCATTCAGGTTGTTTTTTCCTCACGAGAGCTCAAGGATTACTGGCACTAAAATACTGGCAAGAACATAATTGGCAAGCTAAGTTCCAATTAGCAGGTCCACTTGAACAAGCATGCAGCGGAATTTTACTTCCTATTTTTAAACTAATGAAGCCTATACCAGACCATTATAGATTCTTGATGGTACGCCACCAAGACCAATTGTGGAAACGCCATCCTTTTGAAGAATTGTTAGGAAGTGACTCTGTACAATCTTTCTGAGTTTGATTAACTCTGTCTAATAGCTCATTATATAAGTTCTCAACGTCTCTACTAAGAGATAAACTACCTGATGTCTGATTACATAAAGTAGGTTCATAAAATTTTAAATTAGATGCAATAGTAGAATTGGGCAGATTAAATTTCTCAATTAGATTTTGCGCCTGAAATTTAAAGTCGACGACATTCTGGCCAAAACTAATGATCGGAAATCCTAGTATTTCATGCCAATGTAATAAACGCTTATTATATAAATACCAAAGCTGTATTCCACTTTCCAAAGGCCAACCATTTCTTGCACTTAATGACATTGCAACTTCTTCTGGATGTCTAACTATCCCAACACATTTCATATTGGGAAGGACCTCAAGCCAACCTTCTAAGCAAAAAAGTGATCTGGGATCCTTAAAACCCCAAAAAAACTGCTTTTCAAAACCACGAATTATCAAATCCCTCATTGTCCTATGCAACACTTCCCAAACAACCTTTTGAGGTGGATTATCCCAACTTCCTCCTGATCTATGTAATAGATCCTCATGTAATTCCCTAATAGGCAATGACTCTCGATTACCTTTCTTGTTATGAGGGGCTTTATTAACAACATCTCCTAAAAACAATCCTGCTTCTTGAAGAGTCCCTGCTAAAAGGCTAGTTCCACTTCTATGCATTCCAAGGATACTAATAACCGTTGTCTCAACAGTCTTGAATTGATTACTATCTTGATGATACGGCTGAGAGGGTAAAGTTCTAAATAGATTTTCTCTCTCACTAACAGCTCTATCTAACCAAGGTAGAAAAGATTCTCTTATTTGACCAACATAGTCTGTTCTGATTAATGGAGTTGGATACGCTTCAAATTCTTTTTCTCGAATAAGCTGATACTCTTCAGCCATAAAGGTCCAATTATCTTGTGGTTGAGTAGTAACACCGCCATGGAACTGGTGAAAAGTCGCCTCACCAAGAAGGGTCACCAAATTTACATCATTTAGAGATTGAGCACGCTGATAAAAATCAAGATTAACTAAACCTCCACCAGGACTAATAAATCTCTCATCGTATCCTGCTAATTCATCAAACATTTGCCTAGGCATAAAAACAGCATTACTTTCAGCTAAAGGAGCATAAATTCCATATTTAGAAGATCCCGCCAAAGAGGAAATTTCAAACAAACGGTAACCGTCACTTTCCCAATTAATATTTGAGAGTAGATCATCTTCAACTTCTTGGTTATATCCATCTAATACAGATTCTTGCTGAGGTTTATAACCAAGATGACAGCCAAGAGAGCTAATTAGAGGCCTATTATAGGAATTCAATGCAATCAAAGCATAATGCAACAGTCGAGGCGATAACATTCTTGCTCCATCTATAAGAATGCCAACTGAAAGTCCATTAGAAGCTCGAACTGCTTCATTTATAGCTGCTGCAGGAGAAGGAGTTTTAGCATCAAAATTAATATATCTAAAATTAGAGCCTATTCTTTCTACTTCTTCAGCTAATAATGGATCAGTAGAACCATTTTCAACAACTATAACTTCATACAAACTTGGTTCCATCCCTTGATATGTACTACTCAAAGTAAAAAGTGTTCTGGGAGCTTCTCGTCGCATATTAAATACGACTAAAATTACAGAAAGTAGAGTTTTATGCATAATCAAATCAAATAAGAATTAAAAAACTCATATGCAGCTCAAACCTATCTTTTGAAATCTGATTATTAGAGGTTCTTAATTGAAGAATTATCATTTTACTATCTTTTTTCTTTAGATTTCTGTAAATAATTTAGCATACTAGTATGTGCACCCGCAAAATGAAGAAAATAACTCTTATCGAACATTGCATCTAAAAGTGAATCAACATCCATCGGATCTATTGTAAATCCATTCAATGCTTGAACCTCCTTAGAATAAGTTTTCCAAACTGCCAAATGAACCCCTGCAAGGTAATTGAAAGCAGACTGAATTTCTTGTACAAGATTCAACTTTATCAATTCAAGATTAAATGGAATCATCTCATGTAAAGATCCTGGTCCTCCATCATTCCATCTTTCATAAATACTCAAGAAAAGATCTCTATGATGATCAGGAGAAAAGCATATAACCCCTGTATTGTAAAGAACAATCTTGCTACTATTAAATCCCCACATATCATAATAGCTAAATAATTCTAGTTCTTTAGAATTACTTTCTAAGCAAGGCCAATGAGATTGATGAGCCTGCAGAAGCGAATACTTAAGAATCAGACTCCATTGTTTTCGAAACCACAAAGGTTCGTACCCCATTGGAGAGCCACAATCGCGCACCATGCCTATTTGGCCAATTTCTACACCCCTTAATGGATCAGGAGCTAAAGGATTGATCAAGATGTCTGCATCTAGCCATAATGCTTGGTCATACCCTTTCAACTTTGGTGATGCCATAGCAAGTAGTTTCTGCCAAGCTGGCGATCTATTACTCGCTCTTAAAGAGGAATCCAGGGGTTGATCAAAAACAATTAAGTCATAATTATTTTTAAGACACCATTGCTCCCAACCCCTCCGCAAATAAAGTTGCCAAGGATAAAAGCAACGTTCACCTACAGCAAGAGTGACAATAGCTTTTCTCATTGGAACAATCCTTGAAAACAGAAGTTGGTGTATGTAATTTGAGTAGACACCAATACAGAATGCATCCTTATTCACTCCAGATAAACTACCTTGTATGAAAATACTTCTTGTAAATCATGGAACTGCTGGTGATTGGGTAGGAGGCGATAGCGTCCAAATAAAAGAAACAGCAAAACGCCTCAGACAAAGAGGACATTTAGTTGAGACAGTCAACAGCGACAATCCTAATACTATTGATTTTGATATTGTTCATATTTTCAACTGCAGAATTCCATCTTCTTTCGAAAAACAAATAATCTCTTGCAGAAAAACTAATACACCTGTAGTTGTTTCTCCAATTTGGGTATCTCTTAAAAGAGCATTCTGGGGAAGTAGAGGGACTTTCTCAGTTCTACTAGATATCATTAAAAATGAGCGATCAAATCAACCTGATCTGATCGAGAAGCTTGGAGAAAGGAGAATTGTTGTCACTACCGAAAAAACTCAGCTTCATGCCGATGGTCATGGAGATCTAGATAATGAATTATTCAGGGAAATGGCAAATCTTTTACAAGAGGTAGACGGCTTAATTCCTAATAGCTGGTTAGAGCTTCAAGCAGTTAGAACAGATTTGAACTGGACTGGTAATTGTTTTGAAATTGCTCATTATGGAGTAGACCCAAAGTTATTTCTTGACGCAGATCCTGAATTATTTAGAAAAACAACTGGTATAGATTATCCTTTTGTATTACAGGCAGGTCGCATTGAGGCAGCTAAAAATCAAGCAATGCTTTGTTGGGCATTAAGAGAGACAAATCTCCCAATAGTATTAATAGGGAGCAGTAAACATTGGCCTGAATATGCTGAGCTCTGTAAATCTATCTACGGTAATAAATTAAAGATAATTCCTCATCTACCACAGAATATTCTTGCTTCAGCATATGCAGCAGCCTCAGTGCATGTGCTCCCAAGCTGGATGGAAACCTGTGGACTAGTTAGTTTAGAAGCTGCATTAAGTGGAACTCCTATTGTAGGCAGTACATTTGGACATGAACTGGAATATCTCAAGGGTGATGCATGGTATGGAGATCCTGCTAATCCAAAGTCAATAGAACAAGCAGTAAAAGAAGCTTGGAATGCAGGGAAAGGTTCTATAAAACCAACAAATATGAAACGACGAATCTTAGAAGAATTTAATTGGGAACAAACTGTAGATTCTACCGAAAGGTTATATCAGAGAGTATTGAAATCAAGAAATAAGAGTACTAACGGAAACGTTTAACTCCATCAAACTGTCTAGTAAACATATCAGTAACTACAGTAATTACAGGTCTTGTTCGTAATTTTATATTTGCTCTAACAGACATTCCACTCTGCAAATTCAGAGCCTTTTCTCCAAACTCAACATCTTGTTCCTTAAGAGTAATCGTTGCCGGGAAACGCCAACTAGGGTTCAAATTATCAGGCGGTAGAGCATCTGAACCAATCTTAGTCAAAGTCCCTTTTATATAACCAAATTCACCTGATGGGAAAGAATCAACAGAAACAGAAGCAGACATGCCTTTAGCAACAAAACCTATATCACTGTTATCAATATTGACAGTTGCTTGTAAATTCCCATCTGGAACTAACTTCAGAACTACTTGATCACGACTTATAACTTTATAAGGACTCAATTTAAGATTAAAAACTTTTCCATCGGAAGGTGCCCTAACTGTTGTGTAACTAATAATCTCTTTTAAATCAACCAACTCTGCCTGAAGAGATAAGAGCTGCTTATTAATCTGATCTAATTGAGATGCTGCTTGAGCAACAACCCTGATTCTTTCATCTTTTAAGATTTCATATTCAGCTTTTTGTTGTTGAATTTGATTTAATTGAGTAAGGAACTGATTACGTGCTAATCCACCAGCTTGATAAACAGGAGCCATATCATCCGCGATTGATTGCAAAAGGTCCAAAGTTGCTTTGCGACTATTTAGACGCGTCTCTATTTGCTGAAGCTGACTTCTAAATTGCAAAACCTGCCTTCTTGCGGTGGATAATTTGGATGCCAGCTCAGGATCATTTACTTCAGGGGCTAATGGTAAAGGCTTAAAAAGACTAGGATTTCCATCGGAAATCAATAGATCTTTCAATGCCTTAGATTGCAAATTTAACAACGAGATAGTCTGATTAAGAGCTTCTCTCCTGCTAGCAAGTCCTTTAGCTTCTACATCAAATAGAGGAGTTCCTTGAGTTACTTTTTGACCTTCTTTAATAAAAACCTTTCTCACAACACCATTACTTGGAGACTCAACTTCTTCAACACTCCCTGTGGGTTCCAAACGACCTCTCACAGTCACTGTTTGATCTATTCTTGCGGTAAAACCCCATAATAATGTCAAACCAAATAAACTTGAAGAAATCCATATCAAAGCAGAAGACCAATGTCTTCCTTGCTCAATGTATGCTGAGCTACCTTCCCAAGGCTGAATACCTTTTGGCTGAATAGATGTAGATTCAGATTCAGGTAAGCTATCTATATTAACATCTTCTATTGATCCTAAAGTTTCACCTCTAAGACTATTCAAAAACAAAAACTTCTTAATCTTATCTACAAACGTATCTTGATTTTTAGCTCTAGATAATCTCATTTTAAAATTATCTTTTGCTCTTAGAAACTGAGTTTTTGTTTTATTGACTATGCCATTTTGATTATCTTCCTTCAATGCATTAATTTTTTTCTTAAATTCATTACTAATTTTACTCTTTAATTTCTTGAATGCAGATTCATATTCAAAGCGAATAAGAGAATTTAGTTTGTTTTTAATCTTAGATTTCAACTCCTTAGCCTTTTGGTTAGTGTAGGAATTCAGATTATTTCTAACTTTAGCATCCCCAACTTCTAAGTTGGAGTTAACTTGTGACTTAGGCTTATTATTTGAATCAGTCAATGTCAGCCTCCTGCTGTGAATAAAGTGCGTAATAACGACCTTGCAAGTCAATTAATTGCTTATGAGTTCCTGATTCAACTAAGGAACCCCTATCCATTAATAGAATCTGATCTGAAGTTTTGATCGTTCCAAGTCGATGGGTAATGAAAAAGACCGTAGATCCTTCAAAAGCTTTCTTAAGGTTTAAGCAAACTTCTCGCTCTGTTAAGTAATCCAAGGCACTAGTTGCTTCATCTAAAATTAATAAATTTGGCTTTTGTAAAACCGCCCTTGCTATAGCAATCCTCTGCCTCTGACCGCCAGAAAGGCCGCCGCCTCTCTCACCTACTCGGGTAGCATATCCATCATTTAATTCCATAATAAATTCATGTGCGCATGCAACCTTTGCGGCATGAATAATCTCTTCAGTAGTCGCATCAGGAGCAGTCAAGGTAATATTTTCACGGATAGTACCTTCAAAAAGAAGGCTATCTTGAGGCACTATTCCTATTTGTCTTCGAACTGAACCTAATTGCAACTTAGATATATCAAATCCATCAATTAGAATACGACCAGCAACAGGCTCATATAGGCGGGGTAATAATTTCATTATTGTGCTTTTTCCACTGCCACTTCGTCCAACTACACCAACAAAGGAGCCCGAACTAACTTCAAAAGTAACAGAGTTAACTGCTAAAGGTGCACCTTCATTAAAACAGAAATCTACTTTCTCAAAAGCTACATCTCCTGCTATAGCAGGAAGAGGGATTTGATCAGATTCAGTGGTTTTAGAATCAGAGTAACCTTCAGGACTTGCATCTACAACATCACTCAAACGTTCTATAGATAATGCGACACTCTGAAAGTTTTGCCAACTCGTTGCGAGATTAAGTAAAGGTCCAATCACATATCCAGAAATTATTCTAAAAGCAATTAATTGTCCTATAGTTAAATCTCCATTAATAACTAAGAAAGCACCAACCCATAAAGTCAACAATCCAGTTAATTGATTCAAAAACTGACTTGTTGTACTCGTAGATACTTGTATAAGAATACTTCTAAAAGTCTCACTCATAAAACTAGAATACTTTCTTTGCCAACTCCATCTGACTGCATTTTCTGCATTTTGAGCTTTTATTGTTTGAACACCATTCAAGGCTTCTACCAATAAACTCTGAGTCTCTGCATTTTTCTCAGCAGCCTTTCTTAGTTGTGCCCTTATAGCAGGTGAGGCAATTAAAGTAAGACCTAGATATAAAGGAATAACTCCAAGAGTAACAGCTGTCAATGTACCACTATAAACCAACATAACTCCTATATATATAACCGAAAAAACAGAATCTAATGCTAAAGTCAGCAGATTACCTGTAAGAAAATTACGGATATTTCCTAACTCAGCTATGCGTGTTTGAAGTTCGCCAACTGTTCTTCTATCAAAATATCGCAATGGCAACCTCAATAGATGTTGTATTACTTCTCCACCCAGAACAATATCTATTCTATTAGTTGTATCTGCAAATAAATAAGTTCTAACTGCACCTAACAATCCTTGAAAAAGACTAACAGCCAATAGAACCAATCCCAACGTATAAAGAGTATCTAAATTTTGTTGACCTATAACCTTGTCAAAAATCTGCTGTAGAACCAGTGGTTGCGCTAAATTGAGAAGTTGTAATACTAAAGAAGCAACTACAACTTCAATCAAACTCTTTCGATATTTACGTATCTGAGGCAAAAACCAAGAGAATCCAAGCTTCTTTCTTTGAGCATCTCTTCCTGGTCTTAAGGAAAGGATACGAGCACCAGGCTCACCTCTTGTAACCTCCTCAATGGGAATTTTAACTGGACCATATTCAGGCATGACAGCCAAAACTTGGTCATGGCTGACATCATGCAACATTGCAGGTTGTCCTTTGACAACTGCAAAGCAAGGGAATGGAAGCCTATTTAATTGGGCTTCTGGAACATCAAACATATTTCCCATAAATCCCATCAAAGTAGATAAATTCCCTATCAACTCAAGGCTTGTCTTTCTTCCTTGAATAGATTCCCGCGCAGCCTTTTCAACAACATCTCTTCGAAAAGGAACATTGTGATATTGCGCGAGCATTTCCAAGCAAGCCATTGTTTGAGCTAATGGACCAGAACCGGTAACAACAGGAACTTTTGAATTGGTGGGTGTTTGATTAGTTTCATCTGAGGATCCACTAGCAATATCAGAACGCTCACCTTGAGGAGTAGGTACTGCCAACGAGGAATATCTATCTTGCTGGTCCCATGCCATAGAAGTATCTAAAACTTCTTCTTCTGAATCCAACGGTGGGTTCAATACCATCTCCCAAGCTTTTGGATCCACACGAATCAAACGGACATTTTCACCAATAGGAATAGAAGCTAAGCGCTCTACATCAACCTTCTCACCAATAGAAACTCGATCTCCTGAAGGCTGACAATTCCATAACCAAATTGCTCCATCTTGAGGAAGTTCCCTCAATTCTCGTGTTGAAATTACATTTAGATTAGGAAGAAGACTACGCAGAACTTCTCTCTCATTAGGCTCACCATGAGGTCTTCTTCGTAAGGCAGGCTTTAATGCTTGAATTAATTCAGCAGGAGAATTGTTCTTATCTAGCCATTTTGAAAATTCTGGAGATCTATCAATTAATTCATAAAAAATTTCCGCTTTGAATCCAACTAATTTCAAAGGCATTGCAGAGGTAAACCATTCACATGGTTGATGCCTTAGCAATCCAGACCAACCAACCAAATCTCCTGGCTGGCAATAACAAAGTGTAACTGGTCTTCTTAATGCAGGATCTTGATGGAGTAATCGACCTCGACCCTCAATCACACAAAAGCAATATTCAGGCAGGCGATCTTGAAGAAGAAGGTCCTGACCAACATCACAATGAAAAGGCTCAGCATGAGACGCTAACCATTCCAGACACTCTTGAGAAAGTCCTGAAAAGGCAGGAATCCTTGAAAGAAGACCTTGAAATGTAGAGATTGAAGCCATCAGGATGGATCGTAATGTAAAGGATCTAAGTTTTCTCCTGCGGTTTTCCGATCAACTCTTGATTGCAAGAAAGTCTTCAAAGATTCTGCTAAGAGAGTCTTTTTCATAGCCTCATCAAAACGTGCAAGTGTTAATTGCTCTAATCTGACCATTACATGCCATTCTCCTATTGCCTCTGGAGGTCTAATTTCTCCTGGTTTCATTTGGCGTAACCAATCACCAATGACTGGTGGGTTTAATGAACCAATTGCAATAGGACCTAATACACCCTTTCTCTGAGCTTCAGCTCCTTCACTGTATTGAGTGACTGCTTCGGAAAAAGTAGTTTCATCTTCCTCAAGGCGAATCCACAATTCACGCGCTAGGCCTGCATCTCTGACACGCAAAATGGAATAAACCACTTCATCTCTATTTTCTTTACCAGCCAAAAAACGTTCTTCAATCCCAGGACCAAATTGCTGCTTGGCAAAACGCTTAAGAGCCTCAGGACGCCATAAGAACAAGTTGAAATCATCTTCTGTCCATCCCTTTGAGTCAAGGATGGCCTGAAGAGATGTTTCTTTTAAATATCTTTCTCGCTCCTTATCCATCCAATTAGCATCAAGAGGAACAATTGAAACAACCTGCTCTTCTTCGGCTCTAAGTAACAACGCGGGAATTAATTCCATCCGTCTTACTAGACCTAATACATCTAAATCCTCAGGAGTAATCATGACCTTGAAAACTTATCCGCAACAAGTGAATCGCAATCAAGTAAAAATAATTCATCTAAAGCCTGAACTACTTGTTCTTTAACACTGTCCCAATTCCCTCTACCTTGCTGACGAAAAATACGCATAGATGGATACCATGGAGAATCTGTTCTTTCACGAAGCCATCGGAAGTCACCATTCTGAGGTAAAAGGAGCCATATTGGTTTATTTAAAGCCCCTGCAAGATGCGCGACAGCAGTATCTACTGAAATAACAAGGTCTAATTGACTTATAACATAGGCAGTGTCTGAAAAATTCTGAACAAGACCATTCCAATCAAAAACCCGCTCAGGCCTTACATGTTCTTTAAACTCTTCAGCTTCTGGTCCCACCTGAAGACTATGCAGATTAATTAGATCAAGATTCACTAAATCAAGCAATCTGGGCAATAACAAATTCATAGATGTTGTTTTATGTCTATACATAGATTTATTCTTCTTATTTGTAGCCCAAACAAAGCCTACTGACAGTCCGCCAGGAGGGGTGGTAACCGATAGAGATTCAGGAGGTTGACTAGGTGCAACTAAATAAGGAGTTTGAGAAGGTATAGAAAATATTTCTGTCTCAAAAAGTCGAGGCAGGCTTAAAAGTGCAATTTGAGGACGATCGTCAGACGAATCTGTGACATTAGTCAAAGTCTTAACTCGATCTCCCAAACCCATCCAATCCTTAAACAATGAAACAGTGCTGTGTGCCGCTCTGAGCTCAAAAGGTATTCCAAGTACTTCTAACATAGGCAAATACCTTGTAAATTGAATTGCATCTCCTATTCCTTGTTCACACCAAACAATTAAAGGGGCTTCATTGCCTTTAGGACAATCATCAAGACTATCTGGAGTTGAACCAACGGTAGGCAGATATATATCGTCAAAATTCTTCGTGCTAAATCTCCCTTCGTAGTATTGCCAACCTCGTTTATAATCACCTAAGAGTAAATAAGCCAAAGCTAGATTCCACAAACAATTAGAAGAGCTTTGGTCAAGTTCAATCCCACGATGAAGATACGTAAGAGCCAATTCAGGGTTTAACTTATCAATCAATGCATTCCCTATATTTATAAAACTTGCAGAATGGTTTTTATCTAGTGAAATCGAATGATGCAAACATGCCAGAGATCTATCAAAGTCCTCTAAATGATACCAAGTTAACCCTAAATTACACCATACATCAGCCTCAAGTGGATCCAATTTCAAGCTAGTCTGATATGCCTTAATAGCAAGATCAAATTTATCTGAATCCGCAAGTAATCTTGCATAATTGTGCCAAACAGGAGGGGCTACAGGATTAAGGCTGAGGCTCTCTAAAAAGGCTTTCTCTGCAAGATCTATATAATCCTCACTCAAAACATTTCCTAAATTATAATAAATATCAGGGCGATCTGGGCCAAGCATAATAGCAGTTTTATAAGCACGAATAGCATCATCTAAATGTTGAGGAATTCGTCTACCAACCATTCCTACAAGTGAATAAAAAGTAGAGTCTTTAACAGAATTATCATGTACTTTCTGAAGTGCTTCCCAAGCTTGTGAATAATCCGCAAGTTTCCAATAAGCCAATCCTATAGGTAGATTCCATGCTGAACTATGTTTACCTTGCAATTGCTTTTCAGCTAATTCAATAGCCTGACTAGGTTCCAAAACTCCTTCATTCAATAATCCGAGAAGCCCTATTGGCGATTGAGCTTCACCATCAGATCCAAGTTCAGGAGATTCATTAAGAGTGGTCGACACAAATTCCATCAGAGGAAAGGCCTGGAACGCTCACAGCAAGGGACAACTTGCCGATGCTGAAACCTACTACCGCCAGTTAATGTCATTACAACCGGACGTTCGTGACGCAATAAATCTTGGGGCATTACTTCGAAGCTCTAATCGACTTAACGATGCAGCTGCACACTATCGACATTGGATCTCTATATGGCCAGATAATGAATCACTTAATCTTAATGCAGCCAATTGCCTACGGGAACTAGGGGAGCCCAAAGAAGCATTAGCGCTGATTTCAGAAAAGCTAGCGAATCCAGAGCAAAGTTCTATAGAGATTTTAGAAAGTGCTGGCAAATCATTTTTAGCTTTAGGCCAACTTAGAGAATGCCAGAATGTTCTGCAAAGAATTTTAGAGCAAGACCCTAATCATTTTGAAGCTTTAGTTGATACTGGGGTATCTCTTAGTAGACAAGAGAAGCTAAAACTTGCTTTGAATTATTTTAATAGAGCCCAGAAAGTTGATCCACAAAATTTAAGAGTCAAAGGTAACCGAATCACCATCCTTTGTGACCTTGGAGAGATCAAACTAGCGAAGCAACTACTTCAGGAAATTCCAGCATCTAGACAAAATAGACTTGACATTAAATCTGCCAAGTCAGGACTCTTAATGGCAGAGAAAGAAATGTTTCAGGCATTAGAGATTTTAGAAGAGCTAACATTTGAAGAACCTCACAATGAGGCTCACTGGCTTAACCGAGCAGCTTCCCTAAGGTCTCTAAAACGTTTGGTTGAAGCTCATTTAATTTTAAAAGCTGGAATCAAGAGGCATCCTTTAAATTTCAAGCTCAGACAAGCATATGGCCAAAGTCTTGCTGAACTAGGCAAACCGCAGCTAGCTATTCCATTACTCAGAGAAGTAATGGATTCAGGAGGAGTAATAAAACAAGAACTGCTTTTTAATCTTCAGTTCCTAGGTGCAAGTTACAACCTAATAAGTAGCACAGAAAGAAAGCACCTTGCGCAGTCCTGGGAAGAAAAGATGATAAAAATTGGCCCAATGTGGCCAGACCTAATGATAGAACCAAGAACAGATAGGCGTTTAAGAATTGGATATATATCAGCTGATTTCTCCAACCATCCTGTTGGAAGATTTACACTTCCAATAATCCAGAATCACAATAAAGAGACTATAGAAGTTTGGTGTTTTAGTTGCACTGTTAAGGAAGATTCGTTATCAAGAAAAATAAAAGATAGCTGTGAGCATTGGATTGATTTAAGGGAAAGACCTAGTGCAATAGCTGCCAGAATAATTGCAGATCAAAGATTAGACATTCTGATAGAGCTAGGTGGCTTTACAGGCGAAAGTCCAATCAGAATACTTATAGAAAGACCTGCACCAATTCAACTTAGTTATTTAGGGTACCCAGCACCTACATATCTAAAATCAATTGATGGTTGGCTAGGTGACAAGCAATTATTTAAAAATCTAAATGAAATAGACATGAATGAAAATCTTATCAGACTTCCTGGTGGCTATATGGCTTACGAACCTCAACTTACTCTTTCAATTGATGATTCTGATCATAAAGAATTCCACTTTGGTAGTTTTAATCATGCACGTAAACTCACACCTCAAACTATTGATCTATGGGTTAAATTACTGAATCAAACACCAAATGCGAAATTAGTTCTGAAAAGTATCAGCTTCTTAGAGTTATCAGACAGAGAACGAATTAAGCAAATATTCACATCAAAAGGGTTAAATAATAAGCGTCTCAAGATTCTTCCTTGGGTAGAGGAAAACACTTCACATCTAACCTTATACAAGGAAATAGATGTTGCACTAGATCCTATTCCTTACGGAGGAGCTACAACTACAGCAGAAGCATTATGGATGGGCGTTCCAGTTATCACTATTGCAGGAAAAGGAATGGTTGGAGGGCTTAGTGCAAGTATCTTGCATTACTCAGGGTGCAATGAGTGGATTGCAAATAATGAAGATCAATTCATTACCTTAGGCAAAGAATTCGCGAATTTAGGACCTAGACCTAAACATCTTCGACAAAAATTAAGGGAAAAAATAAGGTTATCGGAATTTGGAAATGCCAAAAGGCTTGCAAATGAATTAGAAAATACATATCAATCCTTAGTAAACAATTTTAATTCGATCTAAGCTTCTTCTGATACAAGAAAGACAAAGACTTCTCAAGCTGCTTCATTAAATCAGCTGCATTCCCTAGACTAGAGCCTTGAAGTTGTTTTCTCCACTTATCACGATTACTTCTTAATTGATTTAAATTACTTGCAATTTGGACGGCTTTGTCTACATATAATTGTGGATTTTCACAAACAAATTCTGGCAGATCTCCACCTCTTAAAACAGCTGTACTCATCCTACTAACATAATGTTTTCCAGCGAGTGCAATTGTCGGGACTCCCATCCAGAGGGCCTCACAAGTTGTAGTACAACCACCATTAGGAAAACAATCTAGAGCGATATCTATATGACGATATTGTTCTAAATGCTCTTGCGCTGATGGTGCAAAAGGCAGCCAAATAATTTTTTCTGGATCTAAACCAGCCCGCAGCATTCGGCGCCTAAGCAGAGCCTTAGTAGCAGGATCATCTTGATGATTTGCTTTAAGAACCAATCTCGAATCTTTAATCGAAGAAAGCAAGGTACCCCAAGTCAAAAGAGTTGCATCTGAAAGCTTACGAGGGTGATTAAAACTGCCAAAACGAACAGGACCTGATTCTGCTTCACTAATAGAAGCATGAAATTCAGGCAGGATCTCACTAGGTTGCCAGGCTATGAAACATCGCGACAATCGATATACTTCTTCTGAATGCCACTCTTTCATTGGATCAGGAAAAAGATTCTCATCTCCTATCCAATAATCCATATTTGGTAATCCAGTCGTCGCAAAATATCCCAAATAGGAAATTTGCATTGGCGAAATACCTGCTAAAAAGCCAGTCATAAAATGACCAGCTGTCCAACCCGAAAGGTCTACCGCTATATCAGCTTTTAATTCCCTTGCAGGACCAACTCTCATATGTTCAGGAATTGAACCAAAATCAATTACTTCAAGACCCGATATTTCTTTAAAGTGATCGTGCCATCCTTTCTCACCATAATCCGACAACGAAACCAGCATATGGTGATTGTGCAATTGACCTTCAGAAGCTTTAAAAAAACCATGGAGAAACCTTGCCACTGGATGATTATTAATATCTCCGGAGTACCATGCAATCCTTAAGGGACTTGATGTTGACTTTAACGAAGCAGATCCCATTAATGGAGGACCTCCTGCGGCTATATATTCCTTTCTAAAACCAGGAGCTTTTCGTATGATACTAATAAATTTCTTCGTACAACTGTTAACTGCTGGTGATTCACAACTAGCAAGTTGTAAAATCATATTGCATAACAAATCATAAAGAAGAATGTTGTTATCAAGGTATAATTGAGGAAGAATGTGTTTTATCCAAGACGCGTATCCAGAATGCTCATAAGCAATTATCAAATTCGAAATATGGCCACACTTATGTTGGTGAATTGAATTAAATGCTTGTTCCTGGAGTGCATACCGCCTCGCAACTCCTGGCTGTCTCTGAAGTAACTTTAATGAAGTTAATGATTGCAATAACCGTATATTTTCTCCATGGATTTGAACTGCATTTCGTATAGCTGGCAAACTTCTTTCAGAATCCTTTGCATCAAAAAGATGCGTAATGTATTGAGAATGCAAACGAATATCACTTGGCACTCTGGCAACTACTGGTTGCAAGAGATCTGCAGCTTCAGAATATCTATATTGACCTGCAAGTATTTTGGCCTTACAACTAAGAACCTCTATGCTATCAGGTTCCTTAGATACATTTAATAATCTTTCTGCATCACTATATTGACGAATTCCTATTAGATAGCCAACTCTGACCAATGTAAGCAACCTAGACCCATTACCTTCAGCCTTCCAAAAGGCTGCATCTAAAGAAGACAAAGCAGTGTAATCAGAATTAAATAAATATGATTGAGCTACAAGATATCTACTTAGGGTACTTCCCGGATTAATTCTCCGAATAGTTTCAACTAATTCTATGAATTGATTTCCCTTAAATTGAACATAAGCAGAAAAGGCTAACAAAGAAAGTAATTGATACTTCCTATCCAATTCAGAAGTTTGGGCTAGAAGAGCTAACAATTTCACTTCTGCCTTTAGATATTGTGCACATCTAATTAACCTGCCACACTTCTCCAAGTCCTGGCTAGGCAGAAATTTCTGATTCTCAATCTGATCAGGCCACTCAAGCAGAGGCTTGCTAAATAAGTCGTCAGTCACGCTATTCAAATTACTTGATCAAGAAGAATAAATAAAAGAGTACAAAAAAAAGGGGGCCAATTAGGCCCCCCTTCTTAATTGTGTTAATCCAGTGAGGATCAACCAAGTGCAGTGATTGTTGCGTTCGTAACAGTTGCGAATGCAATAGCACCACCACCATTAGAACTAACAGCACCTGAAGAATAACCGTACAGATAGACGTTGGATGTACCAAACGCAATCTTAGTTAAGGAAGTAGATGCAGTGAACTCTGTAGTGATGTTAGATCCAGAAGCACCATATGAATCAGAGTAAGCAAGTACAAATGGTGCGTTACCAGCGACCTCACCAGTTGAGAACTCTTGGCCGAAGTCAATAGTGTCAGAACCTGATCCAGTACCTAAGTAGAAGGTCGTAGAGCTCAGGGAAGCAGCACTCTGGCCTGCAGCAAAGATAATGCTGTCATTTCCATCTCCAGCAAGGATTGTGGAAGCAGACATTACGTTCTCGAAGCTAAGTGTGTCAGCTCCTGTACCACCAATGATCCTAGCTGCTGTGGTTGCACCAGCGAGATTGATGGAGTCAGCACCTGCACCACCTTTAACAGTCGCGGTTTCACCCTCACCCAAGATAAGTGTGTCCGCACCTGCACCACCAGTAATAGTGGAATCAGTGACGTTGGAACTACTGGTTAAGTAAGTCTGTTCAGCACCGAAGGTGATCTTTGAGCTGCTGAGAACATTACCTAGGGAGAAGGTGTCGTTTCCGCCGCCTCCTAACAAGGTAGAAGAATGAACTTTGGCAGAGCTATAAATCGTGTCAGCACCTGCACCACCAGTAATAGAGGTCGCAGTCGTGCCAGCAAAGGTCAATGTATCTGCACCAGTTCCACCAGTAACAGTGACACTTGTAGATACTGCATCGATATCCAAGATGCTCTTGGAATCGGCTGTAAGAGTAATTGTTGAACTAGAAA
The DNA here is from genome assembly GCA_003215775.1 of Prochlorococcus sp. AG-409-G20. GTDB lineage: Bacteria > Cyanobacteriota > Cyanobacteriia > PCC-6307 > Cyanobiaceae > AG-409-G20. The sequence goes on from QCJW01000014.1 coordinate 21,942, forward strand.
CAGCACCACCGAACTGGAAGGTGTCGTTTCCGCCGCCTCCAGCCAAAGTAGATGAACTAGCAGCACCAGTGATCTTGATACTGTCAGAACCAGCTCCTAGATCAATATCGACAGAAGTTGCTGCTCCAGTAACCAAGATAGTGTCACTACCTGTTCCACCTGTTTGAGTAACAGATGTGTAGGCGCCAGAAGCAGTTGAATAGTCATCACCTGTTCCACCTTCTACAGAACCCTTAGAGATAGCTGTGAAGGAGAAGGTGTCTTTACCAGTACCGCCGTAGACATAGGCAGTATTACTTGTATCAGATGCGGCAACAGAGTCATTACCAGAAGCACCGTAAACAGTTACTCCAGTGTTTGCTGCTAAAACAATGGTGTCATTACCACCTGCGGTGTCGTCAGAGCTGGTATCAGCAAACAACATTCCTTTGTTAAGGCCGGCAGAAGCTTCAATCCTGTCAGTACCTGCACCGCCATAAAGACTTGTCTTGACTGAACCAGTGCTACTGCTATGAGCACCTACATACAAGGTGTCATTACCTGTTCCTGCGTCTGCAGTAACAGTCAGAAGATCTCCGCTCAATCTGATCGAATCATGTCCAGCGAAGCCTTTGAAAGTACCTTGAAGGATTTGTCCTCCAGTTATGGCACCTACAACCAAAGTATCTGCACCAGCACCACCGTAAACAGTGGAGGTCAGTATTGAAGTTTGAGCTCCAAGGTAAATGGAGTCATTTCCTGTCAAGGTTCCGGAGGAATTACCGCCGTAAACAGTTGAGTTCAGAAGTGAAGTTCCTGCACCAAGAACGATGGTGTCAGAACCCTTGTTACCTGAAACAGTAACGGTCTTAATCGTTGAGGAAGCAGTAACTAGGTCATCACCTGCACCTGCATAAATTGTGGAGCTTTCAATTGCTCCAGCCATGAACAGGGTGTCATTACCTGCATTGGCCTGCGCATAAGACTTAGAAACAGCACCAGCTATATAGATACTGTCAGCACCATCAGCTGTGGTATCAGCAGGACTACCGCCATACACAGTTGAGTTGGTGAACTTATTGCCAATGGTTAAGGAGTCCTTACCAAGGTTTCCATAAACAGTGGAAGAAGTTACTGAGGACGAAATAGAGATGTCATCATTGTCCTTTCCGCCGCGCACATAAGAACCGCCTTTAACTACGGAAGCGATATTCAGGGTGTCATTTCCTGCATTGCCCTGAATTTCCAATGCACTGACTGAAGTAGCGAAGTAAATCGAGTCACTTCCATCTGTAGTAGTAACTAGATCACCGCCACCCCAAACAGTTGTGTTGTTAGGGGTTCCTGTGAATAGGAGGGTGTCATCTCCAAGGCCTCCATAAACGGTTGCAGAAACAGCGTCATAGCCTGATTCTGAGCCAATATTGAGGGTGTCGTTTCCTGCACCACCATTGGTTAGGAAAGCTGTTGAAGACTTTTTAACGTAAATACTGTCATTGCCGTCTCCACCACGCATGGTGCTGGTATCAAAAGCGACAATTACGTTGAGGCTGTCGTTTCCGTCAGCGCCTTTAATTGAAGTATCGGAAACGTTTGCATCGAAATAAATCGAATCGTTTCCGAGGCCAAGGTCAACTCTGTCGCCGCTACCAGCGCCGATAATAGTGTCGTCACCTGCTGAGGCGACGATCGAGTCTGACCCATTTTGACCAATCAGGGTGTTGGCAGTATCAGTGCCGGTGATGTTGTTGTAAGCCATTAATAGTGGTCGACTGTTTGGTGGGTAAACAGGGGGGGGAGCTCCTCACAACCGGACCCACCAAAGGGGACGGCGTGCGTCATTCCTTTTTAAAGAGAATGACTGGGCATTTATACATCATTCCAGGGGCCATAGCTTGCAGTTAACCAACACTTGTTGTGGTGTCCACACCAAGAAGCTGTTTCCAACCTGCCAATCCATTCGCAAATTTATACCTCTTACTTGCCAAAGATGCAGCTTTTGCAAGACGTTTCCGAAGAGTTGGGTCATCAAAAAGTGAGTCCAAGACCATAACTTGTTCTTTAACATTAAAAAAGTCGACAAGCATTGCTGATTCACTATTAATTAGCACTTCTTGCACTGGAGCTGTATTACTTGCAACGATTGTGCAGCCAGCAGCCATGGATTCCAACAAACTCCAACTGAGTACAAATGGCACAGTCAAATAAAAATGAATATCACTAGCAGCAAGTACGGAATGATACTGAGCCTCTTGCAAAGGTCCCAGCCAGTGAGTCCTAGATGCATCAAATGTAAATTCATTCAGAGCCCATTGTTTCCATGATTTGCCATCTTTTCGACTACCCCCATAAGCAACTGTGTCTGACCCAACAATCAATACATGAAGATTTGGTCTTTTCTTTTGGAGCTGAGCAATAGTTTGCATTACTTGAGGGAAGCCTCGGTATTCCTCAAACCCTCTTGCTACATAAGTGAGAACCTCACATTTATCTCTTGGAGGCAAAACGTCTGGCCAAGCCGACTTCTCACCTTTTAATTTGGCTAAACGCTCGCAATCAATACCTTCATGAATGACTCTTACATGACTGGTGAATTTCTCAGGAAACTGCTTTGCTTGCCATTTAGTTGGGACAACCGCATAGTCACAAGCTGCAAGTTCTATAAGCATTTGCGCATTCCAAGTTCTCAAACGCAAGCGCCGATCTATTTCCAAAGGGCCTTTAGTTAAAAAGTCAACATCTGAATCAACAGGATTGTAATACCATTCAAATAGGCCTATTCGCTTGGCATCTGGAAAGACATCACTGAGATAAAGCCCATTACCAAATCCAACGTGATTAATAATCCAATCTGGTTCCCAACCTTCTTTAACTAACTCTTGACAAGCTCTCACAACAGCCTGACCTTCAAGAATAGCCGACTCAAATCTCCGTAGATAAGGATGCAGAGCTTCCGGTTCATTGGCTGGGTTGCGATGAAGTTGATATTTCAACAACCTCAAACCTTCAGCTGATGGAGCGTGCCACTCTTTATCTTTTGCTACAAAAACTACTTCATGCCCTTCTTGCGCAAGAGCAGGCGCCAAGCGCCGAAACTGAGCAGGAAAATTGGGATGACAAAAAAGAATTCGCAACCTTAAATCAAGCCTAACTGGTCAATTTTGCAGAAAAAATCTCTTCAAAGCTTGGCAAAAGCCATGCAGGAAGCTTATCTTTAGCGTCATCAACTTTCATCGTTCCTGGCTCAAAATACATCATTGCAATAAGAAAAGCTTTAACTGCTCCAGGAGATCCAAAACCACCACCTTGACTAGGTTGTAATCTTTTAGTGACTTGATCTTTTAATTGCTGATCTTCATGAGATAAAGGTTCTTTCTGAATACCTGATCGCACTACTGACCAATATCTATCTCCTATTTCTCCAGCCCAGAAGTGTTCTAATTTCACTTCATCACAAGTATTAATTGCTTTAGATAAATCACTTCTTAAAAGTTGTAATTCATGCATTATCTCATGATCATCAGGATCAATATAATAAAGATTTGCCAAGCCCAGCATTCTATTCAATTGAATTCTATTCGATTCCAACTCTTCCAAAGTCAAGGGGAAAGGACCAAAGTCAGGGATATTTGGAGATAAAGATAGTTCTTCTTCTTGCGACTTAACTTCTTTTTCTACAGTCTTTTCATATAAAGCCTTGTATCTAGGTAATAACCAAGCTGGGAGATTATCGTCTGCATTAGCAATACTTAGCAAACCTGGTGGAGACAAAAGAAAAGCAGCTATCAATAATTGAATAGATTCAGATGAGCCAAATCCCTTTTGCTGGATTTGCTGATTAAGTGCCTCACGCAACTCGATTTGTTCAGGAGTAAAAGAACTAGATGCATTTAATTGGCGAACTAGTTGAGCAGTTGCCTCACCCCAAGGCCCAGCCCAAAGATTCTCAAGTTGATCTAGTGGTACTGACAGCCAAAACCTCACAAGAGGATCACGTTGCGCCTCACTGCCAATGGGCGTCAAATTCCAAGGGTTTACCACCAATTCCATTTAACGCAGAAAAGAACCTAACTTGAATAACTCTACCTTCGCCTTTGCCGAGTGAACTCTTTTCGCGCTAAATCCAAGGTCAATAATGCCAGTATTAGCCCCATAACCATAGGAGCAAGCATTATTTGGGCAATCCAATTAAGACCTCGATAAACCATCCAGCAAATTGAGAACACATAAGGAACAAAACAAACGACTGGCAAAACCCAAGTTCGCCATCTTGATTTAATTAACCAATGACGCAAAGCTACTGATCTCTTGTGAAACGAATTATTCATTGACCGAATTTATGTTTGCGAATAATGTCTGCAATAAATTTTTTGCGATCAGTTGGTTCTAAGTCTTTCTGCACAAGGTTCCACAAATAACTACGAGCTGAAAGGACTGACTCAGGAACTACTTTCAAGTCAATATTGTCTCCCTTTTGATATTTATAGGGTTGCCTACTTGGGTAACTTGCAAAAGCTCTAATTGGATCATAAGCAAGACTAGGTAAACGATCTTTAAAAACTGAACTTGACTCCCTAGGTCTTAAAGAGGCTAGGTCTTCAAACAAGTTTCTATATTCTTTCATTACCACTTTTTCATCAAAACAAGCTTGTGCTCTTGCTCTAGCCGCATCACCCATTGCTCTTGCTAAAGAGGGGTCACGAAAAAGAGTGATCAATGCTGCCTCAGCTGCATCAAAATCAAGTTGAACTAACTGAGCTAGTGCACCTGCAATAACTGGATATGACTCTAAACCTAATAATTGTTGCCAAGCCAAAGGAAATGATGCCATCTCAGCAGATTCAGCAAAACAACTAGGCACCAAAAATCCATCTATGCCATTACGTACTAAATCCCGAAAACCATTCCAATCAGAAGCAACCACTGGCAAACCTGCGGCCATTGCCTCCGCTAAAGCAAGTCCAAAAGTCTCCTGAAGATTATCGACTAAAAATAAACCAACATCAGCAGCTGCTAAAGCCTGATGCTTAATTTGCTCATCAACAGAGTTTTCACCCCCAAGACGTACAAAATTCACTCTTGAACAAAGTTTTTTTAAATCTGAAAAATGCTGACCTTGATGAGAAGTGTCATCTTGACCACATTCAATCAAAACAAGAGGTTGATCTAATTGACTTGCAACCTTTTCTAGAAGCTGATAAACAGGCCAAGGGTCAAATTTAGTTAACATTGACAATCGACCTAAGCAAACCAAGACATGAGATTCATTGGGAATGCCCAACTTCGCTCTGGCATCTCTTCTAGAAGGTAATTGCGCAGACATTTGGCGCGCTGGGATTGGCAAAGGAATAACTGGCAATTGAGGTCTGCGTGCTTTCAAATAGTCCGAATCTCCTCCTGTGCGAAGTAACAACTGTTCCTCTTTGTCAGCTAACAAAACCTCAACCACAGCCCTACCAGCATTACTACTGCATATCAATGCATCCCAAGGAGACAATGGCTCAATAGCCAAGTCCTGAATCTGACCAATTGCGGCAGGAGTGCAGATTGTATGAATTTGACCAATTAACGAAAACGCTTCTTGCCCTTCTCGATGTCGCCATTGTGCCCATCTACCAATTGAGGCATCTGCAAGAAATAACGCCCCGACGTTACGTAGAGGCTCAGAATCAATAAATCCTTCAACATTTAAATCACCCTGATGTCCAGCTTTCCTTAGTTCTGAAGCAAACTCTTCATAATTTGTTCGATCAGGGACAAGAATCGTTATCGGATCTGTTCCTGAAGCCTGTCCCCATAAACGTAACAATTGTTGGCCCGCCCATTTTCTTCCATTTAAAAGGCCGTATCCAGGAAGAAAATCTCCACTAACTATTAATGCAGGAAGCTGGCTCATAATCAGCTAACTAACAAAATGAGATCATTACTCGAGGCGGATTGAACACCATCGAGTTTTATTGCACTTATTTCGATCACAACTACTTGAGAAAGGGCTTGGCCCTTTACTTGAGTTTGCAACAACAATCGAGACCCTCCAAAGCTGTCTTGGCAGTCTTGGCACTTAGCGAACGTTGCGAAAAAATTCTTCACAGACTGTGCTTACCAAACCTAGTAGTCATCCCATTAAGAGAAGTTGAAATAAACACACCAGAATTACTATCGGCTAAAGCCAACCGAAGCAAAGTGGAATACTTCTTCACACTAACTCCATGGCTTATCAAAATAGCTCTAAGTAAATTTCCGCAAGCCAAGAGAGTTACATATTTGGATAGCGACTTATATTTCTTTTCATCCCCGAGTCCTTTATGGCAAGAAGCTGAAAAAGCACCAATGATATTTGTAGAACATAGATTCTCGCCTGGTTACAGAGATAAAATACGTTTTGGCAAATTCAATGTTAGTTGGAATACGTTTAGTAAAAATGCATTGAGCCAGCAAGCATTGCAATGGTGGTGCGACAGATGCCTTGAATGGTGCTATGACCGTATTGAAGGCGAGAAATTTGCAGACCAAGGTTACCTAACAATCTTAGAAAGACGATTTGGTGGAGTTCATACGCTTAAATATCCAGGAATCAATATCGCTGAATATAATGTTGAAAACTTAGAACTTGGGTTCGAGCATTCAATTCCTATTGCTAACAAACTACCTATTATCTTCTGGCACATGCATTGTCTACTAGAAAAACAAAATGGAGATTATGTTCCTATACTTAGAGAAGATCTTATACAGCATCCTGTCATCAACTGGGCCTATTCTAAATACGTTCAACGTCTCAATCAAATCACCACCAAATTGGAATCACTAAATATACCAATTGACCGTGGAAATGCACGATACCCAATCGAAAATAATGACTGATCATAAATCTCAGGAAATTGCACAATGTGACCCAACTGCATTAGTGATTGAATTAAGAAAGGATATCAACAAAGCCATAAACAGAGTGCTGGACTCAGGCAGATACATTCTAGGCGAAGAAGTAGAGGAATTTGAGAACGAGTGGGCCTCATGGTGTGATGTAAATCATGCAATTGGATGTGGAAGTGGAACTGATGCCCTTGAACTTATTTTAAGAGGAATGAATCTTCCTAAAAATTCTAGAATCCTTGCACCTAGCCATACTGCTGTTGCAACAATTGCAGCCATAGTTCGAGCAGGGCATCTACCTTTCCTAGCAGATATAAATCCTTTGACATACTGCATAGACAAAGAAAGTATCAAGCGATGCATAAACAATAGTAAAAAAGAAGAGAATCCAATTAAAGCAATGATTTGCGTTCATTTATATGGTCAACCCTGTGAGATAAATTCAATTCAGGCAATATGTCAAGAAAATAATATCCAATTAATAGAAGATAGCAGTCAAGCTCATGGAGCTAGATGGCGTAAGAAAAAGGTTGGCAGTTTAGGATTCGCTTCAGCTTTTAGCTTATATCCAACTAAGAATTTAGGAGCAATAGGTGATGCAGGCATCGTAACCACTAATCAGCCAGAGTTTGCAAAATATTTAAAGGAAATACGTCAATATGGGTGGCAAAAGCCAGCTATTAGTATCAACTCAGGTATAAATAGTCGATTAGATCCTATTCAAGCGGCAATACTCAGAGTTAAATTAAAATATTTAGAGCAAAATAACGAGAGAAGAAAAGAAATAGCAAAGCAATATCATCACAACTTATTGAATGTAAAGGAAATAGGTCTGCCTCCACAGATAAATAATCAGGAAGATCCTGTCTACCATCAGTTTGTAATACAAGTCAATCCAGATCAACGCAAAAGTGTGCAGGATTTTCTTCTCTCAAAAGGAATAAAAACTTTAATTCATTATCCAATGGCAGCTCATCAAATGCCTGCTTATCGTGACAAAGGTTGGGTAGGAATAGATCCCAATGGTCTACCTAACACAGAAGAGATCATTCCTAAAATAATCTCTCTCCCTATGGGAATTCATCTTACCAAAGACAATATAGATAAAGTGATTAATTCTCTAAAGCAAGCAATTAAGGAAGTTAATTAGAATACGGTCTTAGTCTTGATATTCTTATTTGTCTTAAAAAGATAACCACGGTCATGAGGAGAGCTCCAAGCAAAACTTCCCTTGCGAAGGTCTAATATATTCCATCTATCTTCTGGAACTAACCAATCTAATACTAATTCACAACCTAAAGATTTAATCTTAGGCAACCATTCTCTAAGGGAAAAGACCCATCCACAATAACGTGCGTCTGTATACCCACGAGGAAGAACTTGAATCCCGATCAAATCTGATTCAATATCTATTATTGGCACACGGTCAATCAGCAACCACGACGCAGAAGAGAAACTTGCTAATAGAGAAAAATAATCTTTTATATATTGGATACTGCAACTAGCAAAAACAAGATCTACACCAGAAGACATAGTCTCAAGATAATCATTAGAAAAGCGTAGCGAAGATCCATCCAATGAATTTATCTCATAGTGTTCTTTTCCTGCAGAAACAACTAACTCAGTCTCACAAATAATCCAATCCAAAGAACATAAATTCCAAAATGGACTTAATGTAAAGAAATGATGTCCTAAGCCTCCGCCAAAATCTATGACCCTCATTTTACTAGGTTGACCTAATTGACACCAAACATATTGCATTGCAGAAAACTGTCGTATTGCATACGCTCCTAGATGGGTACTTTTTATATGCCTATTTTTATTAATCTCTTCGATATCTCTCTTATAACGGTCCACTATAGAGATATCATTATAACCAATTCCACACAACTGTTGAGCAATCTCCCAAGAAGATATAGGGGCATAATATCCAGGAGAAATAAAAAAGTTTTTTGGATCAGAATTAAACTGAGGTAGTGATGCCAACTTGTCTAAAGTAATAGGGGAAGGTTGACCTTCCCGAATTAACCATTCAGCTTCCTGATAACGACCAGAAGACAATAGTTCCTTGATGGATTCCCTATTAGGGTCGAGTGTGTTCACAAGTAGTGTTTTAGATTAGTTGAATAAAACTCCAATGTTCGGCGTAGTCCTTCTTTTAAACTTATTTTAGGTTTCCATCCTAATTCATTCCTAATCAATTGATCATCTGCATAATAATCTCCTATATCAATTTTCTTTCGAGACGACGGATAATCTTTAACTATAAACGGATTTGATGCAATAGAAATACCGAGATCCTTAGCTGCATCAACTAAAGTTTCTGCAGTCTCAATTAAGGAAATTGGCTTATCATATCCACCTAAATTATATATACGACCCACGGCTTTATCTGATACAGATGCTAGGTGCAAAGCTTCAATACAATCATCAACATAAGTATAATCTCGCAACTGCTCTCCTCCCCAGACTTCAAAAGGTTTTTGCTCAAGAAGATTACGAACCCAAACACCAAGGAAAGTCTGTCGCGAGTCCTTGATTCTCATCCTAGGTCCATATGTATTAGTAAGCCTAAGCACAGTAGACCTTATTCCATATACTTGTGAATAAAGAATATGATATTGCTCACCAGCCAGTTTATTAATTCCATTTACATCTACAGGGTGCAATGGATGCAATTCATTAACGGGTAATTCAATTGGACGGCCATATATCTGCCTGGTAGATGCAAATACAATTCTAATCTGGGGAGCTACCGACCGGCAGACCTCCAGAATAGATAATTGAGACCTAGCATTTATTTCCAAATCAGTAAATGGATCACTCATTGAATCCATATGGCTAGTTTGACCTGCAAGATTAAAAAGAACTGCTGAATTTTTAATTAAAGCCTGCAATGAATGACGATCTCTTACGTCAGAAATATTGACTTGTAGAAGATCATTAGATGAAGCAGGGTCAATATTATGTAAATTACCACCGTAATTCTCTAATAGACTATCAATTAGTATGACTGGGTAATTACGCTGGATTATTCGCAGAGCCAAATTGCTTCCCAAAAACCCCAGTCCACCAGTAATGAGATGTTTAGTCATGTGTTTGATATTCTTAATCCTAGACTGAATCTCAATTAATCCTAATTCTAAAAGAACAATAGCATGTGCGCAAACAAACAGAAATATATCATTCCTACTACCTATATTGACTGTATTGACCTATTTCCCTAATCATGCCAATAAATCATCTTCATGAGAAATAAATTTAAATTCTTTTAGATATAAACTTCAATCTCTTCTGATTTGAATGATGGATTACTCTATCCATTAAAAGATATTCATTTAAAGGCGATCTATGAAAAAGCAAGATCAATGAAGGATTAAAAGCCTCTAAACAATTTATTATAAGAAAATCTAGATCTTTTTCATCAACTAAAGTCCAGTAATTCACTTGAGGAATTGAATCTATATAATTAACAGAATCTGTCAAGACTTGTATAACAGGCCCAGAAGAAGAGCAACGTAAATTATCTAATATTTCATCCGATAGAAATTGCAAATCTTTTTGAGAGCAAACAATAAGTAAAGAATCTCTCCTTGAGGGAATTTTCCTAGATAGAATGTTATCAACATTACAATTACTTGGCCAATTTATCTTGACTAATTGTAAAAGTTTTTCCATTAAAACCCTGTAATTATGATCCCTCAAGGTTCTTATCTGACCTTTTCTGGAAATTTCAGATGCAGCTTTTGGGTTCTCTAGTAATGATTTAATTTTACTAATCGCTTCTCCAGAAGAAGAATATGTGACTATTTCTACATCAGGTTCAAATAAAGTGGCTAAATTAGATTTGGAGTCTGTTACTAAACATGCACCCATTCCCGTAGCTTCATAGAGTCTCATGTTATTTGCATATCCTTCGGCAATATCAATATGTCGATTTATAGTAATTTGACTTTTAGAAAGAATTCGATACATGTCTTCTGCCCAAGCCTCTCCTTGCCAACATTTATATAAATTTGACTCTTGAGGCAAATTCTCTCCACCATATCCCCAAACCTGTAAAGGTAGATCTCTAGAAATATCTTCCAAATATTGAGTCCCCTTATTATGAAATCCACCTAACCCACCTACGAAAGTGAGTCCTAGTGACTTATCATTATCTGACGAAGAGAACCTTAACAGTCTATCATCAAATCCAATTGGAAAATATTCAGATCTAATGCCAATGCTCTTAAACTTTTCCACATAGTGAGGTAGAGATGTTAACATTAAATGATAGTTTGATAAATCAAGATCTGGTTGCAAAGGACATGCATTTTGCCCTACAATCATTGAAACATGAGACTGGATCTGAGCTAAAAAAGTATTAGGTACCCAGTTAATATCCTGTATATAAAGAACATCAGGCTGCCACCAATGAATTTGCGCTTCCAAAATCACAAGTAGATGTTGAAGGTCAATAGTTGAACTTACAAGATCTGGCCTATATTCTTTGGCCCAGCTCAATTGGAGTGGAACAGAGTTGGAAACTATTTCAAGAGCTTCGATTCCTAAAACACTTAACCCATGAGAATAGGAATTTCCTGTTCCGAATCCTCCTTGGAAATGAGCTAAATGCTGGTCAATCCATGCTCTATTAGCAAGATCATGACTATATAAACTATCTAAATAGGGATAGTAAAAAGTATCAACAATTAAAATTCTCATCTTTTATATAACTAATATAAAGAATTCATTTGTTTAAATTCCTTCTACCAATTCAGCCAACCTAGGAAGAGTTTTTGACTGATCCCAGTCTAAAGAAAAACGTCTTGCTTGACTTGAGAAACTTTCCCGTAAATCAGAATTACTTAATAAGGTTGTCACTCTATCTGCAATTTTCAAGGGATCATGTATAGAAACTAGCAAGCCTTCAACACCATCATTGATAACTTCCTCGACTGGCATTCCCTTACTTCCTACGATGCAACAACCACATGCCATAGCTTCTAATAAACTCCAACCTAAAATAAAGGGATAGCTTAAATATACATGGACCCAACTAGCCTGCAAAATAGTAATCAAAGTAGGGTGAGGAACTCTTCCAAGGAAGTGAATACGTTCCAAATCAATCCTTCCTTCTAATTCTTCAATCATTACCTCTCTAAGTATTCTGCCACTTGGATGGCCACTGCCATAACCAGCCTCATTATCTCCTACAATTAATACTCGAACTTCTGGATGCCTCTCTTGAATAATAGGCAATGACTGCATAAACACATCAAACCCCCTTAAACGTTCTAGATTGCGATTCACGAATGTAATTGTTGGTGTGTCTCTATTAATCAAAACACCACGAACTGTATATTCAACTTCAGAATTTGGGCAAGCAATAGAAGTATCAATACCTTCATGGATTATATGCATTTTCTTTCCTTGGAATTCATCAGGAAAACTATTTGCCTGATGTTTAGTAGGTACAACCCAAGAGAATGCCTGATGAAGTGCTTGCTTAGTTAATGTGTTTCGTCCAAGTTGCTCTAGTCGTTGCTCCAAGCCAGGTGCAGATTTCAGTGGATCAAAACCATGGCCACCATGTTCAGGCAAAACCCAAAGCTCTGGCCAAAGTATTTGGGGAACTTCAGGCCAGACTTCCTTAATTCCTAAAGTTTCACCCCAACCTGGATGAGCAAGAATGCAGTTAGGTACCCAACCTTCACTTGCCAAATTTGAACAAATTTCTGCAACAGTCTTGGCTCTCTGAAGCGCTTCATTCCAAAGTTGACTCCCTACAGGACAATCAACTTGCAACTTTGGTGGCTCTTTATAACGAATCAAACGTCCTTCAAAAGACACAGGGCGATCATGCGACCCAATGCCGACTACATCATGTCCCCGCTGCAAGAGGAAGGGAGCAAGCTGCCGAAACTGACCTGGGAAATTCTGATGAATAAGCAGCAGCTTCATTGTTCTTTAATTGAAGTGCTTAGCAAATCACATTCTCTTCAATAAATACCCTATAACTATAAATCGCACAATCATGGCCATAGCCAACCACACAAACAATTGGGCGCTCTACTGCAACGATCTAGCTTTTGCTAGGACTTATGTCATAAACAAACTCAGGGAGGACAAAGTAGCTCCTCATATAGGACATAAAGCAATCAGCCTTGGCCTAGATCATCATTTAGAAAATAAACTCAACCAGGATGGAGCCTTCAATGAACAAATTAAAAATCAATTTCGTTTTAGATTAGCTAGAAAAAATAAAGTAAGCAATCCATATAATCAACTTGTTCCTAAAAAACTGCTTGAAATTACCCAACAAAGCATTCATTCATCTAGAGCTATAGTTATTAATTTAAATGGAGGTATTGGTGATCACCTAGAAGCGTTAAATCTACTGATTCATTGGAGTACATTAGCCAACAAGCAATTAGTATTAAACGTCAGTAATAATCGATTTCACCAACTAAGAAGACTCCTAGAGTGCTGGCCTAATGTGAGACTAAGTAAAACCATGAATGGAATACCAATAATGGCCATTCGCTCAAGCTTAGCCGAAATGAATAAACTATTCTATAAAGGATGGATTGAATTGGATTATGATAATAATCTTGAGAAAGAAGGGTTAATTTGCTGCTGGAAAGCAGAAGGGTCTGGAGATGCATTCTCAGCGCATTGTCGTTCCATTCCATTCAAGAATGTTATACACTTTTACAAAGAATTACGACATAAGATAGGAAAAGATTTCCCTATTTATGACATAACCAATTGGAGAGGTTGGGAGAAAGAAATAATCTCGAATATGTCAATTTCAAATTTAGACCCTTCGTCGTCGGACTTAAAAGAACTTGCCTACTTTGTTCAACGAAAGCAAGTAATAACTATTGACACAGCACTAGCTCACCTTTGTGCATCAATGAATAAAAAAGCAAACGTATTATTACCACTTTTCCACGACGAAAGATGGTTTGAATTACACAATAAAAATAACAACTATTACAACTTAGAACTTATTAAAAATCAAGAATTTTGCAATTGGAAGATATTACTTAAGAAATTATTGATGGACATCTAAAATAATTTATGAGTTTACTAAGCAATTACTAAACCAAGTTCCCCAATGTTGAATTTCCAACCAACTAGAAAAACTTTGGGACGTCTTATACAAAGAGAAAGTTTTAGCAATACCTAAAGTGGCAGCACTTTCTAAAGGGCTAACAAAAGAACAATCACCATCTTGCCAATGTGGTTGTTTTATCCATAAACGTAATTGTGACGGAGTCAGAAAAAAGCACCCTGCATGAGGATTAAGAGGAGATTCAAGACGAACAATTCCACCTGCTTGCTTGGTCTGAATTGGGATAGCCGGCTCTGGAATAATCTTCTTAAGTTCTTTTTCTGCAAAAGGACCATCAATATAAAGTTTGTCGACCTGCGAAGGAACATTTGCCTGCTCGTAGCGATTTGGCAAAAGCAAGGACTTTTCTTTTAATTCATGCTGCATCCAATGAATCTTTGAAAAAAATAGTGGATCATTTATCACTAAGTCATCTTCCAAATACCCATATAGATCATATTCACTAGAAAGTTCGCTTGCTAAGTATTGCTGTGCAGAAAATCCTAAATGCCTAGGAGAAGGTGGCTCTGCAACAACCACATCCGCAATACCTCGATAATCATCATCTAATAATTTAATAACATGATTCTTGCCATCTGTAATCAAACGAATATCTATATGATGAGTGAGTTGAGAGTTTGTTAGCTCAACAGCCTTCTTAGCAATATTAATTTGGACTTGATTCCCCATCAGTCGCCTTAAAGAAAGAAGCTGAGCCTGAAGAGCCTCAATCCTGGGCAGAGGGCTTTGTTCCAATGAACTATGAGTAGCCTTTCCCTCTGGCCTCCAATAATGAACAATTGCTAGGAGAATTCTCATTGATAAATCCTAAGCCCCTACCAAGATCAGACAAGACACAAAAAGATAAAAAATCACGAGGTCCATCTTCAGATGGCATATGGTCTCAGGCCAATCAGGTGATTTTAAAAAATATTGAGCCTAATCCTTATGGTCTCCTACTCGTGAAATGTGATCTCGAGAAAGAACCTACCTTAAGCCAACCATATGGCTTCGAGAAAATGGAATCAAGAATCAAAATCCTAGAGCACTTTTGTAAAGCAGCTGTAATTACTCTCAGACAAAAACATAGAAAACCATTCCAATTTGCAGTTCAAGTTCATGATGAAGATCCCAAATGGTATTGTTTTCGTTTTGATGCTCCTCTTATACAAGAAAGCAAACTCGTCAAAGGTCCATTGATTCCGGATCCCTATGCACTTGGTTCCTGGGGTTTCGAAAAACTTAAGGAACGAATGGACGAAGAAAACTTACCAGAATGGAAGCGCCGCATACCATTAGTCTTTTGGAGAGGGAGTACAACGGGCAAAAACCAAATTACGGAAACTTCAATCAAATCACTTCAGCGCTATCAACTATGTGAACGTTCATTATGGTTACCACAATTGCTAGATGCCAAATTCACTAAGATTGTTCAAGCTTATGATCGAAGATCAAACCAAGCAATAAGAAAAGCACTCACGAACTCAGGCTTATTAGCACCTTATTGTCATCCATGGCATGCTGCTATGCATCAATGGAATATTGATATTGATGGGAATGTGAACTCATGGGGTCTCTTATGGAAATTGCTTTCTGGTAGTTGCATTTTGAGAGTCAAAAGTAAGCGAGTGCAGTGGTATCACAGCAAGTTAATCCCTTGGAAGCATCTTATACCAATTGAAGATGACCTACAAAACTTATTTGATCAAATTCAGTGGTGTTATAACCACTTAGGTAAATGTGAAGAAATTGCCTTCCAGGGTAAAAAATTAGCCCTAGATATAATTGAGCACTTAGAAGAGGATATTGAAGTGGCAATTGATAGCTATAACATTAACGTATCATCACCAAGTCAATGATTAGTAATGCTCAAGATTGGTGCAATAAAGGTGGACAACTACTAGAGACAGATCCACGATTAGGGCAAAGATTTATATCACGCTGTCTACTCCAAATTCCCGATTCAGGAATTGCATTATTTAATCTAGGTATCGGTTTACACCAACAAAGAAAAATAAAAGCAGCTATTAGAGCTTATAAGTTTGCTCTTATGCAAGAGAATGCTCCAGTCAGACAAATTCAAAATAACCTATCTCAAGATCTTTTACTCAGTGGCAACTTTAGGGAAGGCCTAAAATATTACGAAACACGTTTTAAAAAAGGACAGAATGAATTCTTTCTTTCATATTTGGGTCAACCTTGGAGTGGGGCAAACCTTAGTAAAAGTAAACCAAGACATCTAATTCTTGTAGCAGAGCAAGGATTAGGAGATACTTTACAGTTTTGTAGATATGCTCTAATTCTTCAACGGCAAAATATAGATATCACATTATTCTGCCAAAAAGTATTAACAACTTACCTAAAAAACAATACTGATATTAAAAATATCACTCATGAGATGACCCCAGAAGAAGTTACTCAAGAAGGTACGACATGGTGTCCCCTAATGAGTCTGCCCCATAGGTTAGGTACAGAAAAAAATTCAATACCTTCTGAAAAATCCTATCTAAGAGCAAATAAAGATTTGGTTGCAGAATGGAATAAGAAACTAAATCGTCGTGAAGGCTATAAATTAATTGGACTTCACTGGCAAGGAAATCCAACTCACGAAAATAGTCTTTATTCTAGAGGAAGATCAATGAGTTTCGTAGATTGGGTACCTCTGAATTCAATTGATGGCATAGAATTTGTATCTCTTCAAAAGAAAGCTGGTCAAGAACAACTCTGTTTAAATGCGGGATTAGATTTTGTTAAAGGTCAAAGTCACTTTGAGCAATCTCTAAGCTTTGAAGATACTTCTGCTGTCATAAAAAATTGCGACCTGATAATTACAGCTGACAGTGGCATAGTCCATATAGCCGGAGGGTTAGGGATCCAAACCTGGGTAGCACTTCGTTGGATTCCAGAATGGCGATGGTTGCTAAATGGCGATAAAACAGACTGGTATCCAAGCTTAAGACTATTTCGTCAACAAGTGGATGGAGATTGGCATAGCGTAGTACTGGAAATTAAATCTTCTTTAATAAGTTGGTTAAAGAATTGATGAATAATCTTCTCTCAACAAAAAAACAAATTCTTGTTTTAAGTGACTCGCTAAATCCATGGCATAGTTTCTGGATCAGATTTGGACAATATGTTCCTTACTTACAAGCAAAGATTGATATATGTAGTCAGGTTGTTTGCGAGAAGCATGGGTTAAAAGGTTGGAAAGATCATCAGACAACACAGAAAGCTGATGTGATTATAATTTATAGGTTTACAGCAGAACATCCTTCCTTTATAAGATCATTGCAAAAAGAAAAAGAACAAGGAGTTAATATAATAAGTGATATAGATGACTATTTATGGGATAGTTCAGATTGGGACCGCATGCAATTAAAACAAATAAATCAGATTCTTCGTATTTCTAATACCATTACATGTAGTACAAAAGAACTTTTAGGGATATTAACAATTATGTTTCCCAAACAAGAAATACTACTAATTCCAAACAGCTCACCTAGAGCTCCTAATCACAAAACAAAAGGGAACAGAAACCTTCATAAAGACATTCGCATCGGTTGGACCGGCGCACCGTGGACCAGGAAGGAAGACTTAGAAATTCTAAAGCCATTAGCTAAATGGACTCTTGGAATAGATTCTATAAAATGGGTTCATCTTGGAAGATCCGAGAATCATCTTAGCTTTGCTCAAGCTGTTGGCTTATCTGAAGAGAAAGTGATTTCATATCCACTAACTAGTTATAGCGAGTATCTACAACAATTTGATTTTGATATCGGTCTAGCTCCTGCATCAAACAAATTATTTAATCGCTTCAAAAGTGAACTTAAAATTCTTGAATACAGTGCCTTTGGGATTCCATGGCTTGCTAGTGATATGAATGCATATCAAGACTTATGCAAAGAGTGGAATCTAGAACAGCGAATTTGCTCTAATACTACTGACTG
The DNA here is from genome assembly GCA_003215775.1 of Prochlorococcus sp. AG-409-G20. Lineage (GTDB taxonomy): Bacteria > Cyanobacteriota > Cyanobacteriia > PCC-6307 > Cyanobiaceae > AG-409-G20. The sequence continues at coordinate 39,840 of QCJW01000014.1, forward strand.
GATTAAAAACTTGTTGCCATTGTTAGACTTCAATTATAGAACTCACGAAGGAAAACGACTCCAGTTACTTGCAAACAATTTAAGACCTATAGATCGAAGCATAAAAACATGGCAAACACTAATTAATCGTAAAGCAAGTTAGATTTCTATATTTGCTTGTTGAAGAGTTAACAAATAAGGGTAGAGTTCCTTATAATAATTTTTCCATCTACCAATAGAACGATCATTGATGGGAACTCTCACTTGTTGAAAACTTGCTGTTCGAATAATACGATTAGATCTTTGTGGGTTAAGCATCTTTTCATTCCATTGTAAACAACAATACTTTGCTAAAGATTTTGTTTCTTTTATTGGATCCTTGACCAGCTTTTCATAATTACAGTTATACATCCTATTTCCTAATAAATCCCTCCAATAATGCATAAGTTTCTGATATGCAATTTGTACTTTCACCAAATCAGCTAACTCAAGAGAATAAGTTTGACCTTCTGCAAATCGAGATGTCCAAGAGGAAATAATTTGATCCAGAGGATTACGTAATACATGAACAATTTTAGCTTCTGGCCAAACCAAGGAAATTATACCTAAATAATAAAAATTATACAAAGTCTTATCTATTTTAACCAATGAACTTTTACAGACAAAAGAACGATAAGTCTTCCTAAATAAATTTAAACTAGAGTTTAGAGAGCCTAAATCTATTGCTTTATTGGAAAATTTCTTTAAAACAGATGAAGCACGAATAGCTCTTCTACTATATTCAGACTCCCCTTTGGCTTCAGTACCTTCTGCTAAACTTAAAATAGTTTCCACTAAAGTAGATCCGCATCTCGGTAGACCCACTACAAAAAGTAAATCACTCCCATTATCATCACAAAGCTTTTGATGATAGACCTCCCTTACATTTCGATCTACAGTTTCTACAAGGTCAGCCCTCTCAACATATAAGACTGCATCTGTATTTACAAGGCCTAAAGCTTCTTTTCTTTGCTGATTGGCATACTTATATAAAAAGAATGATTCTTCGTAACTACAAATTTTCTCCTTAACTTTTGCTAAAGCAAACAAAATATAAGATCTATTGTCACAAGAGTCTGGGATACCAGCCCGGAATGATTTTTCCAATTGAAGTAAAGGCACAGAACCTGGCTCCAGAATCATTTGATGACTCAACCAAAATAAAGATTCGGGATGACCTTCATGCACTTCTATACACTTAAGTAATACTCTAGAAGATTTTTTAATATCCCCTTCTTCTCTAAATATCTTAGCTAACAAAAGATAACTAGAAACATCACCTGGATCTTCTATTAATTTGATATAACAATTTCTTTTCATACAATGAAAGTGATCAAATCTGTAAATTATTCGGGTTTCAATAATCCTTGGACAAAATCATTTGCATAATCAGACCATAGTCTCATAGTCCTACAATTTAACTCATCAATCAATTTAGCATAAGTATTTGGTTGAGATAATATTAACTGCAAGCCAGAAACTAAGGATCTCCAATCAGAGGTATTCAGTTGAAGACAACCTCCACCTTTAGCCAATTCACCTATAGCTCCATATCCACTACATAGACAAGGAATTCTATTCCATAAGCTTTCTGCTACTGGAAGACCAAATCCTTCTTCTATAGAAGGATAAATTGTACAATCAGCCCATTCATATAATGCATGCAATCTTTGATCATCTATACTTCTCTCCCAATGGATAGGAAGTCCAATGGTTCTTGTTCTTTGAAACTGTGCTAATACTTGTAAATCATTAGGCCATCCTACCAGTATGAATTTAGCATTTAAATTCTGTATAGATTGTAAATAAGTTATAGCCTTAAATAAAGCCAAATGATTTTTTCGAGGCTCAAAGGAGGCAACACAAAGAATGTGCATAGGCCTATTTAAATATCCTCTATTAGTCCATAAATTAGATGATGAAATCTTAACCGATGGGGGACGCTTTTGACCCAAAAGCTCTGTTGCCAATGGTATGGTCTGCAATAGACTACCAACATAAGATTCTGAATAACCTATTTCATAAAGAAAATCTCTAAGATACTCTGATGTGGAAAAAGAATTAGCAAATACTTTATCAAAGCTTGCTATGCCTTTCATATATAAAGTATGAAAGTGTACTGTTTTCTTCCAATTTGGACCATAGAATTGTGGATATCTTAGAGGAATTGAATCATGAAATACACAGCCTATCTTCAGTCCATTTTTATCAGCCGACATTCTTATCTCTTTTAAAGAAGGCATATAGGGCCCACTAATTAACTCAACAATAATTAGCCAGTCATCCGTCCAATGTGACTCTCTATCATTAAGACTCCATTGATTAGGATCTGGACCATTCCATTTACTTAAATGCTCAAGATCCTTCAAAGTAGGTGCAGAAAAATCTCTACTCTCTGAATCCCAAATCACTGGCTTTAAAGGAATAGAGACATCCATAAGAGCTAATGCAATAGCTCTTACACACCTTTGTATGCCAGTGTTATATTCAAATCTTCTAGTATGATCAATATAATAATACACAATTTAGAAGGATTTAAAACATATTAATCGGTTGTTAATATTTAAAATAACACCTAAGAATACTAATATGCAATAAATCATGTCATTAGATAAGAACATCTACAGGCCTACTGTACCAATCCTTCTCCCATAATAATTAGCATTTTCACGGACCTTCGCACACCACTCTAAATTATTTAGATACCAAATAATTGTCTTTTCAAGTCCTTCCTCAAAGTTGTATTTCGGCTCCCATCCAAGTTCTGATGTTATTCGAGTGGAATCAATTGCATAACGTTGATCATGACCAGGTCTATCTTTTACGTAAGTTATTAAGCGATCATGAGGAGCTGAAGAATGTCTATACTTATCTAAAAGATTACAAATATTTTCTACAACTAATTTGTTAGTTCTTTCACCGTAGCCACCTACACAATAATTTTGACCAACCTGACCTTTATTAGCCACCAAAAGCAAAGCATCAACATGATCCTCTACATATAGCCAATCACGCACATTTAGACCATCTCCATATATAGGAATCGGCTGGAGGTTTACTGCTTTGAGAATCACAACTGGTATCAATTTTTCGGGAAATTGCCATGGTCCAAAATTATTGCTGCAATTTGTCAGGACAACTGGTAAACCAAATGTATGGTGCCAAGCATTTACTAAGTGATCACTAGAAGCTTTCGTAGCAGAATATGGAGATCTCGGATCATATTGAGACTTCTCATTAAATCTGCCTTTTGATCCCAAAGAGCCAAAAACTTCATCTGTACTAATATGATGAAAGCGAAATCTTTTCTTCCTTTCTGGCGAAAGATTATCCCAATGAGACCTAACCGCCTCTAGCAAGTTATAAGTGCCAAAAATATTGCTTTCTAAAAAACCTATTGGAGAGTCTATGGATCTATCTACATGACTTTCGGCTGCAAGATGCATAACTAGATCTGGATTAGAAATCTCTAATGCTTTCGCAGTCTCAACAGCGTCCTTAAGGTCTACTCTTAGCAGATGATGTCTATTACTTACGGAAATATTTTCAATACTTGACAGGTCACTAGCATAACCAATTTTATCTAGATTAAATACATCTACATCAGTATTTCTTAGTAAACGCCGTACCAAACAACCTCCAATAAATCCTGCACCACCAGTAATTAAAACTCTTTTTATTTCAGGTGAAAGAATTGATTCAGCGGTCATTAGAGATTCTTTAGGTTAGAGAGTACATCTCGAAGAGAAGTTGTCCAATGTAATGGTTCAATTTGCAAAACACTTCTCGCCAGAGAGCAATCTAATAATGAATAACTTGGCCGTTGAGCATTGGTTGGATAATCAACAGTCCTCAATGGTTTAACTAAAGCTGGTTTTTCAAGCAAGCCTAGCGATGCACCGAGATGGCCTATTGAGAAGGCAAAGTCATACCAAGAAGCTACACCTGCATCACTCCAATGATAAATATTTGGTATTAGTTCATACATAGAGTCATTTGCACGTTCAATCAATTTCCAACAAGCTGAAGCAAGACTCGATGTACTAGTTGGACAACCAACTTGATCAGCAATTACGTCAATAGACTCTCCCTGTTCAACCTTAGCCTGATGTAAAGCAAGCATTGTTCTCAGAAAATTATTACCTACTGGTCCATACAACCAACTAGCACGAATAACAAATGCATTATCACCTAACCACTTTTGGACTGCCTCTTCACCAGCAGCTTTGGTAGCCCCATAGACTCCTAACGGACTTAACTCTTGATCAACTTTATAAGGAAACCCTTGCTGTCCATTGAAAACATAATCAGTACTAATCTGCAAAATCCGCCCCCCAATATTTGATAAAACTTGTGCAAACACTTTGGGTGCATCTGCATTAACGGCCTTAGCTAATTCAGATTCACTCTCTGCTTTATCAACAGCTGTATATGCACCCGCATTCAGAACCCAATCTGGTCTCAAAGATTCAATTAACTCTTTACAAGCTAATGAATTAGACAAGTCAAGATCTTTACGTGTCAAAGCAATTAATTCATAGTGCTTCGGAACTGATAGTTTTAATGCCTGACCTAACTGTCCTTGAGATCCAGTTAATAAAATCTTCATTGAAATAAGTCCTCTTTTTTAATATTTTCAAGTAAAGGTGCCTCAGAATCTTTTAAAGATAATGATGGAGAACAATAATCTAATGGCCATTGAATACCTAGCTTAGGATCATTCCATCTAATTGATCTTTCACAACTACTATTCCAGAAATCTGTTGTTTTATATTGAACCTCGGCATGATCACTTAGTGTTAGGAATCCATGAGCAAAACCATTGGGAATCCACATTTGCTTTTTATTTTCAGCACTTAATTCAACACCAACCCAAGAGCCAAAGCCGGAATGGTTAATACGAAGATCTACAGCAATATCAAATATTTTACCCACAATACATCTAACTAGTTTACCTTGCATGTGAGGGGCAATTTGATAATGAAGACCTCGCAAAACACCCTGTGAGGAACTTGAATGATTATCTTGAACAAATGAAACTGGATTTTGCCCAGCAAGATGCAATAGGTCTGCCCACTTTTTCTGATTCCAACTTTCAAAGAAAAATCCTCTTTCATCAATGAAAACTTTTGGGTTCAGAAGTAAAGGACCGTCCAACAACAAACCCTTTGCAGTTGTTAAGTATTCAAACTCCATTAAATATTTTGGGTGAAGTGTCTTCAATTAAATCCAACAAATATTCACCATAACCACTTTTCATTAAAGGATGTGCAAGTTCTTCTAATTGTCCACTATTAATCCATCCTTTTCGCCATGCAACTTCTTCTGGACAGCCAACTTTCAATCCTTGACGATACTCAAGAGTCCGAATATATGCCGATGCCTCATGCAATGAATCGCATGTACCAGTATCTAACCAAGCCATGCCTCTACTCATCACCTCAACATTCAAAGAGTCCTCCACAAGGTATTGAAGATTCAAATCAGTAATTTCCAACTCACCTCGTGATGAAGGCTGCACTTTCTTAGCTCTTTCGACAACAGTTTCATCATAAAAATACAAGCCGGTCAACGCATATCGACTTTTAGGATTATCAGGTTTTTCTTCCAGGCTTACAACCTTTCCAAACGAATCAAATTCAACAACTCCATACCTCTTAGGATCCTTTACCGGATAGGCAAAGACTGTTGCTCCTAGCCGAGATGAATTAGATGCTATTAATTGAGGAACCAATTCATTGCCGTGAAAGAGATTATCTCCAAGAACCAAAGCAGCTGGAGAACCTGAAAGGAAATCAGAACCAATTAAAAATGCCTGAGCTAACCCATCAGGATTAGGTTGAATAGCATATTCCAGTCTTATCCCAAGAGAAGTTCCATCTCCTAAGAGACGTTGAAATGCATTGGAATCCTCCGGTGTAGTTATAATTAAAATCTCCCTGATACCAGCTAGCATCAGAGTACTAAGAGGGTAGAAGATCATTGGCTTGTCATAGACAGGAAGCAATTGTTTACTAACTGCCTTTGTAATCGGATGAAGCCTTGTTCCACTCCCGCCAGCGAGAATCATGCCTTTACGATTCATAACCGACTAATTGCTCAACAGATGCTGCAATGGATTTGAGTTAATGACCAATATCAGACTAATTCAACATGCACCAGGTGCACCAGGATTACGCCTTCTGGGATTAGGTCCAGGCCTAAGGCCAACGAAAGGCTTACATAAATTGAAGCTATTGTTCGATAAACATGCTTTTTGGGCAGCTGGTAGAGAAATTAGAACATTGCGTCAAATCCTCTCGAATAGCACTGTCGTAATAAGTCTATGGCGTGGAAAACGAATGGTTGGATTTGGAAGAGCTACCAGTGATGGGATCAGCCGAGCTGTGCTGTGGGATATTGTTGTAGCTGGTGATCTGCAAGGCAGAGGTCTTGGACGCAAAGTAGTCGATGCTTTATTAAATTCACGATCTATTAGAAATGTTGAACGTATTTATCTAATGAC
>QCJW01000015.1 GCA_003215775.1 Prochlorococcus sp. AG-409-G20
GGTAGGAAATGCAAATTAGAGGCAATAGCAAGTATAATTTGATACATCTATTTAATTCACAGGTATCATTTAATGGCTGAAAGTGATACATGTGCTAAAAAAGTAAAGTCTCAAGTATGTCGCTTTATTTTTCTGTATTTTTATGCAGCAAGGGAAATCCCAAGGATTTTCTCTCCGACAACCATAGTTCTGCAACTTGCTTAGCCAAATTTCTTATTCTTCCAATAGTAGCTGTTCTCTCAGTAACAGAAATAACTCCTCTAGCCTCTAAAAGATTAAATGTATGGCTACATTTTAAGACAAAGTCTAAAGCTGGTGCTGGAAGACCATTGGCAATCAAATCTTTAGCTTCTGATTCATATAGAGAGAATAACTGTTTATGCCTTTCTGGACTAGATTGTTCAAAATTAAATGTGCATTGTCCTTTTTCAAAGGGTAGCCATATATCTCCATAACTAATTAAATCATTCCACTTTAGATCCCAAATATTATCTGTATCTTGTAAATACATTGCCAATCTCTCCAAGCCATAGGTTATTTCGATAGAAACAGGCCTACAATCCAAGCCACCACACTGCTGAAAATAAGTAAATTGGGTTACTTCCATCCCATCAAGCCAAACCTCCCAACCAACACCCCATGCTCCGAGAGTTGGAGATTCCCAGTTATCTTCTACAAAGCGAATATCATGATCTTTAGAATGAATACCTAAAGCTTCTAAAGAGGATAAATAAATCTCCTGAATACCTTCTGGGGAAGGCTTAATTAACACTTGATATTGAAAATAATGCTGAGCCCTATTTGGATTATCACCATAACGTCCATCAGCTGGCCTTCTACAAGGCTCTGGGTATGCAACAGCCCAAGGCTCAGGGCCAATAGCTCTTAAAACACTATGAGGGCTCATTGTTCCGGCTCCCTTCTCGGTGTCATAAGGCTGCAAAAGCAAGCATCCTTGCTCAGACCAAAAGAGGTTGAGCGAATTGACTATGTCCTGAAAGTGCATAATTATTTAGAACTAATCCAAGTTAAGAATGGGTAAGAACATTCATGCAAGCTTGAGTAATATTAAGAGACAAAAAGATATTTATAAGTTTAAAATAGTAAAATGAGACTTATGGATAATCATACTGACGTGGAGAAAACATCTAGGAGAGAACTTTTATGTAACAATGAAACTGGATTGGAGGTATCTGATCTCAAACAGAAGAGTGAGGAAACAAATGAACAGAATGACTATATTGCAACAGCTTCAGCTCTCCTCACAAAAGGAAAATATAGCGAAGCAATATTAGTCCTAGAGAGTTCGCTTGCAGAGAAAGAAGATAAAACAAAGTACCATATGATCGGCTGGGCATCTTTCCTAGATCGAAATTATCCTAAGGCTATACATGCATTTCGAAATTCAATCTCAATTAATCCTAGCAAAGACTGGAATTCATATAATGGATATGGCTGGTCATTACTTAGGAATGCAAATTACTTTGAATCTATACAAGCATTTGAAGAGTCGTTAAAGCTACAAAGAAATCATGACACATTACATGGGCTAGGTAATGCGTATTTCTTATACGCAATAGAACAAGGGGCAAAATCAAATGATTATATAAAATACCTTGAAACTTCTATCAAACTACTGAATGAAGCTATTCTAATACAACCAGAATGGAATACATATTATACCCTTGGTAAGATATTAAGATACACAAGTCAGTATAAAGAAGCCATAAAAGTCTTTGAAGAAAGTTTGAAGTTGAATAGTGATTTTGAGACGTATAAACAACTAAGCTACTTACTGCTTCAAATTAATGAATTCAACGAAGCAGCTCTCAAGTGTAGAGCTGCTCTGTCTATAAAAAAGGATAAAGAAGTTTTACTATTTTTAGGAGATGCACTAAATAAATTAAATAGATTTACTGAAGCAATTTCAGCATTTGAAGAGTCAATTACAATTGAAGAGTGCTGGGAAGCATATGATGGACTTGGGCAGGCATTTTTGAAAACAAATAAAGAGAATGATGCAAGAAATGCATTTAAAAAAGCAATTAATCTAACATACCCAAAATCTCTAAGAAAAGATTCAAATCCAATGATCGAGATGCTAATAGATTCCTATATCAACAGCCCAGCATCATCGAATTTTGATTGCATTAATCTTTTACGATTCTGACTAATCATTAATTTTAGAATAGATGTCAAGTCGATTATCTTCTATATAATCATCTATCTATGACTTTAATAAACTTTAGTACTTTTTTTTACAATCAACCTAGAAATAAGGAACAGTATTAACAAAACGAATAAAAAGCTGATTTATCAATAACTATACTTATAACTCATGATTGCTATTCATAAAATTTCAGATAATAAGAATCAAGACTTTAGCAAACTCCTGGAATAAATAAAGAATTCATCAAAGAATTCCTTTCTTATAGTTATCTTTATTCTTACCTTTAATTGTTTTTGCAAGTTTAATAAATTGACTGGGTAAAATATTTCTTGATCTAGCTTCAAGCGCATAGTAGTCTGTAATTGAATAAGAAGAACTTATCAGTTCGAAGATGGAAGATTTATTAGTTAATAATTTAGTATTATTAACTAATAAATCATATATAGCTGGTGCATCTAAGGGCTTAATTACATACTCTAATTTTAAATTTCCGCTGCCTTTGCCAATACCAGACAAAGAAACATCAGTTGCTCCAAATCCTGCCTTAGGAAGAATTCTATAGTTCAGATAAGCCTTCCCAGAGTGATCATGTAAATGTAACCCTGGAGTGATATTTTTATTAGATATCATTTCTGCAAGCATAGAGTATTTGTCGAATTCATCAAGTAAATCAAGTGTTCCATGAGAGTCAGCAAAGTAAATATAATCTGCCCCCGCATCTGATGCTTTTTGTATGCATTGTTTCAACTCATTATCTGAGTAATTTGTTATATTAAAGAAATTCATACTAAGTTTGCAACCAGTTCTATTCTTAATCATTTCACCAAGTCTTGTTGCTCTATCTATATCTTCAGAACGGGAACAGACTCTAAATAATCCAACACCAAATTCTTCCTTGCTTGGATAATCATTTTGATTATGACTACAATAGTGACAGTCAACCATTAATGAAAACTTCTTAAATTGATCTTGCTCACTGGAAAGCTTTGATAAAATCCTTTCATCCATTTGATAGTGGGGATTTCTAGATTTCGCGGTCTGCTTCCAATATCCTAATTCAATATATTTAATCTTATTTACTTTTGATAATTCACTAATATGTTTCTTTGAATATTCTATAGGCCAATCAAAATTAACTTGATGGCCTCCGTCCCTTAGGGTTACATCAATTAATGTTAGGTTGTCTGGAGATTTTTGTGTATAGGTCATTTGTTGAATATCATATGAAGGTATATTTATAAGTTATAATTTTGGTTATCACTAATATATTTGGCTATGATTCTAGCCATATGAAGTTGATCAATATTATCTATCTCAAATGATTCCATCTCATTAAGCTTATAACAAAATGAATTCCCTGGAGAACGCTTACCCGTTCTTATAATATCACCTGATCTAGCTATAAAGAATGCTCCATTAGAAAGATATATTGGGCTTAAATCCTGGGTTCTTTGTATAATTTCAGAATTATAATTGATAGGAGATATTTCATCATCATTAAGCTTAAAAGAAAAATTCTGAATTTCTTTTACAGACTGAACTGAGTCATATCCCTTTTCAAGAAAGCTTATTGCGTCCATAACTGTAGCTAGCTCAACAAATGGGGATGTTACATGGAATAAAACTATTGGTTCTTCAGCTTTTTCTGTGTAGTTAATACAAAAGTCTTGAAGCATGTCTTCCACAGGAGAACCTTGATTAGCACTATTCTTTTCCCATTCGATATGCTTTCTACATCTCTTAATTCCAATTGCTATCTTAGTTTCTTCTAAATAATCTAGTATTTCCTGAGAATCAGTATTCACATATATTTCTATACTTTCTGATTGATAACGGCTAATAGACCATATCCATAGAGGTATTCTATTGAAAATATATTGAAAGTTCTTTCTATTTATCCTAGATGAATAAGACTTAATGATTGTAAAAAATTTCTGCATGGAGCGAATTACACTCCTTTAGATGTAAATACATAACTAATTATAGCACATTTCTTCTAGATGATTTGGTTAATCGCCTAGTCTATCAAGATAAGCTATAAAACCATGAAGAACCTTCTCATTATTGGAGGTAAGCCATATCAGAAATTAGTACTTACTGATCTTTTAGATTTATTTGGAGATCCAATGCGGTTCAATATAAGCTTGCCTGGAATGAATAATGGAAGCAAGTATGGATGGCTTGCCCTATGTAATCATTTATGGAAAAGTTTAATAGAGGATAAAGTGACTAAAGAAGAATTTCATAGTAGTTATTTAGGACATTATCATAAGGAATACCTAGATATCTATATAAATAGGTTTTTTGAAGATGGGGAAAAAGATTATTTTATTGATATTTTACAAGTCTTGCCAAGACGTAAGTATTACAATCTTCTTCTTAAAAAGTATAAAAGTAATCTTAGCTTTACAGCTCTTCCCGGATCGGGTATATCAATGATTTTTGAATGTCTTCTAAATGGATATTTTCCATATATTAGTAATTTTAGAATATTTGAAGAATCCAGGAAGTCTCTTTATGTCGAAACTCAAGAAGGGCAACCTTCTGAAGTACATAATTACAAAGAAGAGATTCAAATAATACAATGGCTACATCGTAATAAATATATAGATGCATCACTTTGTTTACTAGATGATATGAATCAACCTTGCTTTATTTCTAGAAATAATCTGAAGCCTACCAAGAAAGTATATTCCATCGTTCATGGTTTATATGGATCAGCGGAAATAAGCTTTTAAATAATTATTCTTATGAATTATAGCTTTAATGATTTAGAACAGAGTCTCCTTTATTAGCAGAATTACTTAAAGCAGGACTATATTAATGGAGTAAAGAGTAATGTTATATTGATGTATAATCAATCCACTAGAGAGTGATGTTAAAGTCATTGTTAAAGGAAAAGTTACTCTATGCTGTAATTGCTATTACAGCAATCATAATTATTTTATATATCTACTTAGCGCTAGATATGGAAACAGTAGGCAACTTAATTCAAGAAGTCAATAGCCAGGAAAAATTTCCTAGATTAATGGTAGCCTGCTTAATATTTTTACTGAGATCAATAAGCATAATAATACCCATAATACCAGGTACATACTGTTCTATTCTATCAGGATATTTCTTTGGGTTTAAAGAAGGTTTGCTAGTTATTTTTATTGCTGATTTGTTAGCCTGCTCGTCAAGTTTTACACTATCTAGAAGGTTTGGTAGAGGGCTTATAAGAAAGCTAGTTGGCAAAAGGTTTATGAAACGAGTTGAAGGTTTTAGCAAAAAGCATTTAGAACGAAATTTCTTTTTAATGACAAGCTTTCTAATGTCAAACTTTTTTGATTTTGTTTGTTATGGAGTTGGGCTGACAAAAGTAACTTGGAAAAAATTCTTACCTGCTCTCATATTTAGTATAGTAATATCTGATGCTCCGTTTGTTGCAAGTGGACATGCCTTAAGAGGTATTGGTGATATTCAAATCAAAGAGATATTAAATGGAAACATAAAATCGCTTCAAGGAAGTAGCCTGATAATATTTATAAGCTCTATAATTATTATCTTTGGCCTTGCAATACTAAATATATTTCTTCAAAAGAGATATGAGTATTTTAATAGCAAGCAAGTCTAGAAACATATGCTACCTAATTCATTAAGCAAGAAATATCAATTTAAAAACTCTAAAGTCTTAAAAAATTTCAAATGCTATTACTCAGGTATTTTTCTCAATGCGATAATTGAGGATTTCGACCAAAAAAAGAGCCAGCAAGCAATTCCTATAAATTTAAATCCTTCCTCATAAAACTGGGTTGTTAAATAACCAATAAATACATCATCCTGTACAGTATCTATAAATATGGATAAGCCTAAGAATATAGTTGATAGTAAAAATGCCATAGGTTCATATCCAAGAATTAGCTTATAGAATCGAAATATTAAGAATATGGCTAGGAATGCGTACATAAAATGTATAAAATCTTCTCCCACATGGCGGTCATGCAATAGAAACAAATCATCGAGGCAGAGAACTGCTGAGAAGCAACCTCCAAGACAAATTAACTGACGCGACTTCCTATGAATTATCAATCCTGAAATTGAAGAAAATAAACAAATTGCTGTTGCTGAACACCACATTAGTATTCCTAAATTCGAAATCATGCCAACAGCCGTGGGGAAGTCACAAGCCTGAACAGGATCACGCAAAACCAAAATAGGATCAATCCCAGAAGCTGCTGATAAATAAAGTACGAGAATATACAATATTAAAGCTGGAAAAATTCCTATAAGTAAAATTGGAACTAACGACTTAATTAAAGAAGCTAATTCAAGGCGTTTAATAATAGTTCTAATCATTGAGAGAAAGCTTAGACATGCTCAACATAGGAGAATGATCAAAGAATTTAATTCCGGCCAAAGAAGCAATCGTCAACATATTCGTTTTCATCTGAAGATTCTAAATGAATTATTGCCATAAGGTCAACGCAAGACAGATTCCTTATTGTTGGGATAGATATGACTGGAGGAAGGCTTAAGGAATTACATTTGTTGAAGAATGTACTCAAGATGCCATATAAGAAAAATAGAAAAAAAAATCTGCTGCCTATGAATTATATTAGTATTAACAAAGAAATCTTTAATGGCATCTATAGAAAGCAAATATCTCATAGATCAATCTTGGGTTGACATTACAAAGAGTATAGTCAAATTAGATGGTTTTCTCGATATATATCTTCATAACATACAAGGGCTTACGTATGTTGGAGGAGGTATATACGGTGGACAATACATCAACAGTCTAAAAATAAATAAGGAATATAGATCTTTGATAGAAGAAACAATATCCAGTTTAGACAAAGATTTTGAGCTTGATTTTCGTTTTGTAAGCAATAGGAAGGATAGTGACGTAGCCATATATTTTGATACTGAAATTAATATTAATGACAGTGCTGATATACTTGGTTTAACTGTTCTCAACTCAGACAGTAGTAAGAAGTATTGGGAAATATTTATTGACGAACCAGCATTCTCTGGTAACAAAAACTACTTGAAATATGCATTAATTCACGAACTTGGGCACACACTTGGTCTAGAACATCCATTTGAAAGTAGTGATGGAGATATATGGGAAGGCATTAAATCACCATGGCTAAGTGCTTTTCCAGAAGATACTATTATGGCTTACAGGAATCCTAGAAATGGCAGTTGGCCAAACATTTTTTCGGAAAACGATATAAATGCATTAAGCTCAATATGGGTTAGAGAAACAAAAGAAAAAGATGAAAATATTCTATATAAGTTTGACAATAAAACTAATTTAAAAGATTTACTACCTTATTGGCTAGAATCGATTGAAACTGGCAATCTGCAAATTATAGATACATCCAAAAACAAGTTTCTCCAGGTGAAAACTGATACGTGGAGTGACATCATAAAGATAAATCGAGTATCCAAATCAACTTCTCACACTAAAGAGGTAGTCCAAGCAAAACAAATTATATTTAACCAGCCTATAAGATCTGGCTCTCTTGTTCATGGGAGCTATAGCAATGAAACAGTAAGAGGGTTAGCCGGTTGGGATGTTTTAGATAGTGGAGCTGGAGATGATTTAGTTCATGGTGGCAATGGACGCGACATCATTACCGGTGGTGCTGGTGCTGATGAACTCCACGGTGACTTTGGTTGGAATACCTATCGCTCCGAGAAAGATGGCGCGAGCGATCTCATCGTCATCAAATCCGATCAACATCTCTCCAATTGGATTTATAAAAAAGCTGGCAATAACCCCAATGGTGAAAAAGTCGACATCATGGAAGGTTTAGATGCCAACGATGAGATTAAAATTGTTGGAGTCTTCACCTCTGATCTGACCTTCGGTCAAGCTAAAGCAAAAGGAGTTAGTGGTGTGGGCATCTATGCCAAAGGTGCTTTAGAAGGTCTCTATACCGGTGGTGATTTAACCGTTAGTCAAATACAAGCCATGACTACTGGTGATCCCACCCGGCAATGGAGCTATCGCACGAATGCAACAACGCCTGAATTGCTGGAGTAGTAATTCCAATTCAATATTTATGACTTAATCAATAAGCATATCTATCAATAAAATTAATTTAAACTTAAGCCATGTAAAATAAAAGCATCCTCTAGAATGTAAGTTAATCAATACTATAAAGTAAATCTATGAGAACTTATCCCCAACAATTGATGCTACTTGGCAGTGGAGAACTTGGGAAAGAGGTTGCAATTGCTGCTAAGAGATTAGGATGCAAGGTTATTGCCTGTGATAGCTATGCAGAAGCTCCGGCCATGCAAGTAGCAGATCATTCAGAAGTTATCGATATGAAAGATCATCATCAACTTAAACGAATTATTTATAAATATATGCCAGATTTAATTGTCCCAGAAATAGAAGCTATTTCTGTAGAGACCCTTAATGAATTTGAAATTGAAGGTACCACTGTAATCCCCAATGCAAGAGCTACAGCAATAACAATGAATAGAGAGAAGATTAGAACTTTAGCTTCAAAAGATTTAGGAATTAAAACAGCTAAGTATGGATATGCCTCTAACAAAACGGAGCTAAAAGATCTAGCATATGAGATTGGATTTCCCATATTTGTAAAACCTTTAATGAGTTCATCAGGCAAAGGTCAGAGTTTAATTCATATAGAAAGCGATCTAGATAAAGCTTGGGAAATAGCAATAAAAGGAGCCCGAGGCAAATCTACGGAGGTAATAGTCGAAGAATGCATAAAATTCGATCTTGAAATTACATTGTTAACTATTCGTCAGAAAAATGGAGAAACTTTATTTTGTCCACCCATTGGGCATGAGCAATCAGGAGGGGATTATCAATGCAGCTGGCAGCCAGCAAGCATAAATCAACTTCAATTGAAAGAAGCTGAAAGAATAGCAAAAATTATCACTGATAATCTTGGAGGAGTTGGATTATTTGGAGTTGAATTTTTTATTAGCAACGATGAAGTAATTTTCTCTGAACTATCTCCAAGGCCTCATGATACTGGCCTTGTGACTCTTGCAAGCCAAAATCTAAACGAGTTCGAATTACATACACGTGCAATTCTAGGTCTACCTATACCTAAAGTAATTAATATTTCTCCAGCTGCTAGTCGAGTAATTCTTGCAAAAGAAACATATTCAAAAGTATCTTATAGCGGGGTTGATATTGGGCTTCGTGAGGAAAATACTGAAGTGTTTATTTTCGGGAAGCCTACTAGTAAAAAGGGTCGAAGAATGGGGGTTTGCATAGCAACTGCAAGAACCGTGTCAGAGGCAAGACAAAAAGCTGATAACTCATCATCAGCAATCAAAGTAATTGACGGGTCATCTAAATCTGTCTCGCAAAATAGCGAATTTAATTAATTTAAAATTAAAAGTAGGAAATTATACTCAGACAAAAGTTACTACTCTCAAAGTTTCTGGCTTGCCCGAGAAACTTTAGTTATGTTTGAATCACATTAACTCTTCTAGTAATGAACCTGAGAAATACACTAAGGAATTTTTTGAACGACTATAAAAAAAATTACAAGCTAATTGATGGACTTTTAGATGAGATGCTTTCTCTATCAAGTAAAACTAAAGATTCAGATAAGCTTAATAGTTCTTTAATCAATGATTACTTAGAAGAGAAAAACCTACAGAAAGATTTTCCAAAATCACAATTCAAGGAACATCCCTACATATCCAAAATCAATCTCAATAAATCGTCAACAATCTCCAATGACTTCTTTGAGGATACTCAACAATCATGCAAAGAAGATTCTTTTGAGTTAAGCAATCATGAAATCAATGAGAAGCAAGGTAATCTTAAAGTTAGACAACTAGAACCTACTTCGAAGACTTTTACTCAAGACAGTCCAAATAAACTATCTACAGATACAAATAATCTTCCTGAAAGTTCAATACAATCAAAAGAGATGCCCACCTCTATTGCGAAAAATCAAGCCAACGATTTTCAAGGCGAAACAATTAAATACTGCGAGCCACTGGACAATTATCCAGAGTTAGATCTAAATTACAAAGATAATGAAATCCCAACAGGATCTAAACTCATAAAACTAATTGTTGATGAAGGAAGGGTAATTGAAGAGATTTATTTAACTCCAAACAAAGAGCGTGTTAGCTTTAGAGAAAACCAAAAGGATACTTCAAAAACATTTAATGCCGCTTAGTGAGTTCATTCACTAAGAAAATCATGAACTCTAAGTAATTTCATAAAGATTTTAATTCTTGGCAGACTTTAACATATTTAAATATAAATGATCATGCTAAAGATGATTATTAAAAATCAAGAATTTATTGAAAAGCATGTAGTGTTCCTTTACTTAATCCTCGCAAGTCTGATCTTGACAAGCTCAATAGCATTGCTGACATCCTAAAAGTAAAGGTTTTCCAGTGGAATAGAATGAGACTCTTGCTTAGACCTCAAACCCATAAAGGAAAAGCAATTAGTGCGCCAAAGAATCATCTGAATGAACAAAATGTAAAAATCGACGGACTTGGAGACTCTCCAATAGACCTACCTCTTTTAGAAATTGCAGATAAAGAAATAGTTTTACACACAATTAATGGGCCACATCCACAACTTATTGAAAAAATCATCAGTAGAAGATTATTATTAGTACCTGAACCACATAAAAATGGTTGGTCTGCATCTATTCGAGAATTACTTCTAGCAGAAGAAAGTTAACTTTATGAAAAAATATTCAAGTGATGGTCTAAAAAATCTTTCACCATGGTCAAACCCAAAGAATCCAGATATTCTTTTTCCTATTGAAAGCTATGAAAAGCTATTAAAAACTCTAGGCTATCAGGAGGTGTCAAAATGGCTTGAAGGTTGGTCAATCAGAGGTGGCGCAAATCTGGCCTTTTCAGCTTGGCCTAGAAATATCAAATCTGATTGGATATGGGGCATTGGTTTACCTTTTTTATCAGAAATTGAACATTCAATAACTGAATCTAAAGACTCCGTTCTATTAGGGATATCAGGCTTACCAGGCTGCGGTAAAACTAGTTTAGGGAAATGGCTTGAGAAAGCATGTCTTGAACTTAATTGGCCTTTAACCGTAATTTCGTTAGATGATTTCTATTATTCTGCGACTCAACTTAATGATGCAATGGAGGGAAATCCATGGGGAGTGCCAAGAGGTCTTCCTGGAAGCCATTCAATAGAGTTATTAAATCAAGTGTTAGACCATTGGAGTAATACTGAAGAAATATTAGCGCCACAGTTTGACAAGTCGCTTAGGAATGGTCTTGGTGATAGGTCAGGGTGGCGCAAGACACGAACCAAGATTCTTGTAATTGAAGGATGGTTTTTAGGATGCGAACCAATTAAAAACTCATCAATAATCGAACTTGCAGAAAAGAACATTTATCCACCATTAGGAACTCAGGAAAGAATCTATAGAAAAAGAATCCAACATTCACTATGTGAATACAATTCTATATGGTCTAGATTCAAGAGGATATGGCATTTAAAATCATTAGACTTTAATTCAACCAGAAATTGGAAGACAGAGCAGGAAAAAAATATGGGAAAGCTTCGTGGAAGCTCCTTAAAGGGAAAATCACTTGAATCCTTTATTAGAATGATTCAAGCCTCAATCCCACAGGAAAGCCTTATGAATATAAATTCTGATGTAATAATCGAGATAGATTCTCTCAGACAAATTCGGTGGGTTGGAGTGAATGAAGACAAGTAATAAACAACTAATTCATAAAAAATTAAATTTTATCTATAAAGCATCCAAGTAATCACGTTTTCTGAGAGCCTGAGAAACTTTTCCAGCAATAAATGGGATATGTAGTGAATATTTTCTCAAAGCAATTCGCTCTTCAAGAGTTACCTGAGCACCATTACCTAGACGAGAAATGATTTCTTCTATACGAAGACGAGTTTCAGTCGTAAGCATTCTCAATTTCATAATCAACAATCTTATCTTTTATGCCAAAACAAATAATGAATGTCAATAACGTCCTTAGATTAGTTACATTTGCTATTTTCGTGCTAGGAGAAAACCTGAAGTTGTCTTAAATACTAAACTGTTAAACACAAAGCCCCCATTTGTCCCCAAGCCAGTTTTCTATAGGTTGCTTTAGTAAAACCCACTTCTAGGGCAAGCCGTTCTTGTTCTTCACCTAACAGGAAAGTTTTTAGACTTTCCTCTAAATATTCATAATGATCCCGAAGTCCAAAGGAAGAAGCAATAGGCACAACAATTCTCCTCAAATAGAAAGTTTGAAAACATTCTCCTTGAGATCCTTTTACCATACGATTAAAATCTAATAACCCTACTTTAGATCCTGGTTTTAATATACGATAAATCTCCTCTAAAGCAGCTTCCGGGTCATATAAATTCCTAAGTCCATAAGCCATTATGGCACCATCAAATGAATTAGAAACTAGTCCAGTATTCACTACATCGGTTTGCAACCAAGTAATCGACGGATTTTCTCTATAAACGCTTCTTTTCCTTGCAACAGCTAACGTTTCTTCAGCAATGTCAATAGCCAAAACATGACCTTTTGGTCCTAATAATTTAGCGAGGGAAAAAGCCATATCGCCTGTTCCACAACAAAGATCCAACCAATATTCTCCAGAGCTTGGATTTATCCATTGTAGGAGTTTCTTCTTCCAGACTCTATGAAGACCAAAGCTAAACAAATCATTTAAAATGTCATATGTAGATGCTGTTGAGTTAAATAGATTTCTAACAGCTATAGGATCCTTGGGATGCATTAACAAACTCCTCTCATAATCCAAATGAGCTTAGTTACATCTGTGCATTCAAAATGAGCAGAGTCAATACTCAACACTCAATTGGCCTAATCGTCAAAGACTTCTTTAAAAGATCTCGTTTTATCCCCTCAATTGTTAGGACTCCGTCATGAAGCAAAGAAGCCAATAATGCAGCAGAAGCCTTGCCAGAAATAAAAGCTTCTGCGATGTGTTCGATACTTCCTGCACCTCCCGAAGCTATTACAGGAATTGAAACTGCCTCTGAAACAGATCTGGTTAATTCAAGATCATATCCAGATTGCGTGCCATCACCATCCATTGAAGTAAGAAGGATTTCACCTGCCCCAGCATTGGCAACTATCTTTGCCCATTCCAAAGCATCAATCTGAGTATTCACTCTTCCTCCTTGAATATAAACATCCCATCCTTCTTTATCTGAACTCCTTCTGCGCGCATCTATTGCTACAACAATACATTGTGTACCAAATCTATTTGCTCCCTCAGATATCAAGTTGGGATCCTTTATAGCCGCTGAATTAAGACTTACTTTATCTGCTCCTGCTCTTAATAGTTTAGTAATGCCTTCAATTGAACTGACACCGCCACCAACTGTGAAAGGAATACTTACAGACTCAGCAGTTCTCCTGACCATATCCAAAAGAGTCTCTCTGCCTTGATAACTAGCCGCAATATCTAAAAAGACCAACTCATCAGCTCCAGCATTGCTGTAAGTACAAGCAAGCTCAACAGGATCTCCTGCATCACGTAGATCAACAAAATTCACACCTTTAACGACTCGACCGTCAGCCACATCAAGACAAGGAATCAAACGAAGAGCGACCATTCGAATTTGGCAGTGTGACTGTTAAGGTTGCGCGAACATCTTTAACCTTAAGAATATGGCCAAAGCTGCAGTACCTACTCTTAATAGAATTGGTTCAAGAGTCAAAATTGATCTTGATCGAGTTAAAGACCGTATACCTTCAAGTCTAAGCCAACTTTTGACAAGTGATCCACGAGGCAAAGTCATTGGCTACAGGATGACAGATGGAGGCGGCATTGGACTAGTCTTGGAATTAAGTAACGGCTCGACAAACTGGTTCTTCGAAGAAGAACTAACCAACGCATGATGAGAGGATCAGTTAGTGAGTGATGCACGACAGCTCCTAGGCATAAAGGGCGCCTCGGGAACAAGCAGTATTTGGAAGCTGCGCTTGCAGCTTATGAAGCCTATTACCTGGATTCCTTTGTTATGGGGTGTGATATGTGGTGCTGCAGCAAGCGGGAATTATCAATGGAATATATCGAATGTCATAGCAGCACTAGCATGCATGATTATGAGTGGTCCTCTTCTTGCAGGCTATACACAAACAATAAATGACTATTACGATAGAGATATTGATGCGATCAATGAACCAAATAGACCGATTCCATCCGGGGCAATATCTCTTACACAAGTCAAACTTCAAATCTGGATTCTTTTACTTGGAGGTCTAGGTGTTGCTTATTGCCTTGATATTTGGGCAGGTCATTTAACCCCGTCAGTATTCTTACTTGCATTAGGTGGGTCTTTAGTAAGCTATATATATTCAGCACCGCCGTTAAAACTCAAGCAAAATGGTTGGCTGGGCAACTATGCATTAGGAGCAAGTTATATAGCCTTACCTTGGTGGGCGGGACAAGCATTATTTGGACAACTTACCTGGACAACAGCACTCCTCACTTTGGCGTATAGTCTCGCAGGTTTAGGTATAGCAATAATAAATGACTTTAAAAGTGTAGAAGGTGATAAAAAATTAGGGCTGCAATCTTTACCAGTAGTTTTTGGAATTAAAAATGCCAGTCTAATCAGTGCAGCAATGATAGATATATTCCAACTAGCCATGGTAATAGTATTAATTGGAATAGGTCAGCATTTTGCCTCTGTAGTTCTTATATTATTGATTATTCCACAAATTACATTCCAAGATATATGGTTACTTAGAGATCCTCTTGCTTATGACGTTAAATACCAAGCAAGTGCTCAACCTTTCTTGATTTTGGGAATGCTAGTGACAGCTCTAGCAATAGGTCATAGCAGCTTATCTCAGGTTCTGTGAAGTCCAAGGAGAAAAATTGGTTTTTCATAGCATTAATATCATTTTCATTAGGTTCTTCAGCAGCATTTAGTGAGAAGTTAATTTCACAGTTCATTGATTCCTTGCTCCCCGATGCTGAAAAGCTTAATAGCTTTAGCAGGCCAGGAACTTTAAGTATTCTCTCAACTAATGGAAGAGTGATTCAGAAATTAGGTCCTGCTACACGAGAAAAGTTAGAACCCAAAAGAATACCTTTGGTTATAAAAAAAGCATTCATAGCATCTGAAGATAGGAGATTTTATGCTCACAAAGGAGTTGATATATGGGGTATTGGAAGAGCACTCATAAATAACATTAGAGAGAGATCGGTTATAGAAGGTGGCAGCACAATTACTCAGCAATTAGCAAGGATAGTCTTTCTAAGCCAAGACAAAACAATCACAAGAAAGCTCAAAGAAGCAGCCTTAGCTTATAAATTAGAAAGACAACTTGATAAGAGTCAAATACTTGGTCAGTATTTAAATAATGTTTACCTTGGTTCGGGTGCATATGGCATTGCTGATGCAGCTTGGGTTTATTTCAGCAAAACAGCATCTCTATTAACATTAGAAGAGGCTGCATTAATAGCAGGATTACCTCCTGCTCCTTCATTTTATTCACCATTAGTAAATCCAAATTTAGCTCTCAAAAGGCGTTCGATAGTTTTATCAAAGATGAGGGAAGAAGGGTTTATATCACAACAAGACTTTGATCAAGCAATTAACAAGCCAATAAATCTCAAACCAGCCACTCCAAAGTATTTTGAGAGTACCGCTCCGTTTTTTACAAGTTGGGTAGAACAACAACTTCCATTATTATTATCGCCAGAACAATTAGAAATAGGTGGCCTAACAATTCGTACAAGCTTAAATATAAAGTGGCAAAGGAAAGCTCAAGACATAATTAAACAATACAGCCCAGAAAAGATGGAGGGAGCTATTGTATCTATACAACCATCTTCAGGATTGGTAAGGGTTTTAGTTGGTGGAAAAAACTTTAAAGCAACTCAATTCAATAGAGCCACACAAGCTCTTAGATCTCCAGGATCGACCTTTAAGCTTTTTCCATATGCAGCAGCGATAGAAGCAGGACTAAACCCTCAAGATACTTATTTCGATAGGCCACAATGTTGGAAGGACTATTGTCCTAAGAATTTTGGCAATAGATATCTTGGCAAAGTAACACTCTCTGATGCCTTTAAAGAATCACTAAATACTGTTGCAGTTCAAATTCTTGAAGAAGTTGGGTTTGACAGCGTTATTTCGACAGCTAACAAGTTAGGAATAGGTAAGCAAAGGAAGCTCGGAGAATATTATCCATTGGCAATAGGGGCTTACGAACAAACTGTCTTAGAGATGACAGCAGCATATGCTGGGATCACAAATAGAGGAAGGTATCAAAAGGCAAGTCCATTTGAGGAAATAAGAGGTCCAAATGGTGAAATCATTTGGAGTAAAGATACAAAAGCAAGCAAAGGGGTACTTGCCTTAAAGAAATCCACCGCGGATACTATGAATCAAATGCTGAAACGCTCTGTAAATGATGGGACAGGGATCGCAGCCTCTTTAGAAGATAGAGAGGTTGCTGGTAAAACAGGGACCTCTGAAGGAGGAAGGGATCTATGGTTTATAGGATCTATACCACAGTTAACTACAGGAGTTTGGTTTGGTTATGATGACAACAAGAGAACGAGAAGAAGTAGTGGAGAAGCTGCCTGGGCATGGAAACAATTCATGGTCCAAATCAAGGATGAGTTTGAAATAACCAACTTCCCAAAACCATAGCATAAGTTTAATTAGCAACTTCATAATTTATAGATTATATGGCAAATATCAAGCAAATTTATATAGGTAAACATAGAACAGTAGATAGATTATCTACTTTGACTCAATAACAGCAGCATAAAATCCATCTCCAAAGTTATCATAACTAGGCCAGATCTGTCTTTGATAAATAAGATCCAGTTCAGGATATAGTCTTAAAAGATTTTGTATCTGAAAATAATTTTCTTCAGGGTGGATTGTACAAGTTGAATACACGATTCTCCCTCCCGAATCTAACAAAGGTAAAATTGCTTTTAATAGTTTTAATTGCAATGCAATTAGTTCATCAATTTTAGATGGATTAATCCTCCACCGAGCATCTGGATTCCTAGAAAGTGTTCCCAAACCAGAACACGGCGCGTCTACTAAAATTCTCTGAAAAGATCCTTTCCAATTAGGTCTAACTTCCAACAAAGAAGTTGAGTCTGCTTCTAGGCAATGTATAGACTCCAATTTAAGTCTTGAAGAGTTAGCAATAACACGTTTAATCCTCCGTTTTGATCTATCTATAGCCCATATTTCTCCTTTGTCTTTAATCAATTCAGCTAAGTGAGTAGCCTTTCCTCCAGGAGCACTGCAAACATCCAATATTCTGTCACCTTCGGTAGGGTCAAGAAGAGGAGACACCCATTGAGAAGAGCGATCTTGAACAGACCAAAAACCTTCCTTATAGCCTGGCCAACTTTTCAAATTAGATGAAGAAGAAATTATCTGCAAACCAGAAGGACAGTCATTGATTAGAGAACTTGAGATACCTGCCAAATCAAATTGATGCCTTAAATTATCTACACTTATTTTTAAAATATTTACTCTTATATCTAAGTTAGGAACTCTGTTAAATGATTTTGCTAATTTTTCCGCCTCATTCTGACCTCGCCAATCAATCAGCTTCTCTACCAACCAAATAGGTAGCGATTCGGTTTGCGAAATTCTCTCTATGCAATCGTTAGGCAAAGGTAATTCAATACCAGACTGCTTACATCTCAAAGCTGATCTCAATACTCCATTCACAACTGGAGCAAGCCTAGAAAGCTTACTTTTTTTTGCCACCTCAACAGTTGTATTAATTGCTGCTGCTTCTGACATTCGATCCATCTTTAATATCTGATAAAGACCTAAGTGAAGCAGCCATCTAAGTAGAGGTGGCTGTTTACTATGTGAGACTTTAGCCAAATAATCAATCCAACAATCCAATAACTTACGTTGTCTAATTGCACCATAAGAAAGTTCCATTACAAGTCTTCTATCAATTCCTTTCATGGAGTATTTCTTCAAGATTCGCTCAAGAGCAACTTCAGAAAACTCCCCAGCAGCCACTGCCTGTAAAATCTCCCAGGCTGCAATTCTTGGCAATAATCCAGCAGGTTTTTGAGAAGGGAAATTCAAATAGGAAAACAAGAAGTTGCAAACATATCAAAAAACAAACAAGTAAACAGTTCCTCTCGCCAAGTATCTTTGGTAGTCAATTCAGGTTCTTTCTTGAACATTTTTCTTAAGAAAAAAACTTTTGCTATTTCAAGCATACAAATTCTAATCAAAATGAATCTTCTTGTTAGAAGATAGTCTATAAGCACATTAAGTAAAATCTTGTTAAGAGAGTCTACTCTGCTTAAGAAAGCCATGCTACTAGCCTCCTTTCCAAAAAAACTTCTCAAGTTGATCGGATAGGATTGTTCATAAGCAAATTTATTCACAGTCTATTGATGCTTGGAATATATGATTGCAAAAAAGCTTAGACTTGATCAAAGCATTCAAGACATTCTAACTGACTTCAAAAGGTGATTCATGCCTTTACTTCCTAGACGATTTGAAAGATTAAAAAGCGTACTCAATTGCCGAATGGCAAACCTTAGCGTTCTACTTGAAGAAGTTGAAAAACCTCACAATCTATCTGCAATTCTTCGAAGCTGTGATGCAGTCGGGTTGATAGATGTGCATGCAATTTCAAAGAAAGACAGGCCACATACATTTAATAGCACTGCCCAAGGCAGTCAGAAATGGATACGGTTGCATACCCATAAGAATATAGAAGTTGGAGTAAGCAATCTTAAAGAAAAAGGCTTTAAGTTGATAGGAACAAGTATTTCCGAGGCCTCAACTGATTACCGTGAATGCGACTTCACTGGTTCTACAGCATTTGTTCTAGGAGCAGAGAAATGGGGTCTAACAAATAATGCAGAATCATTAATGGACCAGTTAATTTATATTCCAATGTGTGGCATGGTTCAATCATTAAATGTTTCGGTAGCTGCCGCAATATTACTTTTTGAAGCCTTTAGACAACGCAAATCTGCAGGTATTTTACCTCAGCAGGGAGAAGGGCTTAGTGAAGAAGAGTATAAAACTATATTATTTGAATGGGCTTATCCTGAACTTGCAAATTGGTGCAAAAAAGAAAAGCGAAACTATCCAGCTTTAAGTAAAAAAGGAGAAATCCTTGAAAATCTTCCAAGGACAGCAAAATTTCGCTGCTAGTTTGAATTACTAATATACATTTTTTGAAATTATCTATTTTCTATCTGTAATAAAAATCTCTAGGCCTTCTCCAAGTAACGAAAGACCCAAAACCAAACCAAACATTGCGAATCCTGGGTATAAAGCAGTCCACCAAATCCCTGTTGGCACTGCAGACAAAGCCATATGCAAATCACTACCCCATTCAGGGACAGACTCAGGTACACCAAGACCAAGAAAACCTAAGCCTCCGAGGACCAAAACTGCATCTGCAGCATTCAAAGTCAACAAAACAGGCAAAGAGGTAATTACATTTCTAAAAAGATATTTTCTTATAATCCACAATGGTCCCGCTCCCATAGATTTGGCTGCTTCTATATATAATTCAGACTTAACTTGAGCTGTCTGATTCCTAACAACACGAAAATATTGAGGCACATAAACAACACAAAGAGCAACTGCGGCATTAAGAATGCCCCTTCCCAAGAGAAATGCTAAAACAACAGATAATAATAAAACGGGAACCGAATACAGTGTATCCATAATCAAAACCAAACATCTATCCAACCCACCCCCCAAATAGCCACTTAATATACCAATTGGGACACCTAAAAGAACCCCTAAGAAAATAGCGAAAAAGACTATTTGCAAGGCAACTCCACTAGCCTGGAGTGTTCTCACACAGACATCACGACCTAATCGGTCTGTACCGCACCAATGATCAAATGAGGGGGGAGCATATATAGGATTATCTAAGCCAGAATTTGGATCGGGCAAATAACCTAAAGCAGTTATCAGTGGGACAAGAATTGCCACCCCCATATAGACAAACAAAATAAAAGCACCGCAACCTGCTAAACGCTGGGAAAGGTTCATTTTGAAAAATGTTTGCTTTAAAAACAAGTCCCTAAGAGATAGCCCTTTACTTAGATAAAGTCTATATGGTGGAAATAATTAGAAAATAGAGGTTTAATAAGGATATCTCAACTATAAATCATGAACTCGAAAGAAAGCGGCCTCACCGTAGGTGAATTAACAATGGCAATTGCAGCATTAATCCTTTTAGCAGCAGTCTGGTCTTCCTTTGACAAAAAAAAGGATACAAACAAAAGTGAAAAAATCAACGAAAGTTCATCACTCGTTTACAGGAGTCATATATAATGACCTTATTCTTAATTAATAACAGATAATTAGTTTATAAAATAGAGTTAATTGTTGAGCCTCAAGACTGCCATGAATGCCTCTTGAGGGACATCGACTTTACCCATAGATTTCATTCTTTTCTTTCCTTTGGCTTGCTTCTTTAATAATTTCTTTTTCCTAGAAATGTCTCCGCCATAACATTTTGCTAAAACATCTTTACGCATTGCACTAATACTCTCACTAGCAATAATCCGACTTCCTATTGATGCTTGAATAGGTATCTTAAATTGTTGCCTTGGGATTAATTCTTTAAGCTTTTCAACTAAAGCCTTTCCTACCTGATAGGCCTTCTCCCTATGAACAATTGTAGATAGCGGATCAGCCCTTTCCGAATTTATTAATACATCTAAGCGTACTAAATCATTCCTTCTATATCCAATAATATGGTATTCCATAGATGCGTAACCTTTCGTTCTGCTTTTCATTTGATCAAAGAAATCTGTTACAACCTCAGCTAAAGGTATTTCATATATAATAGTAACTCTTTCAACTGTAATGTATTTCATATCAACAAATTCCCCTCTTCTTTCTTGACAAAGACCCATTAATGTTCCGTTATATTCATTTGGAGCATATATCTCAATTCGAACATAAGGTTCCTCAATAGAATCACGTTTCTGAGGATCAGGCAAAGTAGCAGGATTATCAATTAGGGTTACTTCACCATCAACCATATTCACTTTATAAATAACAGATGGAGCCGTAACGATTAAATCAAGATCATATTCCCTTTCTAATCTTTCTTGAACTATCTCCATATGAAGTAAACCAAGGAATCCACATCTAAAACCAAATCCCATAGCACTACTAGTTTCTGGTTCATATTTCAATGCCGCATCGGAAAGTTGCAATTTATCCAAAGACTCTCTGAGGTCTGGATATTGATCAGCATCCGTTGGGAAAAGTCCACAGAAAACCATAGGTTTAGCTTCTGTATAACCAGGCAAAGGATCATTCGCAGGTGAATTTAAAAGGGTAATAGTGTCTCCAACCCTTGCATCTGCTACTGCTTTAATAGATGCTGCAAGGTATCCAACCTCACCCGCATGTAATTCCTTGACACTAACCTGATCAGGTGACATTACACCAATATCATCAAGCTCATAACTCTTCTTACTGGCCATTAGAAGTATCTTATCAGCAAGATTAATTCGTCCCGAAATAACTCGAAAATAAACTATTACTCCTCGATAGGGGTCATAGTAAGAGTCAAATATAAGTGCCTTAGTTGGCTGATCTAAAGTATCACTTGGAGCTGGTATTCTATCGACTACTGCTTGAAGAATTTCAGGAACACCTAAGCCTGTTTTTGCGGAACATGTAATAGCTTTAGATGTATCCAAGCCAATTATAGATTCTATTTCATTCTTGATTCTCTTAGTATCAGAACCTGGCAAATCAATTTTATTAAGTACTGGAATTATTTCAAGGTTATTTTCCAAAGCTAAATAAACATTAGCCAAAGTTTGAGCTTCAACACCCTGACTTGCATCAACTACTAATAAAGCACCCTCACATGCTTGCAATGAACGACTAACTTCATATGAGAAATCAACATGTCCAGGTGTATCGATCAAGTTAAGAACATATTCCTGGCCATTAGCAGCCGTGTAATTCATTCTCGCTGCCTGCAATTTTATTGTTATACCTCTTTCTCTCTCAAGTTCCATATTGTCAAGAAACTGCTCTTGCATATCCCTAGTAGAAACAGTACCTGTGTCCTGCAACAACCTGTCAGCAAGTGTCGACTTGCCATGATCAATGTGAGCAATTATGCAGAAATTTCGCAATCGTGAGACTGGAATATCAGTCATCAGATTCCAAGTTCCCCTTTAATCAATAGCACTTTAATTGGCTGGATCATAGTAAGAAAGTTAAACATCTAGAAATCAAAAATCAATTATTGACTCAGTTTCAAAATAGTATCTGATCGTTCTCGCATCTTAAGCAATAAATCGTCTTCATTACTTAGTTCTTTAGCAAAGCTAGGCAACAAATTCTTCAATCTGGTTTTCCAGTCTTCGCTAGACATTTTATCTGACCAGCATCGTCTTAACACCTCCAACATAATTGTGACGGCTGTACTAGCACCTGGGGATGCTCCTAACAACGCAGCCAATGTGCCATCAGAAGACGTAACCACCTCAGTGCCCATCTGCAAAACTCCACCTTGAGAACTATTTTTTATTATTTGAACACGTTGACCTGCAATAGAAAGAGTCCAATCCCTTAGACTTGCCATCGGTAAAAACTCCTTAAGTGAAGCAAATCGATCTAAATCATCCTGTCGAAGCTGATTGAAAAGGTACTTAATTAAATCAAAATTCTTAAACCCGACCTGCAGCATTGGAGCTAAATTAGTCGTCTTAACTGATCGAAATAAATCCGAGAAAGAGCCAGACTTAAGAAACTTGGTACTAAATCCAGCAAAGGGACCAAACAGCAAAGATCTTTGACCTGATATCCATCGCGAGTCCAAATGAGGCACGGACATTGGTGGGGAACCTACCTTTGCTTTGCCATAAACCTTGGCATGATGATTTTGAGCTAATTGAACATCTGAACAAACCAACCATTGACCACTAACAGGGAAACCTCCATATCCAAGAGCTTCAGGAATAGATGATTTCTGAAGCAGGGAAAGTGCACCACCCCCCGCACCAAGAAATACAAATGGCGTCTTAACTATTTTCGAATCTTTCTCTCCCTGTAGAAAAATATTC
The DNA here is from genome assembly GCA_003215775.1 of Prochlorococcus sp. AG-409-G20. GTDB lineage: Bacteria > Cyanobacteriota > Cyanobacteriia > PCC-6307 > Cyanobiaceae > AG-409-G20. Next base: position 23,235 of record QCJW01000015.1, read on the forward strand.
CATTCTTTATTTACATCTTGATTGAGGTTAACAACTTCAGTAGAAAGAACTAAATCAAGACATCCGGTTCTATTAAGGTTTTCAAGATAAGCATTTGTAAGACTTCCAAAGTCAATATCAGTGCCTCGGTTTATACGTGTAGCCGCAACAATCTGTTCAGGATTGCGGCCATTCATGACCATTGGCATCCAATTCGTTAACTCTTGCCGATCAGTACTCCACTCCATGTTGGAAAAACCATTGTGGTTACTTAGTTGACTAAAACGCTGCCAGAGAAATTTGACGTCAGATTCCCCCCATACAAAACTTATATGAGGTACACAGTTAAGAAACCTACTAGGTTCTATTTTTCCTTGCTCAGCAAGTGAAGCCCAAAGTTCAAGACTATTTTCAAAGGATTTATTTATTTCTAAAGCCTTTGAAATATCTACATTTCCATCAGGTTTCATAGGTGTGTAATTCAACTCACAATTAGCTGCATGACCAGTACCTGCATTATTGGCTGCAGAGCTACTCTCAAGGCCTGGGGAAGACAGGCGCTCAACAATTAAAAGCTTGATATCAGGATCTAACTCATTCAACAAGACCGCCAATGTGGCACTCATGATGCCAGCACCAACCAAAACAGCGTCATAGAAATTTTCTGAGCCAACCGATTCAGAAACGTTCACAAAGCAAGAGCGAATTTATCAACCAGATTATGAGCTTTTTACCTAAGCTGGAATTGCAGATCAATGATACCTATCAATGAGCACCGAAAGCTTGGCACTAACAACAGACAATGTTGAGAAAGTCCTTGATGAATTACGCCCATTCCTTATGGCTGATGGAGGAAATGTTGAAATAGTTGAAATTGATGGTCCTGTCGTGAAGGTCCGTCTCCAAGGAGCTTGTGGGAGCTGCCCCAGTAGCACCATGACTCTGAAAATGGGAATAGAAAGAAAACTGCGTGAAATGATTCCTGAAGTAAGTGAAGTTGTTCAAGTTTTATAAGAGAAGAATTACTTCTTAAAATTAAGAGTATAAGGATACAATTATTCTAAAAAATCAAGCTTTAGAAAGAAAAGCAAAGATCAAAGTGTCTCATATAAAAACTATTCAACCGATGACTCTCTGTCATAATCAAGTCCCTTTTGATTCATCCATTGAGCTTCTGTTTTGCAGTATTTTCGGTGCATAGAAACATGCAAGATCTCAATAAATGCAAGTAGAGATATTAGTATTACTGGTATGAACCAAGCCGGAGAGGTCAAAAATTTTTTCTTGTGATTCATTTATAAGTTTGCATACAACCTTTACAATTTTAACAATTAATACCCCGTCAGCAATAGTTTATAAGAACAATGACTTACCAAGGATCCTTCAAGAAGAAATAAACGAGAAAAACCTGCATGAATATTGCTTAAGACTAAGTCAATATCTAAACATTAACCTTTAATCCTAAAAGTATTAACAGAAGGGATGATTCATTCTTCAAGTCCTAGACTTTTCTTCTCTTACAATTGCTGCCTTATAATCCAGGCAATCCAATGGAAGTCCCTTTGAGATTGCAAACATTATTGGTGCTATCGCACCAGCTGTATAGATCAATCCATCTAAATTAGACTGTGCCAAACCAGCAATAAATGCAATAAAGTAGACAATCAAGATATATCCATGAAAATATAGGAATTGCTTAGGATCCTTACCTGGCCACTGCAAAACAGATCCTGAGAAAAATAAAAACCCTTTCAAGTAAGAACCTAGACTTTCCACGAGAGTGCAAATAAAACGAATTAATTCTCCTTATCCAAGCATGTCACTGACCAAGACCAGTCACCTTGATCACCAAAAGCTAATCATGAGTGACAAAACCCAAATAACAAATTTAATGCATGTCTGACTTGCGATCATTAATGCCTGCATTGGCAAATAAGAGTTACTTCAATTATGGAGGCCAAGGGCCTTTGCCGACTCCATCTCTTAAAGCAATTGTCTCTAGCTGGGAAAAAATTCAAGAATTAGGACCTTTCACGAACACTACTTGGCCCTTTTTAGCCAACGAGATTGCAACAACAAAAGCCATACTTGCAAAACATTGTGGGGTGTCAATTGCTCAGATAGCTCTTACTGAGAATGTAACTAGTGGATGCATATTGCCTCTATGGGGTCTTCCATTATCCAAGGATGAAAGAATACTAATTAGTGACTGCGAGCATCCAGGGATATTAGCTTCATGCATTGAATTAGCTCAAAGAAAAATGCTTAATATTGACATATTAAAAGTGCAACAAGTTATACAAGGAAATGACAGTCAAAAAGAAGTCAAATCAATCATACTTCAATCATTGGAAGACTCATTAAGAAGAAATACTAGACTTGTTGTTATCTCTCATATACTTTGGAATACAGGTCAAGTAATGCCTATCCCAGAGATTGCAGATCATCTTCAATCTCTTCCTAATAAGCCTTTCCTTCTCGTTGATGCCGCTCAAAGTTTTGGGCAAGTTCCTATCAAGGCTGCTGCCTGTAAATCAGATATATTTGCTTTTACTGGTCACAAATGGGCATGCGGTCCAGAAGGACTTGGGGGAGTAGCTATTTCCAAGCGTGTGATAGAAGAATCCAACCCAACAATTATCGGTTGGCGTAGTCTGAAAAATGAAGAAATTGCAACTCACAATTTCCAAGATTCTTTCTTGAAAGATAGTCGACGATTTGAAATAGCGACATCATGCTTACCTTTATTAGCAGGTTTACGGCTCTCATTAGATTTAATTGAGCAAGAGGGAATAGAGTTCCTACGCATTGCAAAGATACAAGCTTTAAGTAAAAAACTTTGGGATGAGTTAAATAATATTGAAGGAATTAAGCCATTGATAGATGGCTACCCACCGGCAGGCCTCGTAAGCTTTCAAACCAAACAAAAACTTGACCCAAAGAAAATAGTTGATCAACTAGGTAAAGAAAATATTTGGATTCGTAACCTGGAAAGTCCTAAATGCCTTCGGGCATGCGTACATATAACAACCAAGTCCGAGGAGATAGATATTCTCGCCAAAGCAATAAAGAGGTTGTTGATTTAAAGAACCACTAAGTATTCTCAACTATTTTTAGTAGATTGTCCCTAGCCTCCAAGTAATCATCAAAAAATATTTTATCAGCACCTATTATTTGGTAATCTTCATGACCTTTACCAGCAATCAGAACTAAGTCATCAGAAGTACTTAGCGAAATCGCTAATTTTATAGCTACAGATCTATCAGACTCAACAAAGGTTTCTTCTTTGTTAGGAATACCCTTTAAGATGTCATTAATTATCATCTCTGGATCTTCATGTCGAGGATTATCTGATGTTATGAATACTTTATCAGCCAATTTTGAGGCCAATGAACCCATCTTTTGACGTTTGTCACGATCTCTATTTCCTCCACAACCAAAAACACAGAATAATTTTCCTTTAGTAAAAGATCTGGATGCAATTAGAGCATTTTTTAATCCATCAGGAGTATGAGCATAATCGACTAAAACTGTAGGTAATGAAGATGCTTCAATGCAATTTAGTAATTCAACCTTTTGCATTCTTCCTGGCACACCCTTAAAAGATAAAGTCGACTCTAACAAATCACTTAATGGCATGCCTTGCAATAACAATATTCCAACTGCCTGAAGCAAATTCATTAAATTAAATTTTCCAATCAAATTAGTTCTGAAATGGCCTGATCCAAAAGGACTTCTAAGTCTGCCTCGTAAAACTCCATCAATAAGCTCCAAATTATCAATGCTTAGCTCAGCCTCACCAGATTCAATTACACCCTCTTGAAGTGAACATCTCCAACTAGATTTCCCTAAAGAGTTAGCAAGTCGCAAGCCCCAGGAATTATCAATATTAACAACAGAACTAGTGTTACCTAAATCATACAATGGATGAGAAAATAATAAAGATTTAGCCTCAAAATATGACTCCATTGAATCATGATAATCTAGATGATCTTGGGTTAGATTTGTAAAAACAGCTCCTGAAAATTTGCATCCCGCTACTCTTTTCTGAGCCAGAGCATGTGAACTTACCTCCATAACTCCTAACTGAGCACCAGCCTCGATTGCCTTAGCTAATTGCATTTGGAGAACATCAGCAAAGCCAGTTGTGTTTTTGGCAACTGAAGTATGGTTTGGCCATCTGTTCACAAGAGTTCCAAACAACGCTGATGGCTTTCCTAATGAATTACTTAAATGCTCAATCAAATAAGAAGTAGTTGTCTTTCCATTAGTACCTGTAACGCCTATCAGAGGCATACGAATAGAGGGCCTTTTCCAGAATGCTGCCGCCAACTCACCAGCCCACTCAACGACGGGTTCAATAACAACTACAACAGGGTCATTTTGCTTAGGAGGCTTCTTTTCTGCGGCAGCCTGACCAATAATTGCAGCAACTGCACCTGACAAAAGAGCTTGTGACCAAAATAAACCTCCATCAAACTGATCCCCCTGAAAACCAATAAACAAACTCCCTTCTCTGACCAGTCGAGAATCAAAGGTCAAGTTCGTAATCAGAGGGTTATCTAACCCAGGTCGGACAGGTAAACCAACTTCGGTTAATAAAGAATGAAAAAACTGAGACATTAATGCTGAAACTCTTAAAAAGGAGCTCTAAACACTTATATGAATCTTAGATAAAGCCTGTTGCAACCATAAGAACAATCCTTGATCATTCAACCTTGGTGAGACTCTAGGGAATTTCATAATTGCCTTATTATTTTTTTTAGACCAAAGAACCATTACAGGAACTTCCATGTCATAACGAAGTTTCAATTCATCAGAAGCATCCAAATCATCAATGTCAATCAAATCAAGTTCCAAGGGGGGACTCAAATCATTCAAAGAGATCTTTCGCAATCGATCTTCAAGTCCTTTGCAAAGACAACATTCTTTGCGGGTATAAAGGATTAATTGAAAAGTGTTCATCAATCTGGAACCGGATCGCAACCGCAAGGAGTAAAGGGATGACAACGAGAAAGCCTTCTTAAAGTAAGCCATCCTCCTTTCCAAGGACCATGTCTTGAAATAGCTTCTAGACCATAAGCACTACAAGTTGGAACAAAACGGCAACGGGGGCCAAGGACAGGTGAAATCCACCTTCTATAGAAACTTATAAGTACAATTAAAATGCTTGAGAATGCTTTATTTACTAATTTGAGAATGCGAGGCGATAGAGTATGAAGTTCGTGCATTGAGAATGCCTCATGAATGGACAACAAATACCTTCATGATGTTAAAGGCACGATTATTCCATCTTATTTTATTGAATTATGTCTAGATACCGCGGACCTCGCCTGAGGATCACGCGGCGCTTGGGAGACCTTCCAGGTCTCACCCGGAAGGCTGCAAAACGGTCAAATCCGCCAGGTCAGCACGGCCAAGCCCGTCGCAAGCGCTCTGAATATGCGATCCGATTAGAAGAGAAACAAAAACTACGGTTCAACTACGGCATTTCTGAACGGCAACTAGTCAGATATGTAAAAAAAGCACGAGCCCAAGAAGGGTCGACAGGAACAAATCTTCTCAAGTTACTTGAGAATAGACTTGACAACATTTGTTTCCGACTGGGATTTGGCCCAACAGTGCCAGGGGCAAGACAACTTGTAAATCATGGACATGTAACCGTAAATGGTCGAGTCCTTGATATAGCTAGTTATCAATGCAAAGCAGGAGATGTGGTTGGCATCAGAGAACGCAAAGGAAGCAAAAAGCTTGCTGAAGGCAATCTTGAATTTCCAGGATTAGCCAACGTACCTCCTCACCTTGAACTAGAAAAATCCAAAATGTCAGCCAAAGTCACAGGAAAGTGTGAAAGAGAATGGGTAGCACTAGAAATCAATGAACTACTAGTCGTTGAGTACTACTCACGTAAGGTATAAGAACCCAGTCATACCAAGGGTTTACAGCGAAAGTTTGTATTTTCGTGCAAACTTTATGCAAACTTTTTCACCCCTCGGATATTCAGTCTGGGGGGTTTTTATTTGGCCCCAAAATTTCACTAATTCATCAAATAGCGAGCCAAGCTAAGTGCAATACAGAGACCTATGCCAACGTTCCAAATCAGTGTTTGATTCCTTAAAAGCCAGCGCATAATTCCTTAAATGCAGTTGCGATAGTTAATTAGACATTATCTACTTTTTGCAATATGTTTTCAGATATCGCCTAACTCGGTAATTCTTTAGTCGAGATGCTTCACGCCAATCAGAACAAGCACCTTCTAAATCATTAATGTTATATTTTACAATACCACGATCTAAATACTTCTTTGCAAAAATATCACCTCGTTTACTGTAATCAAGTTCAATTGACTTTGTGTAATCCTCTATAGCCCCTTCATAGTCTTCAATACCTACTTTTGCCTCAGCACGATATTCGTAAACACTATCGTTACCTGGTCTAAATTTCAAAGATTCTGTATAAGCAACAATTGCACCGTTATAGTCTTGTTTTTTAAACTTTTTCCTTCCCTCTAAATAAGGAGGAAGATATCTCTGATCTATAGTTTTTCCACTTGTTGTCATAACTCTTTCTTCTATTTGTTTTTTATTAGAGTCTTGTGATTGTTTATCACCAGACTCATAGTAATAACTCTTTTTAGATTTATACATTTTCGAAAGTCTATAAATTCTTGAACAATATTTATTTGCAACAGTTTGAGCTACTGGGTCATTAGAAACATGTAACCAACTAAACCGATCATTTTTTCTGTCAAATGTTCTATCTTGGCAGTCCAGTTCATATATCCATTCGCCATGAATAGTTTTTGGTGCTATGTAAGTAGGTGCTATATATCCCACTCGACTACAATTACTAATTGCGTGATTATTACTCATATAAGAAGAACACTTCATATAGCCAGGATTGCCTGGAGAAGAATACCCTTCGTAGCTAACAGGCGACCGTCCAAAAAATGTTAAATAACGGCCATATTTTCCCCTAACCTTTAGCTGAAAAATTGATTCATTATCATAGGTATATTTGCCAAATCCCTTAACACGTACCTCCCTTGAATACATAGCAGGAGCAAATGATGCAATACTTGCAGCAAAGGCAGCAAATAAAAAACGGCGCATATCTAATCAAATCTTCTCTAAGTCTGAACAAACTTCTCACTTTCAACAACATTTCAAGGGTTAAATGAACATATTTCCCACCTACTGAATCAAGAACCCTGTCATAGCAATGGGTTTCAAAACGGACTCAGTGTCCGCCGACAATTGAGGCGAAAACTGTTCCTTTGAAAGGCTTTCGATCATCCCCCCAGCGGGACTCACTTACATACAACTCAAAGCTAAAGAGACGATATCGCTGAAATTTGCTGCCTAAATGAAATCGATATGGCAACCAGTCCCCACAAGGGTTTTTCTCAACTTCCAAAATGGCACTTTTAAATTAGTCAAACTTTTGTCAAACCCTGATTTCACCGTTGGGCTCTAGTCATACCAATGGGTTTACCTACCTGTAGAGACCTACTCACGTAAGGTATAGACGCCCAGTCATACCAATCGATTTCGGCGAAAGTTTGACTTTCTTGTCAAACATTTGTCAAACATTTTTACCCCCGGATCATCAATCTGGGGGTTTTTATTTAGCCCTCAAATTTCACTAATTCATTAGATAGCGAGCCAAGCTAAGTGCAATACATAGACCTATTCCAACGTTCCAAATCAAGGCTTGATTTCTTAAAAGCCAGCGCATAATTCGTAGTAAGCGTTATGAATCACATTCATAACCTTTATCTTTTAAAGCATCTTTAGCATCTTGATGCCCTAACCGTGCTGCCTTGCGAAAGTCAGAACATCCACCTTTTACAGCAATCATTTTCCGGAATACAGCTCGATGGTAATAGGGTTAAATCAACATATTTTCCACCTCCTGAATCAAGAACCCTGTCCACCACTGGTCTATCTTGAAGTCACTTACTCCTCCCTCTTCCATTCTCTATACCATTGGCGATCATCAAGCCAACGGATGACTATCCAATTAATAAGTATTGACGATATTGAAAGCCAATAGAATGAAACCTTCTCAGAAGCAATAAAGAATAGAAAAGTTGGGACTAACATCATTATTGCTGAAGTAAGCAATGCCCTTCTAGGAGACATTTTTGTTCTCATGAATAAATCTTCTAAGAAGAAGGGATGTAACTCTGTCCTTAATTCTGATTACACTGCTGACCTTTGACAATTTTCAAGGGCTAAAAAGTGATCCTTTCTGACGACTCATTGGAGCATTAAACTGGGCTGTAGATACTGATTAAAAGCTCTTCGTTCTCAAGAGCCCTTTCTGCAACAAGCGTTTATCAGTAGACGTGCGTGTCTACTGGGATCAAGGGACAATTCAGGTCCTAATTGGGCTTTGCTCTGCCTTCAAACAACCATCTCAAACCATACAAACTTCATACAAACACTGATTCCACCGTTAAGCCCTAGTCATACCAATGGGTTTACCTCCCTGTAGAGACCTACTCACGTAAAGTCTAAGATTACTCAAATCAATTCTACTAGAATCGATTTTAACTTTATTTCTATAAAGATAAGGCTCCTATTTAAAAGGAGACTTTTATCTGCAAAAGGAATTCAGACTTCCTAGTCAAGCTAATATCGCTAGACTGACTTCATGCCAAGAATTAAAGGTTGGAGAAGAAAAAGATTTAATTTGCATAGGTAAAGTTCTACTTAGACTTCATAGAAATCAGATAAGAAATCTTCTTCAGAATAATTAATAGCAAGGAAATTACCCCATTTGAAATTTTCTAATGATTGCGTATATTCTGGTAAAGGTTTTATGCCCTCAGGAAGAATTTGAGCAATTAGATAAGTATCCGATAATTCTTCGAAGAAATCTAGTAGCCCACTATCGCAAAAGTAATTTGCAAGTCCATATTCAAATTGGATGAAATTAATGCTTGGTTTGTTTGAAAATAACAAAAACGACCTCAAGACATCTAGCTCTAAGCCTTCAGTATCTATTTTCAAGTAATGAATATTGCTAATTTTTTGACTTATACAGTAGTTTATTCCTTTTTCCATCTTAACATTCATCATTTCAGTATTGTTTGAATATAGTTTATCTGAGACGAGCTGGCTTATCGTTGCTTGTTCGTGAGACTGTTTGTTTATATATAGCTTCTGATTAGAGTTTTGCATTGAGAGTCCATAGTTATTAATATATAATGAGTTTTCGAACTTATTCTGTTGCAGTTTTTTGTTAATGTTTTCTTGTAGTACAGTTATTAGATTCTTATTAGGTTCAAATATATGGAGATCAAGATTACTTTTGCTAAATTCAAGAACTACTTCACTCCATTTACCTATATTTGCCCCAACATCCAATATACATAGAGGAGTACTATATTTTTCTGATAAGTAGGATAGAACTAACTGGAGAGCATCCTTTTCTCCGCTCATATCAATAAGCATAGCTGCTCCTTCAGAACCTAATAAAATTTGTTCTAATATTTCCGATACCCTTGGTGATTTATTTTTAGATATTCTATGCCAATGACCAATCAATCTCAATTCAATTACAGCTTGATAAGGTTCTAATTGGTCATCAATTAACTTGCCAAATCTGCTTATCAGGATTTCTATAGCCTCTCCTTTTGAACATTTTAGACTTTTAGAGAATTCAATTAAATCAACAAAGCTTTTAGCAATTTCCGAGTCAGACCAGGGTCTGGATCCCCATTGTTCTACTAATCCTGGAGTAAGGTACCTTTTTATAGTTTTCAATTTACCTATGTCAACCATGGCAGGTTTACGAGCTTTGTACTAGATACTATAGATTTACTAGAAATTAAGACCTATCCACTCCTGGCCTGGGTTTCAAGTAACAATCTCCAGAAGAGTTAGTTATCCGAGGCTTAAGAAGCACATGATTTACTGGTTTAAACCTCATCGTTATCTTTAAGAACCCTTTCCAAGAACGATGTGGAGAGAAACTCCGGGACTACTAACCCAAAAAATTGGCTAAAAATCTTTTCAAAGATCCAATACTGAAGTGGATTTAGCCAAGCCTTCCCATAAAAATCTGAACAAAGCCAATCCAAGAATCTTCACTTCACTCTAACTTTGCTCTAACTATTGAATTGGCTGAAAATGCATTCAATTCCTAGTACTTAAGACTTACTCACCTAAGGCATAGACGCCTGATCATACAAGAGTTTTCGGCTTTCCTCTCAAACCCACTCAGATCATCAACCTGGGGCAGGGAGGTTATTTGACCGCTAAATATCACTAATGGATCAAATGGTGAGCTAATCGACGAATAAAAATAAACTTACGGAACAACACACCTGATCTGCTCAATCAAAAACTATTAGTTTTTTGGACATTAAATAAAAGATACTCACACTAAAGCAAAAGATTATCTTTTGGACCTAGAATATCTTTTGGCAAAGTATTAAATCTTTTTATATTAGACTGGCAAAACTCAAACAAATCTAAATAGTTTTGCTCAGAAAGCTTCATATCCTTTCCTCCGACAATTACTGTATCTTGATAGCTCCACTTTGGCTTAGATTGAATTTCAATTCCTAAGCAATTACAAATATACTCAACTGTGGCACAATAATCATTCAACAATTTACTATAATTAATCATTACTATATTTCTCTGTATTTTAGAGATTGAAAAAGCAGAGCTAACATGCAATGCCCAACGATCAAAGTATGTTGGAGTACTCATAACTTGATATCTTTGAGACTGGCCACATGGTGCACTCAAAGCAAGCTTTAAAGGTGTGATTGCCTTTGGCCCTTCAAAGTATTTTAAAGAGTTCAAATATCTCCAGTAAGAGATAAAAGTATCTACTGGATCTCTGTATATATATGCAATTTTTAATTTAATAGGTAAAGGGCTACCAAGCAAAGGAAGAGGGAAATGAGATTTAACTATGTTGCTTACACAAAACTCCTTCTCACCATTCTTGACTTTAGATAATGCCTCGAGAAAGCCTCTAATATTATCTTTAGAAAAAAAGTTTATTGTTGTCCCAAGATCAGAATAATCAAAATTTAGGAATTTCCTTGAATTATATCTAGTACAGTTTCCTATGGAATTCATCAGGAAGTGCGTACCGCTCCTTTCATGAGAACAAACCATCAGAGGGAACTGAACTTCATCAGAAAGCTCTAGCTCAATCTTGTGATCAAAACTAAATACCTTTGCTTGTGTAGCCATAAACAGACAAGTTAAAAATTAGAACATTTGTTAGGTTCTTACAGAGATTGTTTTACTAATTGGATACTTAAAATTTACCAGACATTTAAGGTTTTGCTTGTACTGATGGAGACTTAGACTTGCCCGTTAAGCAAATTCAATCAAAGAAAATCGGCGAGCGCACCACCAAGTTGGAATAGTGAACAAATGACTACGCTCCAAAGCAAGGCTTATGCCGCGAAGACAGACATCTAGAAACCTAGAGAATCTAGGTAATTGAACTTATTCACAAAAGTCGAGGAAGGTCTTAAGATTTTCTACCGATTTGCGTAAATGGGCGTAATCCACTGGGAACCTTTTGCTCCAAGAACCGGAGGGGATGGTGTCTCTGGATTTAATTATAGATTTGAATCAGACACAGTTTATAAGACAGGTAGTCCTCAAGTAGATGCCATATATTTTGCACAAAGTCAGCCATCTACAATGGTTGACTTCAAACAAGATGGCAGCTATGAGCTTGTAGATAACTGGAAGTATTCAGACTATTATGTTGATACAAATATAGAAATAGAAACTGAGTTAGGAAACTCAGTTTTAGTCAACACAACTAAGAATTCTTTTTATTCTAAACAAGATTCATCGAAAACAATAAGGACTGGAACATCTCGAGATGTCTTTTTAGGCGAATTTGAATATCTTGATAATAGATTAAATATTGGCAGAATTACTTCTGTGTTATCAGGTGGTATTTCAGGCGGAAATTCATACTATTTACTCCAGGAATTGTCGTTAAATCTCGAACAAAAAGAAAGTGGTTCTGAATGGATTACAATTGGAGAGAATCCTACTACCGACATAAATAAGTATATTATCGAGAATTTTGGAGTTGGAGAAAAAATTTCAATTAATGATATTAAAGATACAAAATATGACCAATATTTCTCTGATAATTGGTGGGACGAACCCTTCTCATCTGATCTCGTCAAAGAGACTATTTCTTCAAAAAGAAGTTCTAACCCAATCCATAAACCTGTTTCAGAGAATAACTCGAATAAAGAGAATAAAGATAGCATAATTGACAATGATTTATTGACACTGAACTCAACAACAAAAACTAGCACTCTAGTTAACAATCTACTCGGAACGAATTCATCTTCTGCTCAGTCATCAGATCCCCTAGATGAAAAGTTATTAGACATCGAAACCAATACCTGGGGACAACAAATCAAAGTCAACAGAATTACAAAAACTTCTGATTCAGGTGGATTATCTCAAGCCAAACAAATTACTTTTAATCAACCCGTTAAATCTGGCTCCGTTATAGAAGGCGGCAATGGCGCAGATACTCTGCGGGGGT
>QCJW01000016.1 GCA_003215775.1 Prochlorococcus sp. AG-409-G20
ACCTAGAGAGTCAAGACTTTATAGAAGTTGAAACTCCAATTCTCACTCGCTCAACACCTGAGGGTGCTCGTGATTACTTAGTACCTTCAAGAGTCTGTGGTGGAGAATGGTTTGCTCTACCCCAATCTCCTCAACTATTCAAACAATTACTTATGGTTGGAGGCCTAGAAAGGTATTACCAAATTGCACGATGTTTTCGAGACGAAGATTTACGATCTGACAGGCAACCAGAATTCACCCAACTGGACATGGAGATGAGCTTCATGAACCAAGAAGAGATTCTGCAACTAAACGAACAATTGATCAAAACAATATGGAAAGAAGTAAAAGGTGTCAATTTGCCAACTCCTTTCCCAAGAATGACATGGAACGAGTCAATGGAAAAATATGGAACGGATAGACCAGATACTAGGTATGCAATGGAACTAAGTGATGTAAGTGAAATAGTTCAAAATATGGGTTTTAAAGTCTTTTCAGGAGCAATTAATGCAGGCGGATCAGTTAAATGCATAACAATCAAAGGTGGCAATCATTCAATAAGCAATGTAAGGATTAAACCAGGAGGAGATATTTTTAATGAAGCTGAAAAAGCAGGAGCGAAAGGATTAGCATTTATCAGAGTGCGAGAAGAAAATAATATCGATAGCATAGGAGCAATCAAAGATAATCTAAATGATGAACAAAAAATTAATCTTTTAAAGAAATCAAATGCTGAAGAGGGAGATTTAATTCTTTTTGGGGCAGGTGATACAGCCACAGTTAATAAAACTCTTGACCGAATTAGACAATTCCTTGCGAAAGATTTAAAGCTAATTTCTAGCGATCATGCAAATATATTATGGAATTTTCTATGGATAGTTGATTTTCCAATGTTTGAATTTAATAAAGAAGAGAATCGTCTTGAAGCACTTCATCATCCATTTTGTGCCCCAAACTCACAAGATCTAGGGAGCAAGCAAAATTTATGGAATCAGCGACTTCCTGAATCTAGAGCTCAAGCATATGACCTTGTCTTAAATGGTCTTGAATTAGGTGGAGGTTCACTACGTATTCATAACGGAGATCTACAACAAGAAGTCCTTAAAACGATTGGGATCTCTCAAAAAGAAGCAAAAGAACAATTCGGATTCTTAATTGACGCATTAAATATGGGAGCACCTCCTCATGGAGGCATTGCCTTTGGTATTGATCGAATTGTCATGTTGCTTTCAGGCGAAGATTCGATCCGAGATACCATTGCATTCCCAAAAACTCAACAAGCTCGATGTCTGATGACAGAAGCGCCAGCAAAGGTATCTTCCAACCAATTAAATGATTTGCATGTTGCAAGTACTTGGATAGATCCCGAAGTCCAAACTCTAGATTCGTAACGAGAAAGGGAGGAATCTAAAGAGATATAAGTTCTTCTAATGTGTTGCGAGCACTCATCACACTGACGAAGAAACGATTAATTCTCAAGACGTGTTTAAGTTTCCTTGGCCAATGCGATCAAAGCGGTAACGTAAAGAGTCACCTAAAAGTCCATGGCCAAATTTGTATTTGTTACTGGTGGAGTTGTATCCAGTATCGGGAAAGGGATTGTAGCGGCAAGTCTTGGAAGATTATTGAAATCCCGAGGTTATAACGTCTCTATCTTGAAACTAGACCCTTATCTCAATGTAGACCCAGGGACTATGAGTCCATTTCAACATGGAGAAGTCTTTGTAACCGAAGATGGTGCTGAAACTGATCTGGATCTTGGACACTATGAACGATTTACTGATACAGCGATGTCACGCCTAAATAGCGTGACTACTGGTTCAATTTATCAAGCAGTAATAAACAAAGAAAGAAGAGGTGACTACAACGGTGGCACTGTGCAAGTAATACCTCACATTACCAGTGAAATTCGTGATCGAATCCATAGAGTAGCTGCAAATAGCGGTGCTGATGTAGTCATCACAGAAATAGGTGGAACAGTTGGAGACATTGAATCACTACCATTTCTAGAAGCTATTCGTGAATTTAGAGGCGATGTAGGCCGACAAGACGTTGCATATATACACGTGACACTACTCCCTTTTATAAACACTTCTGGTGAACTTAAAACCAAACCAACACAACATTCTGTCAAAGAACTTCGTTCAATTGGCATTCAACCTGATTTATTAGTCTGTAGAAGTGATAGACCCCTTACCGAAGAACTAAAAAACAAAATCGGAGGATTTTGTGGCGTCAATAATCAAGCTGTTATTCCATCACTGGATGCTGATAGCATTTATTCTGTACCTCTTGCATTAAAGAAAGAAGGTCTTTGTAAGGAAATTCTAGATGTTTTAAATTTAAAAGATAATGAATGTGATCTTAAAGAATGGGAAAAACTAATTCATAAGCTACGCAACCCAGGACCATCTGTAAAAGTTGCCTTGGTTGGAAAATATGTTCAGTTAAATGATGCCTACTTATCAGTAGTTGAGGCTCTTCGTCATGCATGTCT
This sequence comes from Prochlorococcus sp. AG-409-G20, assembly GCA_003215775.1. Classification (GTDB taxonomy): domain Bacteria; phylum Cyanobacteriota; class Cyanobacteriia; order PCC-6307; family Cyanobiaceae; genus AG-409-G20. Next base: position 2,477 of record QCJW01000016.1, read on the forward strand.
GGCTCAAGATGCAAATCTAAATTTGAATTGGGTTTGTGCAGAGCAAATAGAAAAAGAAGGTCCTGAAGAACTTCTAAACAGCATGGATGCATTAGTGGTGCCAGGTGGTTTTGGGAATCGAGGCGTTGATGGAAAAGTATCTGCTATTAGATGGGCTAGAGAACAACGCGTACCTTTTCTTGGTCTGTGTTTAGGAATGCAATGCGCAGTTATTGAATGGGCACGAAATCAAGCTGGCTTAAAAGGAGCTACTAGTTCTGAACTTGAACCAAATACACCTCATCCAGTCATTCATTTATTACCCGAACAACAAGACATAGTTGATATTGGTGGAACAATGAGACTTGGTGTTTATCCATGTAGACTAAAAGAAGGAAGCATGGGGCAAAAACTATATAAAGAGCAAGTGGTTTATGAACGTCACAGGCATCGCTATGAATTCAATAACTCATACAGGAATTTATTTCTAGAATCTGGATATACCATCAGTGGAACATCACCTGATGGCCGTCTTGTTGAATTAATCGAACTCAACAGTCACCCCTTCTTTACAGCATGTCAATACCATCCTGAGTTTCTATCTCGACCAGGAAAACCACATCCACTATTCCAAGGGCTAATAGAAGCAGCACAAATGAGATTACCTAGATCGCCTCAGGAAGCAATCCAACAACAGTCTTCAAATCTTATCAATCAAGACATTCCAAACAATCCATAATGAGCTCAAATCTTCCTGTAATGGAATGTTTTCATTCCATTCAAGGAGAAGGAGCTCATTTCGGTAGAAGTGCCTTCTTCATTAGGCTTGCTCTATGTAAGGTTGGATGTGCATGGTGTGATACTAAAGAATCATGGTCCAGTGATGCACATCCGCAAATATCGTTAGACCAACTCTCAGACAAAGCAGCAGAAGCATACCTACAGGGTGCTGCTTTCATAGTTCTTACAGGAGGAGAACCCTTGCATCATAATTTAAATCCTCTATGCGAATTAATTAGAAAAAAAACAAACCTGCACAATAATCAATCAATACCAATTCATCTAGAAACGAGCGGAGTAGATAACCTAAGTGGAAATCCCAATTGGATTACTCTTTCACCCAAACCACATGCACCTCCACGAATTGAGTTGTTAGGTTTATGCCAAGAACTAAAGGTAGTGATAAATCAAAAAGACGACTTATTATTTGCAGAGGAAATGGCAACGACAGCTATAAATGCTAGACAACACCTTCTCAGAGAAGAGAGAAAAGATAAGAGGGCTTATTCAAAACCACTTCTTTTTCTACAGCCAGGATGGAAAAACGAAACAGGAAAAAATCTGTCTTATCTATATGTCAAGAGAAATCCACAATGGAGGTTAAGCATGCAAACACATAAATGGTTAGGTGTACTCTAAACAAGGGAAATGATCATATCTAGCAAATACAAAATCACTTCTTAAGATGACAGAAGAAAAAGTTGTTGCTTTACTATCAGGAGGGCTTGACTCTGCTACAGCTACTGCTTTAGCTATTGAACAAGGTAAAGCAGTCATAGGGCTGTCTTTTGACTACGGTCAAAGACATCACAAAGAATTAAATGCTGCAGAAGAAATTGCAAAAACTTTAGACATTAATGAACATCATATCTTGAAAGTGAACTTATCTAAATGGGGAGGATCTTCACTAACAGATCTTGCACAACCAATACCGACTAAAGGTGTCCTCCAAGGAGTAATTCCTAGCACTTATGTGCCAGGTCGCAACACTGTTTTTATAGCAATCGGACTTAGCCTTGCAGAAGCACGCAAAGCTAATCAATTAGTACTAGGAGTTAATGCAATGGATTATTCAGGATATCCAGACTGCAGGCCTGATTACCTCGAGGCTTATCAAACTCTTGCAAATTTATCGAGCAAAGCAGGTCGAAATGGAAAAGGTCCAGAGTTATGGGCACCACTAATGTATTGGAATAAAATAAAAATCATACAAGAAGCATTAAGACTAAATATTCCTATCGAACGCACATGGAGTTGTTATAGCGGAAACAAAACACCATGTGGCTTATGTGATAGTTGTCGAATTAGGAATAAAGCTTTAAAAGAAGTTGGAAGATCAGATCTATGTAGTAGTTAAACTTGTGAGAACTCCAGAAAAAAGGCAATGTAGTTGGTATGAGCCAACTGAATTAGCAAATGAGTTGATTCAAGCCTGGGGACAAGAAGGGTTTATTTGGTTAGATGGGGATGGCAGCAATTTAGGTAGATGGGCAATATTAGCGATAGACCCAATAGAAGAAATTTGCTGCCGTGGTATTCCAAACAATACTAATAATCACGACCCATTTGAAAAGCTAAACAAGCTACCTCAAGGTCATTGGACAGGATGGTTGAGCTATGAAGCTGGAGCCTGGATAGAACCAACCAACCCATGGAGAGAAGATGACATGGCAACCCTCTGGATCGCACATCATGATCCTATTTTCAAATTTGACCTCGCCAAAAAAGAGTTGTGGCTTGAAGGATGTGACATCAACAGACTAAATAAAATAGAAAATTGGATTAGAAAAATTAAAAGGCGACAATACTACTCTAACCGAAACAAGCAAAGACAATTAAAAACTAATAATTTAAAAGGGATTCCAATTAATTCATGGATATGGTCAACAAATCAAGATCAATACAAAGCAAAAGTTAATCACATTAGAGAATTAATAAAAAAAGGTGATATTTTTCAAGCAAACTTAACTACATGCTGCATAAATTCTCTTAAAAGTGAACAGGAAATACTAGACATTTTCCTGAAGCTTAGACAAAATTGTCCAGCACCTTTTTCTGGACTTGTCATTGGTTCAAACTCTGCTCATGGAGAAGCAATTATTTCTACTTCTCCGGAAAGATTCCTAAAAGTTCTACACAATGGTGAAGTCGAAAGCAGACCAATTAAAGGTACAAGACCTCGTAAGAAGACATTTTGGGAAGATGCAGAAATGGCTGCAGAACTTGTTTGTAGTTCGAAAGATCGAGCCGAAAACATCATGATTGTAGATCTTCTTAGAAATGATCTAGGAAAAGTATGCATACCTGGCTCAATTGTTGTTACTCAATTACTTGGTCTTGAATCATATGCAAAGGTGCACCATCTAACTTCCGTAATTAGAGGTAAACTAAAAACTAACAAAACATGGGTTGATCTTCTGAAAGCAAGTTGGCCAGGCGGATCGATCACTGGCGCTCCTAAACTGCGAGCTTGTCAAAGACTCTTTGAACTTGAACCAACATCAAGAGGGCCATATTGTGGATCAATGTTACATATTAATTGGGATGGGACATTTGATAGCAATATTTTAATTAGATCCTTATTAATAAAAGATTTAAAATTAAAAGCTAATGCAGGCTGTGGAATTGTTGCAGATTCAAATGCAGATGAGGAAGCCCAAGAACTTACCTGGAAACTAATGCCATTGTTAAAAGCTCTGGAATAGGAATGTCAATTAAAATGTCAGTAGCTTGGTTTAATGGAGTATGGGGTTCCCCGAAAGAACTAACTATTGAAATTAACAGTCGAGGCTTAAAATTTGGTGATGGAATCTTCGAAACAATATGCATTCTCAATGGTAAGCCTCAATTACTCTCAGATCATGTAAATCGATGGTCTGTGAGTGCATCTCTTCTGGAAATGGCATCGCCACCATCTGTCGAACAGCTGATACCATTAATAGAAGAAGGAATAAAACGATCGAGTTTAATTAGAGGAAATGCTGCACTGCGCATCAATTGGGCTCGAGGCAGTCAAAATGATCGTTCTATATCAATCTCTAAAGAAGAAAGTGACATCAAAAACCATAAATTTTGGTTTGAACTACATAGTCATGAGCCATGTTTTGATCCAATATCAACTATGATCAGTAAATACGAGAGACGCAATGCTAATAGTCAATTAAGCCATTGCAAAACATTTGGATATGGACAGTCAATTCATGCCAAACAAGAAGCATATAATGCTGGATTTGACGAGGCATTGCTTTTAAGTACAACTGGAGAATTATGTTGTGGTACAACATCAAATGTGATTATTAAAAGACAAGGAGAATGGCTAACACCTCCCTTATCTAGTGGATGTCTACCAGGAATAATGAGACAACAAGGCCTGAAGATTGGGATAATAAAAGAAAAAAGTATAACTCCTAATCCATTAGAAGGTGATGAATGGCTTCTGATTAATAGCCTTTCATGTCGTCCAATAAGAGCAGTCAATGATAAACAACTTACAATCACTCAAAATCCAAATAAACTATGGGCTTTCTTATTAGATAAGTAATGAGTATAACTATGAAAAATCAAAATATAATTGGCATTGTTACTTGAGCAGGTAAAGGAGAACATGCGCCAACCTGATAATTAATAGCTGCACCTATCATTACAATAGAAGGCGAATGATACTTAAGTTTTTTTGTCTCATTAGAAATTTGATTTAAAGTGGACTTAAGATATCTCTGACCAATCACTGTTCCTTGTTGAATAACAACTGTTGGAGTTATAGGGTCTAGCCCTCCAGCAATTAATTCTTCAACTATATATTTAAGATTATGTAATCCCATATAAATTACAATTCCATCACTAGCTTTAGCTAATAAACGCCATTTAACTGTTGGCCTCCGTTTATCTATCCCCTCATGACCGGTAACAAAAGTCACTGAAGAGCCTGCTAATCGATGTGTCACTGGAATACCCATATATGCAGGTACAGCAATACCAGCTGTAATACCAGGAACAACTTCAACAGCAATGCCTTTGTCAACTAAATACTGAGCTTCTTCAGCACCTCGTCCAAATAAAAACGGATCACCACCTTTCAGGCGAACCACGCATTGATACCTCTGAGCAATCTTAACTAGAGAAGAATTTATCTTATTTTGAGATACTGAGTGATGACCTCGTTTTTTACCTACAAAATATAGTTCACATGAAGGTGAAACTAATTCAAGCAACTCTTGGGGAATTAAAGAGTCATAGAGCAACGCATCACATTCTGAAATAAGTCGGTTAGCTTTTATTGTTAATAATTCAGGATCACCAGGCCCAGCGCCTACTAAAAAGACTTTCCCGTTCTTCGAGTCATTCATGAAAGGTTCCTCAAGACATCAATCAGACCAAAAGGAATCAGTTTAATTTGACGAAAAGATGTCTGCCTGGTATATGTTTTTAATTCCATTATTTTTCTAATTGAAATCCTAGACAAAAAAATAAAAAAAGAATTAGTTTTCGCCTTAGAGAAATGATTGTTCCAAGGAAGCAAAGAAGGGTCAAAGCCTTCTGAAAGCTGTCCCCAAATAGTCATATATCTCTCTCCAATGCCTGCTATTAAAGGATAAGAGACTAAGCCTGAGATCCCCATAGATAAATGCATTATAAGAAAGTTTTGAAGAATTGACAGCAATACAAAGCAAGAGGCAAGAAAAAGTACTACATAGAATCTACTACTCTCACATTGATGAAGATTACTAAGAGAAGTCATATTAAAGGAATAATAATTCCAACGCAATAAGAACAAAGGTCCTAGCTATAAAACTATAGCCGAGATAAAGTCTTGTTCTGAATTGGAAGAGATGAACTTATACTGCAACTCGTCGCTCACATTTAATCTCTGCAGCCAGCAAGAAAAAGCAATCTATATTACCTTTAAACCCATTGACTAATAATCGATTGGATAAATATAAAAGAGCCAAAAAGTGATTTCGTAACAATTGCCACGGATTTAAAGTTGCCCTAAATGATGAAATACAGACAAAACAATGATCTAGCAGAATTATGAGTTTTTCAAGGACTACAAGGCACAGTGTTGAGCTTCAAAGTACTCATTGTCAAACACACAAAGGATTTATCAAATCTTCTCGAAGGAAACGGAATTCATTCAGTCGTGATCTATTTGCAATGAGACAAGTTTGGGAAATGCTTAAAAAGGGAGCTGTGACTTGGCTGGGAGAAATTGGCCGACAATACTAAACGAATACATGAGAGTTAATTCTCAATGAAAAATAAATGGACATCTTATTTCTGTATCGAGTATTACCAAAAAACTTGTATCAGTTTAATTTTTCGTACTAATTGATACCACAAGGTCATGGGTCTATAAGGCTTAATAACAGAACCAATTCATTAAGTCATTCACAAATGTATTGCTAGATACAAACCAATTCATTGCAACCTCTAAATCAATTTCAACCAAACATACATGAGTTCTTCACCACAACTTAAATCCTATCTCAAAGATAAGAAACTAAATCCAATTGAAAGAAATAAGGCCGCAAAAGATGGACTCGAAATAGGAAAAGAAATAAATAACTTTGCAAAAGTTGGATGGGAAGAAATGAATAAAACAGATTTAGAACTTCGACTTAAATGGTATGGAATATTTTGGCGTCCAAAAACACCAGGAAAATTTATGTTAAGACTGCGAATTCCTAATGGAATTTTAAATACACAACAATTACAAGTCATATCATCTATTGTTGCTAGATATGGAACAGATGGAAGTTGCGATATAACTACTCGTCAGAATCTACAACTGAGAGGGATTCTAATTAGCGATTTACCTGAAATACTTTTAAGATTAGATGAATGTAGAATTAGAACAATTCAATCAGGATTTGATAATCCTCGAAATGTTACTGGAAATCCAATAGCAGGAATCGATCCCAATGAAATTATTGACACAAGGCATTATACAAATCAATTAGAAGATTACCTAACCAATGAAGGAAAAGGCAATAGCGAATTCTCAAATCTTCCTAGGAAATGGAACACAGCAGTTGCAGGTTCTAGAGACAATTTTCTACTTCATAATGATTTAATTTTTCACCCGGTAATTAACAATGGGCAGTTAGGTTTTTCAATTTGGTTAGGAGGTATACTCTCATCACAACTAAACGATTACGCAATTCCTCTAAATGCATGGGTCAAAGAAGAAGATATATGCAAGATTACAGGTATAATACTAACCTTATGGAGAGATAATGGCGAAAGAAATAAACGGAATAAGGGCAGGTTTAGATTTTATCTGGATAGTATAGGAGTGGAGAACTTTAGGAATTTAATAGAAGAACAATATGGAACATTACAAATCGACCCTGGATCAGTATTCAATGAAAAACCGAGATCACTATTAGGCATACATCGACAAAAACAAGATAAGAAAATATATGTTGGTCTTAACGTGCCAGTAGGTCGACTTAAGGCAGAAGATCTACAAGATTTTGCTAGAATAAGTAAAGTATATGGTTCAGGAGAAGTTCGACTAACAGAAGATCAAAATATTATTATTCCTGGAATAGACGATAATAAGATAACAAGTTTAAAAAAAGAAAATTTACTAAAGAAATTCCTACTTGAACCAGGGATGATACAAGCTGGGACAGTTTCATGCACAGGAAATTCTTACTGTAGTTTTGCCCTAACAAATACCAAAGATCAAGCCCTTCAATTAGCAGAGCAGCTTGACAAAGAACTTTTAATCAAAGAAGAACTAAAGATTCATTGGACCGGTTGTCCTAATAGCTGCGGACAGGCTTACATGGGTGCCATAGGCCTTACTGGGAAAAAGGCAAAGGATTCTGAAGGGAAAATTGTAGAGGCATATGATATTTCAATAGGAGGTTCTCAATCATCAGAACAAAAAATTGGATCTCTAAAGTATAGATCAGTACCAAGAAATGAAATCATTGAGGTCGTTAAGAATATATTAATAGAGGATTACTCTGCAAGTCCAAAATTTATACATAAGAAAAAACATTCAAATCCTTTTAGCATGTTTCTCAAGTGGATCAGTGAAACTAACGAAAATAATGAATGATTATTGATTAAAACATGACATCTCATAAATTACATTCATCCATTTCAAAATTCTCACAAATGAACTCTGAATCTCAACTCAAAAACATTCTTACATTGGTCGTAAATTGGTTTAATTCCCTTGATGAAGATAAGCCTGCAATCAATCGAGAAGGAGGAAGTAAAGATATCTTTTCTAGATTAATGAATCGAATTAGTAATTAACCCTTTTAAAATATTTAACTTTTTAGAATCCAATGAACTCAACAGCATCTCAAATGGACTATGTCCTGCCAAATGAATTAGTAGATGGAATGATTACTGCAGGTGGAAAAAAATCTACAGTGAGCATAAAAAATCTACTTGTTCGTGGTTTTTACTCAGGAGCAATTCTTGGACTTGCTACATGTCTTGCTATCACAGTAGGGGTGCAATCAGGAATGCCCTTTCTAGGATCTCTTATTTTTCCATTTGGATTTGCAAGCATCGTACTGTTTGGCATGGAACTTGTAACTGGTAATTTTGCATTATTGCCAATGGCAACCTGGGCTGGCAAAAGCTCCTGGCGTGCAACTTTTCGCAATTGGATGTGGGTATGGATAGGAAACTTTTTAGGCACATCATTAGTTGCAATTTTATTATCAATTAGCCTCACGAGTGCTGGTACAGTTGCACCTCTAGCTGCAGCCGCAGGAGGAAAAGGATGGGCAGTAATTGCAGCAAAGATAATAGCAATTAACAAAACCAATGTTATCTCAAAATATGAGTCATTAGGTAGCACTGGTTTCCTTTTAGCATTTATAAGAGGTGTACTAGCAAATTGGCTTGTTTGTCTAGGAGTTACAATGGCTTTAGTTAGCAAAAGTGTTCCAGGAAAAATTCTGGCTTGCTGGCTTCCAATAACTGCATTCCAAACAATGGGAATGGAACATATTGTAGTTAATATGTTCCTTCATACTGCTGGTCCCTTACTTGGCTCAGGTGTATCTTATAGCGATGTCATTTTCTGGAATTTTCTACCAGTCACATTAGGGAACATTCTAGGTGGAATGGTCTTTATTGGAATGCTTTTTTATAGCACCCATAGAACAAAGATGTCCAATGTATTACCTCAAATACACGATGAAAAACTAGAAAGAGAACTTGCAGCTGAGCTTGGAGCTAGGTAATCTATAGAAAAAGTTAGAACAACTAATTTTAGAATATATAGCGAGATTAGTTGTTCTGTAAATAATCTAAATCCAATCTAAGCATTTCTTCTTCTTCATAAGAGTTTTGATACATCAAATTAATTACTCTATTAATATCAATTCCTCTTTCAGCTACATCTTTCCATAATCGATTTGTCAATTCTGAATCTGCAAGTTCAAATTGAGCATGAACTAACTGTCGAACCAATGAAAATACAATTTCATGATTATTTAAAGAACTTGATCTAAATCGCTTAGAATAATTAGTTAAATGTGTATTCAAAAAGGATTTCTTAATCATTTGCGAAGACGAGCACCTTTATCTTTCTACACAAAAATCAATGCCTCTTCTACATATTTAACAAAATTCAATGATGAGCCCATGTAGCTTTGACCTACAATCAAACACTATGAAAGTTAACGAAGACGCAATCTGGAAACAACTAAATAACCAAGGAAAAAAGAAGCTGAAAGGAGCATGGTTAAGATCTATCTATCAAACCAGCCTCTCTAATGAGCTACGTTTAGTCATAGCAGAGAAACTAGGGTTGCTTGGGAAAGAAGGGTGGGAAAATATTAAGGACCTTATAAGAAAATATGGAGCGAAACCGGAGTTAATTAAAGCGACTGGACTATGTCATCAACCTGAAGCAAAGGAATTTCTACTCAACCTCTTAGAAAATGAAAATGAACTAAATATCAATGTCATCGAAGCCTTAGCTTGTTGGGGTGGAGTGATTGAAGAAAATGTAATAGAAAGAATTTTAAAAGAGCCTAGCGAGGCTATGCGTCTTGCAGGATTAGAATTACTTCAATACAAAGCTCATCAACTAGCCGATCATACGCTCTTGAAACTAACCAAAGATCTTTTACAAGATTTCCGAGACTCAATTATTATTAAAACTATTAAAATACTCCAACGTCGACAAGGAGTAGACATTTGTAATCTGCTTGGCGAAATAGTCGAACATGGATCTAAAGAAACATCCTATTATGCAACAATGGCGCTTGGTTCAATAGAAGCAATTCCTAGTCAAATAGTTTTGACCAAGCTCAAAAAGGAACTTCCAGAGGGATATCGTCTAGATTTAGTAAGAAAGCAACTAAAAAATCAATATAGATTTCCTCAATCAAGCAATAAGTGATGACTCATAGTGAGGCTTTTAAGGAATTTCTAAAAAAAATCGCTAGTGGCGAAAAAACTAGTAGTGCCCTAACTCGTAAAGAATCTGCTAATGCATTAAAGATGATCATGCATGCCCAAGCAACACCAGCTCAAATTGGGGCATTCATGATTGCTCATCGAATAAGACGCCCTGAGCCCGAGGAACTAGCAGGGATGCTAGATACCTTTCTTGAATTAGGGCCAACATTAAAAGCATCAAGCAAACACCTTCAGGCGATGTGTTTTGGGATGCCTTTTGATGGCCGAAAACGCACCGCACCAATTTATCCACTTACAAGTCTCGTTTTATTAACTGCTGGATTACCAATAGTTCTTCAAGGGGGAAGAAGAATGCCGATCAAATATGGTGTTACCCATTTAGAACTTTTTCAAGTCCTTGGATTGGATTTATATGGTTTAAATATAAACACAGTCCAAAGTGGATTTAATCAGTATGGATTTGCTGTTATTGATCTACCTCAACATTTTCCACTTGCAGATAAACTCGTACCTTATCGAGATGAATTAGGAAAACGTCCACCCTTGGCAAGTATGGAGCTGCTTTGGACAATTCATCAAGGTGATCATATTTTAATTAGTGGCTTTGTTCATCCTCCAACTGAAGAAAGAGCTTATAAAACACTCACACTAATGGGAGAGAAAAAAGTAATTTCAGTGAAAGGTCTTGAAGGTAGCATTGATCTTCCGATAAGCCGTCCATGTATAACAGGTACAATGATGAATCAAAACATAGAAAGAGTCATCCTTCATCCACGAGAATATGGATTCGATGGGAGAGATATAGAATGGAACAGTATGCAGGAATGGCAGAATAAAGCAATCGAAGCACTAAACAATAAGGGCGAATTAAAAGAATCTTTGATTTGGAATGCAGGAGTGTACCTATGGTTCTCTGGCAGTGCAAATGATATTTATGAAGGTATGGAAACTGCATCAAACCTAATCAGTTCAGGGAAAGTACTAGAAAAACTGAATCAACTCATCAGTTGGAGAAGTTCATATAATTAATAGCTTAAAGATACTTTTCCATTAAAAATCTTTGAAAGTCTATACCACCTATCTCTATTCCTTCGGTTTTCTTTAATAGCCAACCTTGTCTTGTTAGTAAAGAAGAACTTAACAAGCTAGCCTCGGTCACTAATTTATTTATCCCCTCTGCTTTTGCCTCCTTTTCTACTCTATTCAATAATGCCGTAGCATGACCTCGCCTGGCCAAGCGACTGCGGCAGTAGAGTAAAGCCAGCCGATTTAAGGGATTTCGAATTGCAAATGCTGCAATAAAATTATTTTCACAACTAACCCATCCTTTACCTGCTCTCAGTGATCCATCAATTACACCTGGCAACCAAGCCAAAGATGCCCACGCTCGAATTTGATCTGAAGTATAAAATCCTACACATTGCCCCTCAATTGCTTCAGCATAAATTTCTCTTATCACGTTTTCATCAGAAATCCGAAACGGTCTTAATTGATGACTAATTAGCATCTAAAAATCCTACTACACACATTCAGACAAGTTCTATTGCAATAGTTAAGATCATTATGATGTACAACGAATCTAGAAGGCTAAAAATTCCTACACTTTTAAGTGCCTTTATCACTCTATTAAATGATCGCTTAGGAGAAACTATAGTATTTCCTTTACTGCCTTTCTTATTAGAACGTTTTACTAAAAGTGGAAGCACATTAGGTCTTTTAGCAGGAACTTATGCCATATCTCAATTCGCATTTGCTCCCTTAATTGGCGCGTTAAGTGATCGATTCGGACGCAAACCAGTAATAATTACTTGCGTTGCCGGTTCTGTTATAGGCCTTTCTTTATTTGCAATCACAGTCAGCATGCAATGGAGTCTCTTGCCAATATGGGCAACAAGTGTTCCTTTATTCCTACTTTTCTTTGCGAGAGTAATTGATGGCGCAAGTGGAGGAACTGCAGCAACAGCAACAGCAATTCTTGCTGACATTTCAACGCCTGAAACAAGAGCAAAAACATTTGGACTAATAGGAGTAGCTTTTGGGCTGGGATTCGTACTTGGACCTGGTCTAGGGACCTCGTTAGCAAAATTTAGTGTCACATTGCCTGTATGGGCAGCAACAGCTTTTGCAATATCTAATTTAATTTTAGTGATATTTGCACTTCCAGAAACACTACCTAAAAAATCACGCAATCAACTACCTCAAAAAAGACAACTAAATCCAATTAGTCAATTACGCAATGTATTTAGCAATCCTCTGTCTAGGAGGCTATGTCTAGGCTTTTTTATTTTTTTTATGGCTTTCAATGGATTTACAGCTGTATTAGTACTCTATCTAAAAGAAGCATTTGGTTGGACTCCGTCACTTTCAAGTCAAGCCTTTATTGTTGTAGGGGTTATTGCAATGATTGTACAAGGAGGATTAATTGGCCCTCTTGTAAAACAATTTGGCGAGACAAAGCTTACAATATGTGGAATTGGATTTGTAATAGCAGGCTCTACGCTTTTAATTAGTGCAAATATAGACAATTCAATCCCAATAGTCTTTAGTGCCGTGAGCCTACTAGCTATTGGAACTGGACTCGTAACACCATGTCTCAGAGCAATCATCTCCAGAAAACTGAATAATGCTGGGCAAGGAACAGTTCTGGGCAGTCTTCAAGGTCTACAAAGTTTAGGGACTTTTTTAGGAGCAGGGTTTGCTGGGTTCTCATATGATTTTCTTGGCCAGAAAAGTCCTTTTATTGTTACAAGTGGATTATTTCTATGTGTTATCTATTTAGTAGCAGAAAGAGGGCTTCAAAGTAGAAATAATAATTTAGGGAATCAAAGTTGATACAATTGAAAGTATTCATTGCTAGATTTATAGAAAGTTGTTTTCTAACAGAATGTTCGTAGATGACTAAACGCATTCAAACAAATAGCAATTACCTCAACCGTGAGCTCAGTTGGATTAATTTCAACACAAGGGTTCTTTCTGAAGCCCTGGATAGTCGAACCCCTTTATTAGAACAAGCAAAATTCAGCGCGATTTTTAGTAACAACTTAGATGAGTTTTTTATGGTTAGAGTAGCGTCTTTAAAATCACAGGTCGAAGCAGGAATAACTAAGACTAGTGAAGATGGCAAAACACCACTAGATCAACTTAAGAATATTCGAAAACAGATTCTTCCATTAATTGAAAGACAACAGAATCATTACATAAATAACTTAAAGCCAAGTCTAAAAAAAGAAAATGTATATATTGTAGATTACAGAGAGCTTACTTCTCCTCAGAGAATATGGGTTGACAACTATTTCAAAACAGCAATATTTCCAGTTTTAACACCTCTTGCAGTTGATCAAGCACATCCATTTCCATTTGTAAGTAATTTAAGTTTAAACGTAGCTGCATTAATTAGTGATCCCGAATCCAACCTAAGGCAATTTGTTCGAGTCAAAGTACCTCAAAAAACAATGGAGCGTTTTATAAATATTCCAGAACATCTATCTGAAATAAAAAAGACTGATATACATATATCAATACCTATAGAGCAAGTTGTAGGTGAAAACTTAAATTTACTATTTCCTGGCATGAATATTGAAGAACACTATTTCTTTCGAGTCACCAGAGATGCTGATCTTGAGCTCAGAGATCTTGAGGCAGACGATCTTATGATCGCACTTGAAGAAGGCTTGAGAAAACGTCGAATGGGCGGAGAAGTTGTACGCCTAGAAGTCTCAGAAAATATACCTGATGACGTTTTAGAATTACTAAAAGAGGGAATGGATGTAGCTGATGATGACTTATATAAAATTTCAGGTATACTAGGAATCGACGAGATATCCTCATTAAGTGAATTACCTATTACTCACCTTAAATATAAACAACATAACGGATCTACTCATAAAGCATTAATTAAAAGCCAAAAAAGTCTATTAGAAGATGGTTCAATCAAAACTGAAGAGTTTGAAAGTATTTTTTCAATATTACGTCGACAAGATATTTTAGTTCATCATCCCTATGATCTATTTTCTACTTCAATAGAAGAATTCATCAATCAAGCAGCTGACGACCCATTAGTGATGGGAATAAAAATGACATTATATCGTATATCAAAAGATTCACCTATAATTGCAGCACTAATAAGAGCCGCGGAAAATGGTAAGCAAGTAATGGCTCTTGTTGAGCTTAAAGCTCGCTTTGATGAAGATAATAATATACAATGGGCCAAACATCTTGAACAATCAGGAGTTCATGTTGTCTATGGTGTTATAGGTTTAAAAACACATACTAAAATAACATTAGTTATTAGAAAAGAAAAATCTAAATTGCGTAGCTACGTTCATATTGGCACAGGTAATTATAACTCTAGAACATCTAAAATTTATACAGATTTAGGGTTGCTAACAACTCAACCAGAAATTGGTCAAGATCTTGTTGAGCTCTTCAATTACTTGACAGGATTTTCAAAGCAACAAACTTTTAGAAAGTTACTTGTTGCACCAGTTACTCTTCGTTCAGGAATGGAGTCATTGATCAAACGAGAAATTGAACATACCAAGCAAGGACATATAGGTCACATTCGTGCAAAAATGAATTCTTTAGTCGACCCAGAAATAGTTAAATTATTGTATGAAGCTTCAAGCAGAGGTGTCAAAATAGATCTAATAGTCCGAGGAATGTGTTGTCTTTATCCAGGCATAAAAGGTCTTAGCGAAAACATCACTGTGATTAGTATTATTGATCGGTTCCTTGAACACTCTAGGGTCTTTTGGTTTCGGAATAATGACAACCCAGAAGTTTTTCTTGGAAGTGCAGATTGGATGAGGAGAAACTTAGACAGAAGAGTTGAGGCAATTACACCTATTGAAGACCCCAAGTTACGCAAAAAAATAGAAGCTCTACTTGATTTATACCTAAATGACAACCGAAGCTCATGGGCCATGCAATCAGATGGCAAGTTTAAGCGCACAGAACTAGATAAAGAAGAAAGACGAGTGCAAGACCAATTAATACAAAGCTGGTGTCAATGAATTAGTCAAAATATTCATCTAATAGAGTCAAAAAGCACAAATATTCAAGAATGCGTTTTATACCTATAAAGGCAATACCAACCTCGATCTTTCATAGTCTACTGAAAGATTTTCGATTCATTTCTGTCACTGCCCTCTAAAAGTGCTAAATTCCGGCCAAATATAAATTCAGGAGGCCAGGGTGATGGGGATCCCTCTGGAATCTGTCAAAGATTCTTGTGATGTGCAATCTCAACCACAGAAGTTGACATCAAAAACGCAACGACGAAATGATAAAGCAAATCAACGAGGGCAATCTCGACAAGGTGGTCGACTAGGTACTGATGCCATAGGGTTTTATCTCAGCAGTATTGGCAGGGTGCCGTTACTTACAGCAGCAGAGGAAATTGAATTAGCTCATCATGTTCAAGCAATGAAAGAATTGCTAAGTATTCCAAAAGAAGAGCAAAATCCTCGACAGCGCCATCAGATACGAATGGGAAAAAGAGCGCGTGATCGAATGATGGCGGCCAATCTTCGCCTAGTCGTAAGTGTTGCCAAGAAGTATCAAAATCAAGGCCTTGAACTTCTTGATTTGGTTCAAGAAGGTGCCATTGGGTTAGAACGTGCTGTGGATAAATTTGATCCAGCGATGGGATACAAATTTTCTACATACGCCTATTGGTGGATTAGACAAGGCATGACGAGAGCAATTGATAATAGTGCTAGAACCATACGACTACCAATTCACATCAGTGAAAAGCTTTCGAAAATGCGGCGTATATCAAGAGAACTATCACATCGTTTTGGCCGTCAACCTAATAGATTAGAACTATCTCATGCAATGGGGCTTGAACCTAAAGATCTGGAAGACTTAATTGCTCAAAGCGCTCCATGCGCATCCTTAGATGCGCATGCACGAGGAGAAGAAGATCGAAGTACTCTTGGGGAATTGATTCCTGATCCCAATGGAGAAGAGCCTATGGAAGGGATGGACAGGAGTATCCAAAAAGAACATTTAGGTGGATGGCTGTCACAACTCAATGAAAGAGAACAAAAAATTCTTCGATTACGTTTTGGACTTGATGGCGAAGAACCTTTAACTCTTGCAGAAATTGGCCGACAAATTAACGTTTCTCGTGAACGGGTTAGACAACTTGAAGCAAAAGCAATACTCAAACTAAGAGGCATGACTACCCATCAACAGGCTGCCTAACGAGAGGTTCAAACGATTTTTAAAGTTCTCATTGTTGCAATCTGGATAGCTTTAGTTCTATACGCTGCAGAAGTGTGCAAAAAATACTTTCCAAAGCAAAAAGAACTAAGTCGCAAAATAGTTCACATTGGGACAGGTCCGCTCATTCCTTTGGCATGGTGGCTAGAAGTTTCTACTGAAATTGCACTCGGGGCCTCAGCAATAGTTTCTCTTGGATTAATTCTTAACTACTATCTTAATTTCTTACCAACAATCGAAAATGTAGACAGAGAAAGCTATGGAACAATTACATATGGGTTAAGCATTACTCTTTTAATTGCACAATTTTGGTCTGATAATCCTGCAATTGTTTGTGTTGGTGTTTTAGTAATGGCTATTGGCGATGGTTTCGCAGGACTAATTGGGAAACAATATAAATCCTTTCAATGGAAGATTCTAGGTCAAAATAAATCAATCTTAGGAACTCTAACAATGTTCTTTGGGACGATAGTAATAATCATTATATTTACTTCAATCAATAATAATCAAATACATCCTCTTCCAATTTTAGGTATCGCTTTAATGGCTACTATGCTCGAACAAATTAGTCCTTTTGGCATTGATAATATTACAGTTCCAATTAGCACAGCTTGGTTCTGGAATTGGATGATAACAAGCTAAATTATGAATGCTTAATAGCTATAGTCTAGAAGATACAGAGTTTGCCAAACTATCAAGTAATTCTGCAGTAGTCGATATATCAATACATGCATCAGTAATACTTTGTCCATAAGTTAGAGAAGATAGATCATTTGTCAGCTTCTGATTTCCCTCTACAAGATGGCTCTCTAGCATTACACCCAAAATTTGCTTGGAGCCATCACGAACCTGATTGGCTACATCAATCAAGACATCCGCTTGCCTTCGAAAATCTTTATTGGAGTTACCATGACTACAATCGATCATCAAACGCTCAGGTAAACCAGCCATAGTCAATTCTTGAGCCACTTTCTGAATAGCTTCCGAATGGTAGTTAGTTCCAGATTTACCTCCTCTTAAGACAAGATGGCCATCTGGGTTTCCTGTAGTACTAACAATTGCAGCATGACCTTCAGAATTAATTCCTAAAAAATGATGAGATCTCGAAGCTGCTTGCATTGCATTAATAGCAATTGTAGCCATACCATCAGTTCCGTTTTTATATCCAATAGGCATAGATAAACCAGAAGCCATTTCACGATGAGTTTGACTTTCAGTCGTTCGTGCTCCAATAGCTGTCCAACTAATCAAGTCAGCAATGTATTGCGGTACTACAGGGTCAAGCAATTCGGTTGCAGCTGGCATTCCTTCACGAGCCAAATCAAGCAATAATGAACGAGCCATACGCAATCCTGTATTTATGTCATACGACCCATCAAGATGTGGATCATTGATTAGGCCTTTCCAACCAACTGTTGTCCTAGGTTTTTCGAAATAAACCCTCATGACAATTTCCAATTGAGCTTTATATTTGCTTCGCAAAAGCTGAAGTTTCTTTGAATAATCCAACGCAGCCTCAAGATCATGTACTGAACAAGGCCCAACAATTACCAATAGGCGAGAGTCATCTCCTCGCAAAATTGACTTAATACTATTGCGTGCATCTATAACCGTCTTTGCTGCAATAGGATCCAACTGAAGATCCCTATGAAGCAATGCTGGTGAAACAAGTGGACGTGTATCCACCACATGCAAGTCTGAAGTGGTGGTCATTAGTTTCTAATCAAAGATTATCTAGGCTATAGACGCTACAAGAGAAGACCATCCAAAGTTGGATTTCAATATCATTTTTTCATCAGAATGAAAAAATGATCCTATGAGATTAAGACAACGCTTTTCCAACCAAACTAGGAATTCCCAGAATGCTTAAGAACTATCGACAAAGGGCCAAAGAGAGAGAAGAACTAGGGATTCCAGCTCTTCCTCTAAACGCACAACAAACAGACGAACTTACTCGTTTACTGGAAATACCACCCAAAGATGAATCAGAAATCCTGCTATACCTGCTTAAAGAAAGGATTCCTCCAGGCGTGGATGAAGCAGCCTATGTCAAAGCTGCATGGCTAAGCGCAATAGCCCAAGAAAAGGCACATAGCCCCTTAGTGAATCCTTTAGATGCCACTCAGTTACTTGGAACAATGATGGGTGGATATAACGTTGCTGCATTAATCGAGTTGCTAAGTAATAAAAACAACGATCTTGCAGAATGCGCTGCAAATTGTCTTAGTAAAACCATTCTTGTTTATGATGCTCTCAACGACATCATTGATTTAGCAAAAAATAATCAATTTGCTCAAAAGATAATTGACAACTGGGCCAAGGCAACATGGTTTACATCTAAGTCTAAATTAGCAAAAGAAATTACTGTTACTGTTTTCAAAGTAGAGGGCGAAACTAATACTGATGACCTGTCACCAGCAACTCATGCAACAACTAGACCAGATATACCTCTACATGCATTAGCTATGCTTGAAACACGTCAACCTGACGCATTAAAAACAATAGCAAAGTTAAAACAAAAAGGTTACCCAGTAGCTTATGTAGGAGATGTAGTAGGTACAGGAAGTTCCAGAAAATCTGCAATCAATTCAGTACTTTGGCATACTGGTAATGATATAGCATTTATTCCAAATAAACGTGCAGGTGGAGTGATTTTAGGAGGAAAAATTGCTCCGATTTTTTTCAATACAGCAGAAGATTCTGGAGCACTCCCTATTGAATGCAATGTCAGCGATTTAAAAACTGGAGATGTTATTACTATACGTCCATATGCAGGAACAATTGAACGGAATCATGGAGAGATAATTAGTGAATTTAACCTTAAACCAATAACTATTGCTGATGAGGTTCAGGCAGGTGGTCGAATACCTTTAATGATTGGCAGAGCACTAACAGACAAAGTTCGTGTTGGGTTAAATCTGGAACCATCACAAATCTTTATTAGAACAGCTGATCTAGAAACAAGTGCAGAAGGTTTTACACAAGCCCAAAAAATTGTAGGGAAAGCTTGCGGAGTAAAAGGTGTCCGTCCAGGCACAAGTTGTGAACCTCTTATGACAACTGTAGGCAGTCAAGATACGACTGGGCCGATGACAAGAGATGAAATGAAAGAGCTTGCATGCCTAGGCTTCTCAGCAGATTTGGTTATGCAAAGCTTTTGCCATACAGCTGCTTACCCAAAACCAATAGATTTAAAAACACAACAAGAATTGCCTGATTTTTTCTCAGAAAGAGGCGGTGTTGCATTACGTCCTGGTGATGGAATTATCCATAGCTGGCTAAATCGCATGCTGCTTCCAGATACCGTTGGCACTGGTGGAGATAGTCATACACGTTTTCCTCTTGGCATTTCATTCCCAGGGGGTTCTGGAGTGGTTGCATTTGCAGCTGCAATTGGAGCAATGCCCTTAGACATGCCCGAATCAATTCTGGTCAGATTCAATGGATCCTTACAACCAGGAATAACTCTTCGAGATGTTGTAAATGCCATTCCTTGGATTGCAATTGAGAAAGGATTATTAACTGTCGAGAAAGAAAACAAAATTAATATTTTTAATGGAAGAATTATGGAAATCGAAGGTTTGCCAAATCTCAAATTAGAACAAGCTTTTGAACTGACTGATGCAAGCGCAGAACGTTCCTGTGCAGGTTGCACAATCCAATTATCAGAACAAACTATTAGCGAATACTTAAAGAGTAATATCGCTTTATTAAAAAACATGATTGCAAGAGGTTACCAAGATGCCAGAACCCTTGCTAGACGAATAAAAGCTATGAACAACTGGTTAGATAATCCTCAGTTAATGAATGCTGATTCAAATGCTAATTACAAAGATATTATTGATATTGACCTAGATAAAATAACTGAGCCGATATTAGCTTGTCCTAATGATCCTGATAATGTCAAATCGCTAAATGAAGTTGCTGGAACAAATATTCAAGAAGTGTTTATTGGATCTTGTATGACCAATATTGGGCATTATAGAGCTGCTGCACAAATCCTCAAAGACTCGGGAAAAATCCAATCCCGCCTATGGGTCTGTCCTCCGACAAGAATGGATGAAACAATTTTAAAAGAAGAAGGTTTTTATACGATCTTCGAAAATGCAGGATGCCGAATGGAAATGCCTGGATGCTCTCTTTGTATGGGAAATCAAGCAAGAGTGGAAGATAACTCATTCGTTTTTTCAACAAGTACGAGAAACTTCAATAATCGACTTGGTAAAGGTGCACAAGTCTTTCTAGGCAGTGCTGAATTAGCTGCAGTATGTGCACTCCTTGGACGCATTCCAACAACCGAAGAATATCTCGAAATTGCTTCAGAAAAAATTACTCCATTGTCTGAAGATCTCTATAAATATTTAAACTTCGATCAACTACCAAATTTTGAGAATGAAGGTCGTGTTGTTAGTAAAGAAAAAGAAGCAGAGATATTATTAAATAATTGAACATGTCTGTTTTTAAAGAACTAAAAACTGGTGCAATATCAAAAGGAACCATACGGAACCTGCTTCAAAAACGTTGGCTGGTTGTTGTTTCAGCATTGATCTTAACTGGCTTTGGAGCAGCAATAACAGGTGTTCTCTTTAAAGCCGGTGTTTATAGACTTGAAAGCTGGAGGTTGGAATTACTTCAAAATTTGCCTGCATGGATTGTGCTACCGATAATTGCTGGATTTGGTGGATTGATTTCAGGAGTATTAATTTCGCGTTTGGCCCCTGCTGCAAGTGGCTCAGGTGTGACTCACATCATGGGTTTTCTGAGACATAGATCAGTACCAATGGGTCTCAGAGTTGGTCTTGTAAAACTTCTAGGAGGAATTATTGCAATTGGCAGTGGTTTTCCCCTTGGTCCAGAAGGACCATCAGTCCAAATGGGTGGATCAGTAGGTTGGCAGTTAGCACAATGGCTGAAAGCACCTATCGCCTTTCGCCGACTAATAGTTGCAGCTGGAGGCGGGGCAGGAATCGCAGCCATCTTTAGTGCTCCTATAGGGGGATTTATCTATACCATTGAAGAACTTCTTAATTCAGCCCGTCCAGTTGTATTGATATTAGTAGTTGTAACTACCTTCTGGGCTGACACTTGGGCTGATGTTCTTCAAGGAATTGGTCTAGATCCAAAAGCTGGAGGTTTCGACAAAAGTATAGGTTTTCAAGTTGAGCGTCCCTACTCACCCGTTATCGAGTTTCTTCCAATTGATCTTGGATACTTGATTGGACTAGGCATAATTCTAGGAATTATGGCTGAATTATATTGTAGATATGTTATAGGAATGCAACGCAAAGGAAATATTTGGTTTCAAAAAAGATTGACACTCAGAATGACAACTAGTGGATTCATTCTTGGAAGTCTTTACGCAATATTACCAGAAACATTCCACCACTTAGGAGAATTAAAAAATGTAATTGCCATGGGCAACGCAAATATTTCAACTGCAATTGGAACATTTATTGTTATGTTTCTAACAACAGGTCTAGCAGCTGCATCAGGAGCGCCAGGAGGATTATTTTATCCAATGCTAATTTTAGGTGGCTCTATTGGTCTAACTTGTGGAGGCCTCATAGAAAGCATAACTGGATATGTCCCAACAAGCTATGTCTTTGCAGGTATGGGAGGTTTTGTAGCGGCGTGTTCTCGAACTCCAATTACCGCTATGTTTCTTGCTTTCGCACTTACTAAAGATCTGCTAATACTGAAGCCCCTTCTCATTGCTTGCATCACAAGTTTTCTTGTTGCTCGAATGTTCGACGAAGAGTCAATATATGAACGTCAATTGAATATGGAAATTGATGAAGAAAATCATATAAAGAAAATTGCTGAAGAAAAAAGTCTTACTAAAATGTAAATTACCACTACCTTAAAGAACTGAACCAAGAAACCCTATTATTTAAACCAAGCATTCCTGAAGCTGGTGCAATAAAGGTCATTTTGGCTTTTCCAAGTACTTATTCAGTAGGAATAACCAGTCTTGGCTACCAAGTAATATGGGCAACACTATCTCAACGTAAAGATGTTGATGTACGTCGCCTATTTACAGATCAAAGTGAAAGAAGCCATAAAGAGTCTGATCTATTTGGCATATCAGTTAGCTGGGAACTAGATAGTCCAAAGATTCTAGAACTAATAGAAAAAGAAGGCATTGCTTTATGGAGTAAAGACAGAAGAAATAACGATCCAATAGTTTTTGGTGGAGGCCCAGTTTTAACTGCTAATCCTGAACCATTGGCACCTTTTTTTGACATAATCCTATTAGGAGATGGCGAAATTCTTATACCCAATTTAATAGAAGCAGTAAAACAAATTAAAAGCTTAGGTAGAGAACAAAAATTAGAAACACTTGCTCAAGTTCCAGGAATATATGTACCTAGCCTATATCAACCTATTTACGACAAAGTTGGAAGACTTATTGCAATAGAACCAAAACTATCAAACATTCCAAAAACAATTACTAAACAAACATGGACTGGCGAAAATCTAAGTCATTCAACCGTTATCTCACCACAAGCTGCATGGCCAAACATTCATATGGTGGAAGTAGTAAGGAGCTGTCCAGAGCTATGTCGATTTTGCCTTGCTAGCTATTTAAATCTTCCATTTAGAAAAGCTACGCTCGAAGAGAACCTTATCCCTGCAGTTGAAAAAGGTCTTGCTGTAACGAGAAGAATAGGGCTATTAGGAGCTTCAGTGACACAACATCCAGAATTTAGTGATTTACTAAAATGGTTAGAAACAGATCATTTTAATGATATCCATCTAAGCATTAGCTCAGTGCGAGCCTCAACAGTTTCATTAGATATGACCAAGCTTCTTAATAAGCGTGGATGCAAGTCTATAACCATTGCTATAGAAAGTGGAAGCAAAAAGATAAGAGAAATGATAAACAAAAAATTATCCGAAGAAGAAATCTTTGCAGCAGCAAAATATGTGGCAGAAGGTGGTCTTAAGAAATTAAAACTCTATGGAATGATTGGACTTCCAACCGAAGAAATAGATGATATCAAAGCAACAACTGACTTATTGTTGATGCTGAAAAACAAAACACCAGGATTAAGATTAACACTAGGTCTAAGTACATTTGTCCCCAAAGCTCATACACCTTTTCAATGGCAAAGAGTAGATAAAAATGCTAAAAAACGTATCAAAGAAATAAGCAAGATACTTCAGTCACAAGGAATTGAAGTTCGTCCAGAAAGCTATAACTGGAGTGTGATACAAGCGTTAATATCACGCAGCGATAGAAGGCTGGCTCCTGTCATTGCTTTGGTACGTCAATCTGACAATACACTTGGTAATTGGAAAAAAGCTTATAAATCAATTCAGGAAAAAAATAATTTTATAAATTGCGAAAAACTACCAGACTGGGAAGAAGTAATTTTTGAAACTTGGTCAACTAGTCGCTTGCTTCCTTGGGAGCATTTAGAGGGACCTCTTAAAAAGACAACTCTAATCAAACATCAACTGGTAGCTTTGAATCAAAATGTTTAACCGACTGAAGTTCATACACTAAATTCCTCAATCCTGCTAAAAGAATCCAACCAGCAATATTTATCCGACTATCAAAAAAAGGAATATCAGTTGCATGAATTGCAACTAAAACAAAAGTTGCAGCCCACCAAGCTCGATCAAAAATTGTTATAGACAAATTTCGACCTTGACTGGCTACATCATTTAATATGCCAAATCTTAATGCTGTTATCAGTAAAGCTAAAACTGTACCAACTAATAAAATTGCAACTATTACACCATGGCTCACAGCAATCTCAAGTGGAAGGTTATGTGTATGACCATGCCACTGACCAGTGCGCAAAGGATAAAGAACAGTAAAAGCAGCAGCTCCCCATCCAAACCAAGGTCTTTCAAAAACGAAATTCAAGGCAACATTCCACTGGCCAAGACGTGTTGAAGCCAACGATCTATTTTCAATATATTGCATATCATTTAGACGCGACCATAAGCCTTCTGGAACGATTTTACGAGCAAAAAGCTGCAAATCCGAAGGTATCCATGGGAAGACTGCTAAAACAATAGGCAAAAGAAATATGCCAAGTGCAGGTAAAAGCCAATACCATCGCGATGGACCAAACACAAAAGGAACTGCAAGAACAAGAGCTCCCCAAGCATTCCTAGAGTCAGTAAGTATCAAAGAGCAAACAATTGCAATCGCAATAACAAATACCAATATTCGTTTGCTTTGATTAAGAAAAGGCTGAAGTAAAGTAGCTAAAGATAAAGGCCAAACAAAGGCTAACCAAGCAGCTGCAATATTTGCATAATCAAACAATCCAGAAAGCCTGCCTAAAGGTTCACCTCCGTTATCAATAAACCAAATAATAAGTCCGTTAAAGACTTGCCAAGGTCCAGCCAATCCAAACCAAATTTGACCTAAACCTGTCACTAAAACCGGAACAGTTCCAGCAACAAAACATTCGACTATACGTTTTCTTGCATTAGAAGTCTGCAAGTAATATTGAAACCCCCAGAATCCCCAAAATAATGGCAACCAATTAGCAAGACCTATCCAAGCAAGCCAACCCGAATAAGCACTAAAAGATCCTAGAATCATTATTAATGCTGAAATAATAAAAGGATAATTCCAAAGATCATTTAAATAAAATTTTGTATTGCTACAAGATGAGATAATAATGGCAAATAATAAAAATAAAGCTGAAATAAAAACCGTTGAAGGTAAGAAGAAGACACCTAACTGAAAAGCAATCCAACCATACTCTTTTAATGTCTTGTGCTGAAAAAGATCAGTTGAGATAGAAAGCAACATTATGCAAAAACTGCTGTACGCCCGCGATATACCATAACTTGACGTCGCAAATGCAACCTCACAGCTCTCGCTAATGCAATGCGTTCAGTATCTCTTCCTTTTCGAATTAAATCAACAACATCATCTCGATGACTTACATGAGCAATAGCCTGATCAATAATAGGTCCATCATCTAACTCTTCTGTAACATAATGAGCTGTAGCACCTATTAATTTAACACCGCGTTCCCACGCTCTTTGATATGGATTTGCACCTTTAAATGCAGGAAGAAAAGAATGGTGAATGTTTATAACAGTTGGGTATTTCGACAGGAAGTTAGCTGAAAGAATTTGCATATACTTTGCAAGTACAATTAATTCAATTTGGTGTTGATATAGAACTTCAATAATTTTCTCCTCAGCTATCAACTTATCTTTAGTATCAACCTTGATATATCGAAATGGTACACCAAAATCATTACATATTGATTGAAGATCTTGGTGATTACTAACAACCAATGCTAACTTCATTGGAAGTTCATTACTTTGAACTCTCCAAAGGAGATCAACAAGACAATGACTTTGCTTACTAACAAAAATAGCTACTTTGGGAGAGCAATCTGAAAAACTGACTCTCGCTGTACCCTTTAACCTATGAGCCAGAGAATTAACTTCAGAAAGTAGCAACTCACGATTTAGTCTAAACCCTTTAAAATCCCACTCTATTCTACTTAAAAAAAGACCAGCACCACGATCAGTATGATGATCTGCATGAATAATGTTACCTCCATTATCTGCTATCCAACTAGATAGTTCACTAACTAAACGAGGGCGATCAGGACATATAAATTGTAAAATGACTGTAGATTGATTCATGAATTTAATTTAAAAATAAGTTGTGCCTTGAGAACAGATCATGGCAATTCCCATCATTAAGAGCAAATAGCTTTGAATAACTCGTAAAATTGATATTTATACGAATATCCTCAACTGACTCAAACAATAGCCGTCATTGGAGCAGGTGCAATTGGAAGTAGCACTGCATGGATTCTGTCCAGAAATGGTCATCAGGTAATAATCATCGATCCCAAGCTGAATGAACCAATTGATCATTCAGGTGAACTAAATGGCACAACAGCATCACTCGGTGTACTAACTGGAAATTTATTTAGAAGAAACAAAGGTAGAGCCTGGCAGCTCAGGCAAAGGAGCATGGAGCTCTGGCCTCAATGGATTCAGGAAATCAACACAAGTGAAAATCCTATTAAAATTGAACAACCTTTAGTGGAGTTAGCTACAAACGAAGAAGAAGTTATTTCATTAAGCAAATTAGTTCTTAATCGTAAAGATCTTGGTATCGAACTGTTAGATATAAGATCACATGAATGGATACAAAGATCCTTTCAAAAGAAAATATTGAAAGGCGTGATTTCTCATAATGATGGCAGAATTGATCCAATCCAATTACAAATCTGCTTAAGAAAAGCACTCACAAAAGAAAAAGTAGAAAAAATCAACCAGAATGTAGAGTTAATCGAAAAAGGTACATCTTTAATAGAAAAAAGGTGGAAGGTATATTTAGCAAATGGAGAAAAACTTGAGTTGGATTCAATTATTATTTGCGCAGCCACGCAAAGCAATAAGCTAATCAAAAAACTAGGGCATGATAGACCTTCACAGCCGATCCTAGGCCAGGCAATATCTATAAAGCTAGAAGAAAATGAAAATTATTTTCATGATTGGCCGCCAATTGTTATATGTAATCAAATCAATCTAATACCTTTCAAATTAAATGAAATGATAATGGGTGCGAGTCTTGAAACCTCACCAATTCCTAATTCAGAATATTTAAAACAAATACAAAGTATTTCTGGCTATGCATCTGAGGTAATAGCAAAAGCATCCATCCAGTCTCAATGGTATGGACTAAGAAGTAGACCCATAGATAGACCAGCACCATTACTAGAGGTCATAGAACCTGGTCTGATTCTGGCTACAAATCACTATAGAAACGGTATTTTACTCGCACCAGCTACTGCAGATTGGGTCAAAAATCAAATTGCACAAGAAGATAATATCTTAACCCAAGATATATACTAAATAAATTACTATTTTGACTCAGTAAATTCTGCATCTATAACGTCATCACCCGCGTCTGATCCAGTTGAACCACTATTACCCGATGCTTGTGGTTCTTGAGCTGCTGTCTGCTGATAAACAGATGCACCTAACGCATATAACTCCTTCTGTAATTCTTCGAGCAAAGACTTCATAGTTTCAAAATCCTCTTTTTCAGTCGCTTCTTTCAACTTTTGCCTTTTCTCTTCAACCTTCTGCTTAGAAGTTGGATCTACCTTGTCTCCTAATTCTCCTAACTGTTTTTCAGTTTGATAAACAAGTGTTTCTGCTTGATTTTTAATATCAATACGTTCTCTTTTCTCTTTGTCAACTGATGCATTTGATTCTGCATCCTTAACCATTTTTTCTACTTCGTTATCTGACAAGGTAGATGCACCAGTAATCGAAATACTCTGCTCTTTTCCACTACCCTTATCTTTAGCAGTCACACTTAAGATTCCATTGGCATCAATATCGAAAGTAACCTCAATCTGGGGAACTCCTCGGGGCGCTGGAGGAATACCATCCAAACGAAAAGTACCCAAGCTCTTATTATCTGAGGCCATTTCTCGTTCTCCTTGAAGAACATGTATCTCTACATTGGTTTGTCCATCTACTGCTGTTGAATATGTCTCTGACTTCTTCGTAGGAACCGTTGTATTTCTTGTAATCATTTTAGTCATAACGCCACCAAGAGTTTCTACACCTAAAGAAAGAGGTGTTACATCAAGAAGCAAGATATCTTTAACTTCACCTGCTAATACTCCACCTTGAATAGCTGCACCTACAGCAACTACTTCATCTGGGTTAACGGTCTGATTTGGATCTTTGCCTGTAACTCTTTTAACTAATTCCTTAACAGCAGGCATTCTTGTAGAACCACCTACCATAACAATCTCATCAAGTTCTCCAGACGAAAGCTTCGCATCTTTAAGAGCTTGCTCAACAGGAACCCGACAGCGATCAATTAGAGCGGAAGCTAATTCTTCAAACTTTGCTCTTGTTAATGTTAAATCCAGATGTTTTGGACCTTCTGGTGTAGCAGTTATAAATGGAAGATTAATCTCACTTTGAGTGGCATTTGAAAGTTCTATCTTTGCCTTTTCAGCAGCTTCAGTTAAACGCTGCAGAGCTTGCTTATCTTGTCGTAAATCAATTCCTTCATTACTCTTAAAAGTCTCTGCAAGATGATCAACAATGACCTTATCAAAGTCATCTCCTCCCAAATGAGTATCACCTGATGTAGACAGAACCTCAAAAACACCATCTCCTACTTCTAACACAGAAACATCAAAAGTACCCCCGCCTAAATCAAAGACAAGTATTCTCTCATTGCTTTTCTTATCTAACCCATAAGCTAATGCTGCTGCAGTTGGTTCATTAATAATTCGCAAAACCTCTAAACCTGCAATCTTGCCAGCATCTTTTGTTGCTTGTCTTTGTGAATCATTAAAATAAGCAGGAACAGTAATCACTGCTTGAGATACATTCTCTCCTAAGTATTTACCAGCATCCTCAGATAATTTTCGTAAAACTTGCGCACTAACTTCTTCAGGTGAAAATTGTTTATCTAAAATTGGACATTTAAGCTTGACATTAGAGCCTGACTTCTCAACTCCATAACTAACCTCTTTAGACTCTTCATTCACCTCATCTACTCGTCGTCCTACAAAACGTTTGGCAGAATAAAACGTATTTTCCGGGTTCATTACAGCTTGTCTCTTAGCAATCTGCCCTACAAGCTGATCTTGATTTTTCGTATATGCGACTACTGAAGGGGTTGTTCGAAAACCTTCTGCATTAGCAATTACGGTGGGCTTACCGCCTTCCATTACCGCTACACAACTGTTTGTAGTTCCTAAATCAATTCCAACAACCTTCCCCATGAGTGGAAACCTCGTAAAGACTTTCTTGAATACGGACATCCTCGGCAGTGAAAGCACTTAGAGGCGAGGTGTGGTTCCCGAACAGCCACTGCAACCAATCGACCAAAACCCAATGAATCAAAAACAATGATTGATGGCAAAACAAGTCTTATTGGCTTACTAGGCAATCCAGTCAGACATTCTCTATCACCTTTAATACACAATGCTGCGCTTAAGGAAATGGGAATCAATTGGACGTACTTAGCCTTTCCTTGCAGAAGTGAAAGCCTAAATATTGTTTTAAAAGCACTACAATCATTAGATTTCAAAGGTCTAAATATTACTATCCCGCACAAAAGAACAATTACAAAACTTTGCTCAGATTTAACAGAGACATCTAAAAAAGTACAAGCAGTGAACACACTTATACCAACAGAAGATGGATGGATTGGAGACAATACTGATGTATATGGGTTTATTGCACCATTGTTAGGAAATCAATTAGATAATAAAAATGCATTAATTATTGGTTCTGGCGGCAGTGCCAGAGCAGCTATTGCAGGACTACAAAAACTACATATAGACTCAATTACAATTGCAGGAAGGAATCAAGAGTCATTAGACAAATACATTAC
This sequence comes from Prochlorococcus sp. AG-409-G20, assembly GCA_003215775.1. Lineage (GTDB taxonomy): Bacteria > Cyanobacteriota > Cyanobacteriia > PCC-6307 > Cyanobiaceae > AG-409-G20. Next base: position 32,241 of record QCJW01000016.1, read on the forward strand.
AGAAATTCATACAAACTATTTAGAATTGAAAGAAGAAGCTATTCAAATAAAAGGCATTATCCAAACAGATGAGAGACTAAGTCAAATAATAAGAAATAGCGATATTATAATAAATACAACACCTGTAGGGATGCTTTCATTTGATAAAACGAATGAATTATCAACACATGTCCCTCTCGGAATAGAAATCTGGAAAAACCTTAATAAAAATACAATACTCTACGATCTCATTTATACACCAAGGCCAACAGAATGGTTAAAGATAGGACAACAACATGGATGTCATACAATTGATGGTCTAGAAATGCTTATTCAGCAAGGTGCCGCTTCTTTGAGAACTTGGACTAACTATCAACAAATACCCATTAATTTAATGCGCAAAACAGCACAAAATCATTTAAAAGGCTAATGTTATGAGAGTCAAAACTATCAAATGCTTATTCCTTACTGGCAAAGGATTATCGGACTATATTTATATATGCTTCCCTGGAGTGATGCTTTACCATTTGGATGGAATTTATTTGGAGAGTTTCCAATACTGAAATGGTTAGCAGCTCCTACATTGCCTATCCTTATTCTTGAAAAAACGATACCATTTGGTGGTTTACTTTTATTTCTTGGCCTTTTCCTTGGTGTTGTTCGAAATACGAATATTCCATATTTCATTAGATTCAATGGATTACAAGCTATTTTAATTAATATCTTAATTATCTTAATTAATTATATATTTCAAATTTTCTCTAGGCCACTAGAGCCAAATCTGATCATCAGAACCTTTTCTAGCACTATTTTTATTTCTTTCCTAACACTAGTCATTTATGCAGTGATTGAATGCCTACGAGGAAATGAACCAGATCTACCAGCCATTACCAATGCCGTCAAAATGCAAATTTAGCCAAATATGCCCTTGAAAGGATAAGGTGGTATTTCCGTCGCTCAATCACCTGAGCCTTTCGTCCTAGTCGGAAAACAATGACTAATCAGCCCTACTACGAAACCATGTACATCCTTCGTCCGGACATTCCGGAGGAGGAAGTAGAAAGCCATTTAACAAAATACAGCGATTTACTGACGAAAGCTGGCGGAACTGTCCTTGACAGTCAGATGAGAGGAAAAAGAAGACTTGCTTATACAATTACAAAACACAAAGAAGGAATTTATGTTCAGCTGAGCCATAATGGAGATGGCCAACATATTGCTGTGCTTGAAAAAGCAATGAGGCTTAGTGATGACGTAATACGCTACTTAACTGTCAAACAAGAAGGTCCATTACCTACACCAAGAGTTGTTCAAAACAGTGAACAATCAACCGAAAAAGACGAGAAAGCCGAAAAAGATGAGAAAGCCGAAAAAGATGAGAAAACTGTAAAAGATGAGAAAACTGAAAAAATAACTGAAGATGAATCTAAATAATTAGATTATAAAAATGCTACATTAAAGGATATTTTTTATTTTTTCTGTTTATTTCTAACAGCAGACCAAATTCTGCTAGGTAAACCCCAAATATATATAAAACCTTCAGCAGAACGATGATCAAATTTATCATCGTCTCCATATGTTGCCATGCTAGGTAAATATAGACTGTCATCAGGAGAGTGTCTGCCAACAACAGTGGCATTACCCTTATAAAGCCTAATCTTGACTGATCCATTTACATTATTTTGCGTCTGATTAATAAATGCATCAATAGCTTCTTTTAAAGGACTAAACCAAAGACCCTGATAAACAAGCTCTGACCATTGTCTTTCAAGTTGAGATTTAGTACGTAAAACTTCAGCAGATAATGTCAGACTCTCAAGTTCTTGATGAGCCAGTATCAAAAGAAGCAAGCCTGGTGTTTCATAAATCTCTCGGCTCTTAATACCAACAACTCTATTTTCAATAATATCTATTCGACCAAAACCATGATTACCAGCTAATAAATTAGCTTTCTTTATAAGGTCTACAGGATTCAAAAGGATTCCATCAATAGATATCGGGTTACCAGATTCAAAAGCAATTTCGATTTCAATAGGCTTATTAGGTGCATCATCAATAGAAGTTGTGATTGCATAAACTTCTTCAGGTGGAGAAATCCTTGGGTCTTCTAAACAACCTGCTTCAACACTTCTGCCTAAAAGATTGAGATCAATTGAGTATGGAGATTTCTTACTTACTGGCGCAGGTACACCAAATCTTTCTCCGTAAGAAATGGTCTCTTCTCTACTCATTCCCCATTCTCTTGCAGGGGTTAAAACATGCATTTCAGGAGCCAATGCAGCGATCGCAACATCAAAACGAACCTGATCATTACCTTTACCAGTACAACCATGTGCAACCGCATCAGCACCTAAATCTTTAGCAACCTCTACAAGTCTCTGAGCAATAAGTGGCCTGGCTAATGCCGTAGAAAGAGGGTACCTACCTTCATACAAACCATTGGCCCTAATGGCTGGAAAGGCAAATTCCTCAATAAAAGGAGTAACTAAATCAGCAATTAATGATTCACTTGCTCCTGCATCAATTGCCTTTCTCCTGATTGGCTCAAGTTCCTCACCTTGTCCTAAATCAGCTGCCAATGCAATAACTTGCTCAACACCATATTCTTTTTTTAAATATGGAATACAAACACTTGTGTCCACACCTCCAGAATAAGCAAGAACAACTTTCTTGAATTGACCCATACAATTGACTCCTAAAATTCAAGTACTGCAGTCACATAAGACTTTGAGTCAAGGATAACCATGACCTAATAACTTAATTTCTTTTGCTAAGAAAACAACAAAATCGCAAACCAACTAAAAAACAGATATTTAGTGAAATTAAATTTAAGAAATC
>QCJW01000017.1 GCA_003215775.1 Prochlorococcus sp. AG-409-G20
TCTTAAATAATAAAATTACAATTTTAGTTAACATCACAAGTTATCTCAACTGGTAGAGGGTTCACATTCCATATGAATTTACAGTACTCACTAATTGCTCTATCTGATGAAAAGAATCCAGACCTGGCGGTATTGAGCAATGACATCCGATTCCATTCGGATCGATTAGCCCAGGCACTGCTTACATGATCTTGCGCTCTTAAGTAATCTGAGAAATCTGCCATTACAAAATATGGATCTTTTCCTTTAAGATTATTTATAAGGGGGCGGAATAATTCAGTGTCTCCATTACTAAAATGGCCTATTTCTACTAGTCTCAATACTTCAGCTAATTCAGGTGAACCCTTAATAAAATCCTTGGGATTATAGCCATCTTTTCTAAGTTGCATTAGCTCCGATTCTGTTTTTCCAAACAGGAAGAAATTCTCTTCCCCAACTCTTTGTCTAATCTCAACATTTGCTCCATCTAGTGTTCCAATTGTTAGTGCCCCATTCATTGCAAACTTCATATTTCCTGTCCCTGAGGCTTCCTTCCCGGCAGTTGAAATTTGTTCTGAAAGATCACTGGCTGGATAAACTTGTTCTCCAAGCTTTACATTGTAATCGGGTAAAAAGATAACCCTAAGTAATCCTTGCATGTCTGGATCACCATTAACCATTTCGGCGATCCCGTTGACAAAACGAATCATTAATTTGGCCATATAATAGCCAGGCGCTGCTTTCCCCCCAAAGATTACTGTTCTTGGCACCATGCCTTGAGAATTTCCATTTTTTATTCGAAGATATTGAGCGATAATTTGCAGAGCGTTGAGGTGTTGTCTTTTATACTGATGGATTCTTTTGACTTGAACATCAAACATGCTTGATGGATCCACTAGTGTTCCAATTTGTTTATGAATATATGCTGCTAGTTTTCTTTTGGCAGTTAATTTAGTGGTTCTAAATTCCTCGAGAAAATTCGAATCATTTTCGTATTCTTCTAGTTTACTTAGCAATTCCATGTTCGTTGTCCAATCTACTCCAATATTTTTATCAAATAGACTTGACATCTCAGGATTTGAAAGGGCAACCCAACGTCTTGGAGTGACTCCATTAGTTACATTTGTAAATTTTTCGGGCCAGAGTTGAGCAAATTCTGGAAGTAGTTGACGCTTTATTAGGTCAGAGTGAAGTGCAGCAACACCATTTACATGGTGAGCGCCTATGGTTGCTAGATGAGCCATGCGAATTGACTTTCCACCTTCCTCGTCGATAATAGATAGCTTTCTTAAAATTAAATCGTTGCCGGGATATTTGACCCTAATTTGTTGTAAGAATCTTCGATTGATTTCATATATTATTTCCAGATGTCTAGGTAATAAATTGCCAAATAATGATAAGTCCCACTTTTCTAGTGCTTCAGGTAGCAATGTGTGATTTGTATATGCTACTGATTTAGAGGTTATCTCCCAAGCTTCTTCCCATTCAAGTCTATGATCATCAAGGAGAAGTCTCATTAGTTCTGCTACTGCAATAGCAGGGTGTGTGTCATTTAATTGAACCGACCAATGGAGAGGAAAATCTTTAATAGGAATCTCTCGATTCTTAAGACTTCTCAGCATGTCTTGCAGAGAACAACTAACAAAGAAGTGTTGTTGTTTTAAACGAAGGCGGCGACCTTCGGCTGTCCCGTCATTTGGATATAGAACTTTTGAGAGAGTTTCGGAACCTACTTTTTCTTCAACAGCTCCGTAATAATCACCAATATTGAATGCATAGAAATCAAAGCTTTCTGTGGCATCAGCTCTCCATAGTCTTAAGCGATCACAAGTGTTAACTCTATAGCCAAGGACAGGAACATCATGCGGTACTCCAATTGCCTGCTCGGCAGGAACCCATCTTGAGCGATATTTGCCTTTCTCATCTATGTAATTTTCCGTATGTCCGCCAAATCCAACTATGCATGATTCGTCGGGTTGGGGTAGTTCCCAAGGCCAGCCACCCTTTAACCATTTGTCTGTTACTTCAACTTGCCAGCCATCTCTAATTACTTGGTTAAATATTCCAAATTCATAGCGAATTCCATATCCGATTGCAGGCACTTGTAAGGTTGCTAATGATTCCATATAGCAAGCAGCTAATCGACCCAGGCCGCCATTCCCAAGGCCTGGTTCTTCTTCAACTTCAAGAATGTCATTGAGTGTTTCTATACCAAATCTTTTTAGTGCTTCTGCCGCTTCTTTTTGAATCCCAAGATTTAAAAGATTACTATTTAGTTGTGGACCAATTAAGAATTCTGCAGATAAATAAGCAACAGTTTTTTGGGGCCTGGCTCTTATGGCTTCCTGGCTGGCTAAGTATCGAGTCATGAGTCGATCTCGAACGGCATAACTTAATGCCATATAAAGATCATGAAGACTTGCGGTTGGAGCTAGTTTTCCAATTGTGAAGAAAAGATGCTCAGTCATTCCGTCAAAAACGGCATTAGCATCAATCCCTGATCGTTCTGGATCAGCAAAGCAACCTGGAGTTGGTAATCGCAGATCTAAAGGTTGTGAGTTGCTCATCACAGGTAATTGAAGAATTGAGATTTGAATTAATGCATTGCCAAAATTAGTTTTGGCTAAGGAGGAATGTCTTTACTTGAAGATCAGAGATTGGGAACTGGCATTTGGTTAGAGCTCAGGGAAAGAAGAACAATTCAATATTGCTGGACGCTAGCGTTTGTTATTCACTGAACTGATCAGTAACTGCAGATCAACACTTTTTTAGGATTGGCAATTTCCATACAGTTGCCCCGGTAAGGTTTCTATGTGATTTATTGTCTTGAGAGAAGGGGCTCACACTTACGAAAACATGTTTTTGCAACCAGTACTGGCAGTCCTTAGTACACATGATGTGGAGGTGGCCGAAACTCTCATTGGAGTCATTAACTTTTTGCTGATTTTTGTAGCAGCAAGAACATTGGCAGAAATTTTGGTAAGACTAAACCTTCCAACAATTGTGGGAGAGCTTCTTGCAGGTGTAGTGATTGGCGCGTCCGGTCTCCATCTTTTAATGCCGCCATCTACAAGTGCTCAACTGAATGAAGGTTTCATTAATGTGATTAGTACTTTGGCTTCCGTTCCTCCAGAAGCTGTTCCTGACCTTTATTTTGAAACATTTCCCTCTTTACAGGCTGTAGCAACACTGGGATTGTATGCATTGTTATTTCTGACTGGCTTGGAAAGTGAATTAGAAGAATTGGTTGCAGTTGGGGCCCAGGCTTTTACCGTCGCAATGACAGGAGTAGTCCTTCCATTTGCATTAGGTACTTTTGGATTAATGTTTATATTTCATGTTGATTTGATTCCTGCAGTTTTTGCTGGGGCTTCAATGACAGCCACAAGTATTGGAATAACAGCAAGTGTCTTTGGTGAGCTTGGTTATTTGAAAACTCGTGAAGGCCAAATAGTTATTGGGGCAGCAGTATTAGACGATATTTTAGGAATTGTCATTTTGGCAGTTGTTGTTGCTCTAGCAACTGGGGGCTCCCTAGAAATTGCTCCTATTATCAAATTAGTTCTAGCGGCTACAGTCTTTGTTGTTGGAGCAATAGTTCTTAGTAGATCAGCAGCGCCAGCATTTGATTGGGTTCTAGATAGACTTAAGGCTCCAGGCGCCGTAGTAGTTGCATCATTTGTAATCCTTGTTCTTAGTTGTTTCGTAGCAACCGCTATCGGACTTGAAGCAGCTTTGGGCGCATTTGCAGCTGGATTGATCCTTAGTAGCTCAAAGAATAATCATGCTATTCAGCAATCGGTCTTACCACTTGTTTCCTTATTCGCAACTATCTTTTTTGTTTTAGTAGGTGCTGGTATGGATTTATCGGTAATAAACCCATTAGATCCTGCTAGTCGGGCAGCGCTTGTTGTAGCAGGCTTCTTGTTGATTGTTGCAATAGTTGGAAAGATTGCAGCTGGATGGTCCTTCATCATTGATAAGCCAACTAATCGACTAGTCGTTGGATTAGGAATGATGCCTAGAGGAGAAGTAGGACTTATTTTTCTTGGACTTGGAACTAGTGCTGGCCTTCTCACTCCATCTCTTGAAGCGGCAATTCTTTTAATGGTTATTGGAACGACGTTCCTTGCCCCGGTCTTGCTTCGACTTGTCCTCAAGGATAAGAGTCCAGGCGGAGGCAATTCAATTCCTGATGATGTAGCTGCTAATCCTGTTGGTTTGCTTTAAATGCTTTTTCTGCCCAAAGTTGTGCTTTGGAAATTAACATCGAAATCTTACTGATATTGCTGACTAACTCTGATGACTGCTCTGGATGTTACAACGAAAACTTCATGGGGTTATTTAGGCCATCAGGTTCATTGCTTGAGCAATAGAGAGGCGGTGCAGTCATTTGATCATAAATCAAAAATAGGTCCAGCAATATTGTTATTACATGGTTTTGGTGCGTCTACAGATCACTGGAGGCACAACATTCCTGTCTTGTCTAGATGTCATGAGGTCCATGCAATCGATCTACTTGGTTTTGGGAGAAGTGCAAAGCCTGCTGAATTAAATTACGGAGGAGCCCTTTGGGCTAAGCAAGCAGTTGCTTATGTCAAGGAGATTATTCAACGCCCGACAGTTATTGTGGGCAATTCTTTGGGTGGGTATGCAGCTTTAGCAGCAGGTTCTGACTTAGGTGTAGATGCTGCTGGTGTAGTTCTTTTAAATGCTGCGGGATATTTTAGTGAAGATAAAAAACCTTCCAAGAGTTTTCTTGCAAAGGTTCGAAGGTTTTTTGGTGGTGGTTTGATTAGAGATCCTTTGATTCAAAGGTTGATTTTTGAGAATCTTCGTCAACCTGGGACTATTCGAAGGACTTTGAATCAGGTTTATATAGATCGAACTAATGTTGATGACTATCTGGTGGAGGCAATTCGAAGGCCTTCTCTAGATCCGGGAGCTTTTAGAGTCTTTAGAAGTGTTTTTGATACTAGAGGTCCTCAGGGACAGCCATTAGATGCACTCTTTGCAAATTTAAAATCTCCGTTGTTATTACTTTGGGGTAGGCGTGATCCTTGGATGAATGCAGAGGGTAAGCGTGCGAGCTTCTTGAGATATGCTCCTAAAGACACAACCGAGGTTGTATTAGAAGCCGGACATTGCCCTCATGATGAAGTCCCAGATCAAGTTAATGAGGAACTTCTTAAGTGGTTAAGGGGAAAGCAATCTATAAAGGGAGATTGATTTCAGATTGATATATCTAATTCGAATATTTTTTCAAATCTGATCAATAAATGAACCTTATAGAGAAAACAGATCCTTACCCTCATTGGGAATTATTAGATCAAGAAACGTCAAGTCGACTGAGAGTGGTTCCGCAGAGAGGAGGACTTGTGAGTGAATGGATGTGCAACGGACAAGAAATACTTTACTTTGATAGAGATCGTTTTCTTGATGAAGCTAAAAGTATTAGAGGTGGAATACCATTCCTCTTCCCTATATGTGGAAGCTTGCCTGAAGACTTGCTTTATGTGGATGGTCGTAAGTATTTAATTAATCAACATGGATTTGCAAGAGATATCCCATGGAAGTTAAGCCAACTTGAAAATCGATTAGGTTTTCAACTCTCATTGTCTTCAAGCGATTTAACTCTAAGCTTTTATCCATTTGAATTTTATATAGAGGCTTCCTTTGAATTACTGCAAAACTCATTAAAGATAAATGTATCAATTGCAAATTTAGGAAATAAAAAGATGCCATTTAGTTTTGGATTGCATCCTTATTTCAGGGTCTCTGATCTATTAAAGATAAGAGTAGAAGGTGTTCCCTCTACTTGTTGCAATCAGAAGGACATGACTATTGCTCAAACTAAAGAGCAAATGGCTCTCATTCATAAGGGATTAGATATCTCTTTTGATGCAAAGGGACCCTTGACTATTATTGATGAGGCTATTAATAGACGAATAGTACTTGAATATAATTATCCATATAGCTTAGGTGTTATTTGGACAGACCCGCCAAGGCCAATGATTTGTCTTGAGCCATGGTCAAGTCCTAGGAATTCTTTAATCACTGGTGATAGAAAATTGTCACTTATGCCTAACGAAAGCATGAAACTATGCTGCAAAATTTCGTGTCTATAATTATGCCTTTATTCCAGGAACTTTTCCTGGTGATAGCTGATTCTTAGGATCAAATTGCTGTTTGACTGATTCAATGACAGGTTTTGCTTTTGCATCAAGCCAAGCAGGTAATCTTTGCTTTTCTAGATTGGGTTGATTTAATATGATCAATTGACCACTTAATGATAAAACTTTTTCTCTTAATGATTTGATTTGATTTGTGATAGAAAAGGTCTCTTTTAGATTATTGTTATTTAACCAGCCATCCCCTACTCCAAGTGTAGATGAAAATCTCCAGTTGAAGTCAATCAATCTTTTTACTTGATTGGATTTCAAGAGGTCTGGAATCATTGCAGGAGGGATAGAAATTCTAACTAACCACTCATTTGTTGAAAGCTCCTGATTTGTAGAGCCTAAATCTAGCAAGGGCCCTTCCCAGAATTTCTTTTCGCTTTTGAGTTTATATTTGTTTGAAAGTGCAATTAGGATTTTAATTTGTTCACTAACTGCTTCTTCACTAAGACTTGCCAGTCCTATTTCAAGTGACCAACTAGAATCATTATTACTAATCCAATCGCAATACTCTAAGCTAAGGTTTAAATTGATGAGATCGATTCGAAAGTTATTGATTATATCTAAAGAACCTTTTATTAGGATTTTGATATGGTGTTTCTTGATTGGTTGAGTACGTAATGTGATTTCAGTAATAAGTGCAAGGCTTCCCCAGCTTCCACATAGAATTCTCATTAAGTCATATCCGGCCACATTCTTAACAACTTTTCCGCCTGCCTTGGCTGCGATTCCATCACTGCGAATTAACCCAATTCCTATTAATTGATCTCTTACTCCCATATATCTATGACGAAGACTTCCTGAAAGGCCTCTTGCAATTACACCCCCTATGCTTCCAGAACTTTTAGGATCAAATTCTGTATTGGTTCCCCATGGCCAATCAATTGCGAGCCATTGATTGTTTTTTGCTAGTACTTCTTGTAACTCTGATAATACAATTCCCCCTTCAACAGTTATTGTCATATCCTCTTTAGAATAATCAATAATCCGATTAAATTCTTTGATGCTTACTTTTGTTATGTTTTGATTCATACATGGTCCCCAATTTAATCGACTTCCTATTCCTGTAGGTATCCACATTTCTTCCTTGGCATTTAGATCTGTTATTAGATCCTTTAGATCTGTCATGTTTTGTGGAGCCCAAAAAGAGCTTGCTGAAAAAGTATTAGTCACTGATTGATGATTTCATGAAAATTGTTGTTCTTGATGATGACCCAACGGGTTCCCAAACGCTCCATGGCTGCTTGTTAATGCTTTCTTGGGATGTTGAGCTGTTAAGGGAGGGATTGCGTCATCCCTCCCCTATTTTCTTTGTACTTGCTAATACACGCTCTTTGCTGCCAGAAGATGCATCTTTAAGAATTCGTGAAATTTGTAGTGCCTTGAGATTAGCGGTTGAAAGAGAAGGGTTAAAACTTGAAAATATTCACTTGGTGAGTCGTGGGGATTCAACATTAAGAGGCCATGGTTTTCTTGAACCATTCGTTATTTCTAAGGAGTTGGGTCCTTTCTCGGCAACATTTCATATTCCCGCCTTCTTGGAAGGCGGTCGCACTACAGTTGAAGGCATTCATTATTTAAATGGTATTCCTGTACATAAAACCTCATTTGCGCAAGATCGACTATTTGGATATAACACAAGCCAATTGGAACTATGGTTGGAAGAAAAGAGTAAGGGCTTTATTAACCATCACGAAGTTAAAAGAATATCTGTGTCTCAACTCAATGCTGCAAAAGATGACAGTTATGAATTCAATTCCTTATTATTTTGGATTGAATCTCTAGAAGATAATCAACATATCGTTGTTGATGCAGAAATAGATGCACATCTTAAGGTTTTCGTCGACCTGATTTCTAATTTAAGTTCTAAAAAACGTTTCTTATTTCGCTCGGCTGCTAGTTTGTTAAATTCTCTTGCAAGAGTTAAACCTAGAATATTGCCTAGAGAAGATTTAAGAGCTTTGATTGTTAATGATTTAGAGGGCAATAAACTTCCAGGAATTGTTAGTGTTGGATCACATGTTCATTTGGCAGACTTGCAGTTAAAATATCTACTTGCAAATCCAAAATTTGAAGGAGTTGAGATAGAAGTAAGTAAATTAAATGAAATAATTAATGATACAAAAAAAGATAAACTTCTAGCTTCGTTTCAGGATAATTTAAGAAATAAACTATTAGAGATACTGGAACGAAGTAAAATACCAGTTCTGTTTACGTCTAGAGGTGAAGTTCGGCTTGCCACGCAAAAGATGAGATTAGTCTTAGGTCTTGAAATTGCTGAGATAACTGCTAGTGTGATTGGTTCTCTGACGACAAAGTTGGGCTATATAATTTCTAAAGGAGGCATTACAACACAGGTCCTGCTGTCTCATGGGATTGCTTCTAAATATGTCTTTTTGAAAGGACAAATTTTGCCGGGTCTTTCATTGGTTATACCTTCATCTTCTAGTTCAAATCTTCACCTTCCGATAGTTACTTTCCCTGGAAACCTTGGAAAAGAAGATACCCTTTTAGAAGCTTTAAAAATTATAGAGTCCTGCTGATTTGGCAAGTAACTCCATGGGATGTAGTACTTCTATATTCGTTTTAATTTGTTTCCTTAGCTGAAGTGTGCATCCTATATTTGCACTAGCAATTATATTGGGATTGGTACTAATTAGATCGTTTGCTTTTATCACTCCTAATTCATTTGCTTCTTTAGGTTGAACTAGATTATATATTCCAGCACTCCCACAACATAAACCTGCTAAACTTGGAGTTTTAAGAATCAGATTTGGGATTTTTTTTAAAAGCTCTCTAGGTTGATTTGAAATTCCTTGTCCATGTAGCATATGGCATGCATCATGATATGCAACACGAACATCCTTTATGCTTTCAATGTCTTCTTTGATTGCGTCCTTTTTTATTTTTAATGGTTTTAGTTTTTGTTGAAAAGATTTAGATAGTCCCTTTAGGTTGAGGAATTCATGTACATCCATTACCGGGCATTTAAAACTTTCTTGTCCATGAAGTAATTGTTTATAAGCTTTCATTGTATGCCCGCATCCTGATGCAGCGACTAATATTGCATCTATAGATTGATAATAACTTGTTGATCCATTATGAAGTTCTTCTGCAAAGCTTTTTATAAGCTCTTTTGCAAGTATTTTTGTTTGCTCTAAATACCCTTGATGGTGCGTCACGGCACCGCAGCACCCTTGCTCTGGTGGGATTATTACTTCAAAGCCATTTTCTTGTAAGACCGATAGTGTTGCTTTGTTTACGCCAGGATCAAAACAACGTTGAACACATCCAAGAACTAGACCAACTCGTCCTCTCTTTGGACCTAAAGCTGGATTGAATATTTGAAAATTATCTTTAAAGGACTGTTCTTTGATTTCGGGAAGTAGTTCTTCCATAGAGCTGATTTGAGGCCCTAAATAATTGGTTAATTTTTTATTTCTTATAAATTTTTGTAAGTTCGATCCAGAGTAATAACGAATTGTTTGTAAAAGTATTCTCAAGCGTTTTGGATATGGAAGAATCTCTAGAAGAGTTTTTCGGAATACATTCTGACAAGGTGTCCTTAACTGTGGTGAATTTAATCTTGGTCGAATTGACTCAAGTAATTCATCATACCTAACACCTGAAGGACAAGCTGTAACGCACGCAAAGCAACCAAGGCAGGTATCAAAATGACTGGTAATTGTTTTATCTAATTTAACTTCTTCATTTTCAATTGCTTGCAAAGTATGGATACGACCTCTAGGAGAATCCATTTCTGTGCCTAATACTTTATAACTCGGACATGTAGGAAGACAAAATCCACAATGGACACAAGGATCGGCAATATTTGAAATAGCTTTGCTTTTGTTGATCTCAGTAGATTTTGATTTGATTTGATTTGATTTCATTCTTTTGTATTTAAGAGTTCAGTGATGAGAAGTACTTTTAATAACATTGTATTAGTGTTATCTTCCGTTAGTTAGAATTACTCTATGCCTCTCTGGTTTTTGTCTTGTCAAGATTTAAAAAATATTCAATTCATTAAATTAGAATTTTTCTATTATTGCTGAAGCAAATCCACTGCAGCTCATAGGTTCCACAGGCGGATCAATTAAGCGGGCAAGGTCATATGTAACTTGTTTCTGAGAAATGCATTTGCTTAGACCTTTAGTAATGAGGTCTGCTGCTTCTTGCCAGCCAAGAAATTCAAGCATCATTACGCCGCTGAGAATTACGGATCCAGGATTAATTCGATCAAGACCAGCATGCTTTGGTGCAGTTCCATGTGTGGCCTCAAAAATTGCAGCTTTATCTCCAATATTGGCACCAGGTGCCATACCTAAGCCACCAACAATGGCAGCAGCTGCATCGGAAATATAATCACCATTTAGATTCAAAGTTGCAAGTATGGAGTATTCTTGAGGTCTGGTTTGAATTTGTTGGAAGATACTATCTGCTATTCGATCGTCAATCATAACCATTGATTTCCATTTGCCATTCCCATGGCTAGGACCAATTTGATCTAAAACTAATTTTACTTCAGCACAAATAGCATTTTTCTTTTCATTTGGAAGTGAATCAAAGCCAGGGTCAATCATTTTTGCATTTGATTCGATACTCAAGTTATTGTTTTTTTCAAGATTATTAAGAATCCAACTTTCTCTTTCAGTAATACATACATCACGAAATTCATTAATTGCTAATTCATATCCCCAGTCACGAAATGCTCCTTCGGTGAACTTCATTATATTTCCTTTGTGTACAAGAGTGACATGTCTTTTATTGCCTTGTAGGAGAAGTGCATGTTGAATTGCTTTTCTAATATGTCTTTGACTGCCTAACTTGCTAACAGGTTTGATTCCTATTCCAGAACCAAGAGGAATTTGTCTTTTGCCAAGTTTTCCATTTGCAGGGATGATTTCTGAATTAAGTTTCTGTAGGAGTTCTTTACCAATAGGATCGTTTGATTCCCATTCAATTCCCATATAAATATCTTCAGTATTTTCTCTATAAACGATAACGTCAAGATCTTCTGGATGTTTATGAGGGCTTGGCGTCCCTTCGTAGTATTTGCATGGTCGTACACATGAGTAAAGATCGAATATTTGACGGAGAGCTACATTTAGGGATCTTATGCCTCCTCCTATAGGTGTAGTAAGGGGGCCTTTTATTGCAACTCCATAGGTCCTAATTGCGTTTAGTGTGTCTTGAGGTAGGTATTGGAAGGTTCCATATTTTTCGCAGGCTTCATCTCCTGCATAAATTTTGAACCATTCAATTCTTTTGTGACCAGAATAGGCATGATCAACTGCGGCATCCAGAACCTTTTGAGTTGCAGGCCATATGTCGATGCCTGTTCCATCGCCTCTAATAAAAGGGATTATTGGGTCATTTGGAACGATTGGTTGCCCTTTTTCAAAAATGATTGCATTACCTTGGGTTGGCGCTGTTAGTTTTTCAAATTGAGCCATCGTAATTTTTAACTTGGCAATTTATATAAAGTAAAGCTTATTACTACATGATCTCTTTAATCATGCTGTTTCAAAATAAGCAATGCAAATATCTTCTAGGAGATAGGCTTTTGCTTGGTTGAGCTCAGGTCAGTTTTGGACAAGGTATTTCTTAAGCCAATTTTTATGTCAGAAACTCATTCAAAGTATTGTTGTAAATATGACTGCAAGCTAATCCCATGGCATGTTCTAGTAATTGTTAGTTCTTGGAGGATCTGATGAACGCTGCAGAGCAAGTTCAAAGTATTGCTTTTGCTCATGCTCTTGCTTCTGCTGTGACTCTTGTTCGTCAACATTTTCCGGAGGCTTCTCCGAATCTGACTCCATGGAGAGATGACTCTGAAACTCGACAATGGTTTGAATCTGAGACATGGGATATGGCTTTTCATTTCCCTGGTTGGTCACCAAGGTTGCAATGTAGGTGCCTTTTGATGCAGTTAAGAGTCGATACGCAACAGAAGGAAGGTTCTCCTTACTTATTGGGCGTAATCTTGCGTGGGATGACCTTTGATGGTGAAAGGTGGCGCCTAGCTACTATTGGTGATTGGAAGCCAACAGGGCCTTATTTGCCCCAGCCAGCACAGTTGGTGCAATTGCATCAGATTTGTACTGATTTATTTGCGGTTTTCTCATCATGCGCTAACCCTTAGCTGGTTTATTGAAATCTATTAATCAGCACAACCCTGGATATAGGATTGTGCTGATTCACGTCCTCATCGCTTTTTTTGTGCTCCATGTCAGTCGCTCTAGCAAGCCAACTTAGAGAAGGCACTAAGAAGGCACATACAATGGCTGAAAACACAGGATTTGTAAGTTGCTTTCTTAAAGGTGTTGTTGATAGAGAAACTTATAGGAAGTTAGTTGCTGATTTGTATTTTGTTTATTCAGAAATGGAAGACCAAGTTACTAGATTATTTAACGAAGGCCATCCTGTGATTTCACGAATTGGTTACCCAGAATTAAATAGAAGAGAAAAGTTAAAAGAAGATCTTCTGTTTTACTTTGGGATAGATTGGTCTGATCAAATTCTTCCAACACCCTCGGCCCAGGCTTATGTAAATAGAATTAAGAGAATTGCAGTAGATTCACCTGAGTTGTTAGTTGCTCATCATTATACAAGATATATTGGAGATTTATCTGGGGGGCAAATATTAAGAAGAATTGCACAGAAAGCGATGAATTTGGCAGATTGTGAAGGGTTGAACTTTTATGAATTTGATTTGATAAAAGATGAGAAGTTGTTCAAATTGAAATATAGCGAGACATTGAATTCGTTGCCTATTGATCAAAACACTGCAGATTTAATTGTAGAAGAAGCAAACAAGGCATTTGAGTGTAATATGGAGATGTTTAAGGAGTTAGAGGGTAATTTAATTAGCGCAATTGGCAAGGTCCTTTTTAGACTGATTACATCTAGGAAGAGAAAAGGTAGTACAGATATAAAGTAGTCCACTTTGGATAAATAAGTTGTTTTTTGGCTTAAAAGGTATTTGCTTTGTTGATGTTTATTGTATTTATTCAATTCAAGTAGTCAATTATTCAAATAATTCCAAGAGAGAATTATTAGGTTTATTCTGATTATTTTTTATACCCCTTAAGTTGTTTTCTATTAATTCATTTGCAGCATTGACAGCATGGTGTAATGCCACGTTCTCTTCTCCAATGACGATTGAGCTTAGATGCTCTTTGACTATTTTTCTGGCGTGTGTACCAATTGCTATTCCAGAGAAAGGCACTTTGAATTGCCTTGCTAAGTTCCCAGTGTGCATATTTGTACCTCCCGAAATGAGGATAGGAAGTTTGCGAAATTTTCTATCTTTAAGCTTGAGCTCTTTGTTTATAATGTCTGCAATAGAAATTGCTTGTAAAGTAC
The DNA here is from genome assembly GCA_003215775.1 of Prochlorococcus sp. AG-409-G20. GTDB lineage: Bacteria > Cyanobacteriota > Cyanobacteriia > PCC-6307 > Cyanobiaceae > AG-409-G20. The sequence goes on from QCJW01000017.1 coordinate 13,527, forward strand.
TGTTGAAATCATTTTTGCTTCCACTTATGGGTATTCCATCTGCTTGAATGATTAGTCTTTCACCCGCATACTTATGCGCCATTTGTATTCTTTCTAATAGGTGTACATTGCTCATATGATATCTATCTAGACACATGGATAACATTCCATGGGGGAGAGAGTCGCATACAGTTAGCCATTCTTCTAAGGTTGTTTCATCATTAGGAACTCCTGCATGTAGCTCAATGCTTTCAGCTCCTGCTAAGACACATTGCGGCAAAACTTGTTTAAGCTCTTTGAAGTCATGTTTGTAGTTGATAGCATTAATAGAAGAGGGACATGCTGACTCACAATTTCCGCAACCTATGCATAAATTTTCTAAGATGTCTAATGAATTAGTTATTGCATCTGTAGGACATGAAGGTATACATAAGTTGCATTTGATGCAACTATCCGTTATAAACGCTTTTCTTACGTGGTGATCACCAGGCATTCCAACGCTAACGGTTATGATAGGTCTATTAGTTATTGGAGAAAAAATTCTATTCGAGATTTTGATTGCATTATCAATACCTTCCATGCATGCAGTAACTATTCTTGGAGAAGCAGATACGTCAAAACCATTGCAGCCAGCAAGTGTATAAATGTAAGTTAATTGTTTGACTTCATTCGCATCTTCATTCCCGGCACCACATACAAGCTTAAAATAACTACTATTGCTTAGTAGTTCTTGATAATACGAGACTCTATCCACGCTTGTTTTCATGATCGTATTATTTTAACATATTCTTTTATGCCTATAAGTCAACCAATCAGATTAAATAGAGATTATATTTACCAGACTCTAATTGTATAATCTAATGATTATTTTCCAACCTAGATTCTAATAATTTTTTTCTATTAAGATCTAGATTTGAGCGTTCAAGATATAAACTTCTTCTTACATTTAGCCATTCGATTTCAAATTCGATTGCTTTATGTATTAGCTCGTTGAATTTGTTTGAATCTAGGGATTGATTTATTCTAAAGGTACATTTTCTTGATTCAAATGCTATTAAACCATTTTTACTTAAATCGTTTATAAATGGATAACTCTTTGACCCGATTGATCCACCTAATATTACTTCTATTGGATAGTCTTTAGATAGAGAAATAGCATTCTTGCAGATAGATAGTAACTTTTGGCTTTCTACCTCTTTGATTCCTAAGGAGAGGCTAAGGTCGGATCTACCTATTACTATATATTTAATAGCGGGTATGGAACTTGTCGATACTTCTAATATGGTTTTTAGATTTCTTATTGCACTATTAGTCTCGATATTGATTAAATATGACATTTTTTCTATTTTTGAAACGAAGTATTTTTCTTCTTCACTTACAATTTCTAAAAATCGAGATGCTGCATATGCCGACTCAATCATTGGAGCTAGTATTGAATCTGCGCCTATAAAGAAAGATACCTGAATATCTTTCCTTGCCAATGCTCCTCCAATCTTTAATGTTAGTGCAATACCATTCCTGCTGCAAAGATCAGAGAGAATAGAAAGCTCTTCAACCATTGTCCCTTCAGATTCAAATTCAGCTTTAATCGCTTTTAAATGCCCTGTATCTTGAAGCCGCTTGATTGAAGATTCAAGATTCGATTGGTTCATTCTTAAGTCCATTAAAAAAATTATTAGTTGAGATACTTGGTTAAATTAGTTAATTGTCTTAAAGTGTATTCACTTTTTTTACGAATAGCTGGAATCAAGCTTTCAATTAGAGTCATTTGGATTGCTTTCTGCTTTTTAAGCTGTGCAACAACTTTCTGATGCTCCAGTTGATCAAATCTCATCGAAAGTAGACCATTTTGTATTGCATTGATCTTGATACCTTCTTCCATAATCTTTTTTAGTGTTTCAGGAGTTGTCTCCCCTCTTATTCCAATATTTATGCCACTTTTGATATTAAATTTTGAGATTTTATTGAGGATAGGCAGCAGTATCTTTTTGTAGTTAATAAGTTCAATATCCTTTTTATTTACTTTCAAAATTTCATTGAGAATCGATTCTCGATCTATCATTAGTGTAATAGATTTTGGATTTACCCAATCTGGAAGCATTGTGGTGATGTTGCTTGTTGCTAAGTCAATACCTGCCTTAGAACCAATATTAATAAATAGATCTAATTTGCTTGAATCTAACCTTGAAGGATAACCAATTTCTAGAGATTGAAAAAATTTATTTAATGCGAAGAAGGATTCAATTAAGGGGACTTCTATAGCTGATGCATTGACTAGCTTAGCTCCCTGTATGTCTTTGATAGACCCACAACCTCCTATGAGACTGCACCAAATTAGTTGATTCTCTTCTGCGAATCTTTTGAGGTAGTGAACTTCATTGACTTCATAGCAGAAAATATGTTCACTAGCATGGAGGTAGCACTTAAATTCTTCCTGCATGGAATGGACTATTTCCTTTTTATTTTAATGTATTTTCTATTTTGTGGCATCCTTTTTCATGATCTTCACTATAACTATATTCAGATTCTTGGCCTAGGATTTTGATCGCAATCTGATCAATTTCTTTTATTGCAATTTTATTGATAAAATATTCTTCTCCAATAGAATCAATATATACTAATTATCTTAACTGAATAAATCCTTTAATCTGATCTCTATGTTACATGTCCTCTGTATCACGCCAATTATGACAGCACTGCTTTCATTCATAGGACTTGATACGCAAAACTTTTGATTTATGTTTGATTCTCTCCTTTCTGAATTGCTTCAAAGTATTTTAGAGAAGGATGGCTTTATGTTGCCTATTAATAAGGATTTTAGCGAAAAAGTTTCGAATAAAAATAATGCTTGTATTCAGAATTGGCTTTGGTCAGTATCAGGTTTTAGAAGGTGGAGAATTACCTCATTAAATGCTGGCGAAAGTCTCCAAGTTTTGAATTCAGTTGCATACCCAGATTATACGAATGAAATGCCTTTAATGGGTGTTGATCTTCTTTGGTTTGGTAAAAAGAATCAATTGGTCGCTGTACTTGACTATCAACCACTCCTCAGGGAAGAGAAATACTTGTCTAAGTATTACTCTTCCCTGAGGGAACTGAAGAGCAGATATCCTCAATTTGCTGCTGAGAAAGATATGCATATTTACGACCCAAATCAGTATTTCTCTCCATGGATACTATTTTGTAGAGGTGGTTTGAATGAAGCTCAGAAATTGTTGCCAGATGTTTTTCGGGCTTTTCTTGACTCATACTGGAAAATAAATCAAATGCAAAAAGGCAATGCTTCTTTTATTGATTCTGATGAAGTTAAACGTCTTCAAATTAAATATGATATATATAGTGCAGAAAGAGACCCCGCTCATGGCCTATTCTCAAGTTATTTTGGCAAACAATGGTCTGATAGATTTATGAAAGAATTTCTTTTTGTTGGCAGTCAAAGTATGAATTAAACTTAAATTAATCATTATATGGAATGTCCTAGAAAAACTAGCCTAGATCCTGTCAAGATTATTGATTGGCAGTGGCAGGACTTTCTCGATGATACAACTGTAGCCTTGTCCGATTTAGGTATAGAACCGTATCCGGTTCCAAAGGTATTCTTGGAGAGAGTTTCGCAAACAAAGAAAGGGAATCAGACTGATGATGTAAAAATCTCTACATGGGCATGTAAGTCTAAGAAATTAAGACAAGTAAGAGCAGCTTGTTTATGTGGCGGTCCTTCACTTTCTGTTTTTAATTTGGTATTTAGCCCGTCAATTAAATATGATATGCCTTTCTTTGGAGCAGATTTTGTAAGCTTACCTTCTGGTTATTTATTGGCTTTAGATTTTCAGCCTGTTCTTAAACACGATAAAAAGCATACTGAATTTGTCTGGGAGAGATTAATTCCTTTACATAAGAAGTGGCAACAGAAATTACCATCAGGTGGACCTATACCTGATGCAGCAAAGGAGTTCTTCTCCCCAGCTTTTTTATGGACTAGACTTCCTGATTGCGATACTTCAAGACAGCTAATTTGCAATATATTAAGACCAGCATTTAATGAATATCTAAATTTGTATTTGGAGTTATTGCTAATTGCACCCCAAGTTGATTCCTATAGGTCTAATCTTTTGCGAAAAGGTCAGATGAATTATTTGACCTATAGGTCGAGTAAAGATCCTGCGCGACCAATGTTGACTCGATTGTATGGAAGAGACTGGTCTGAATCTTATATACATAAGACCCTATTCGACTTATCATGTATTTGAATTCGAGTTGAATATGGCTAAGCGTATTTTATTTGTATGTTTAGGTAATATTTGTAGATCTCCTGCAGCTGAGGGGGTTTTTCTACATTTGCTAAAGATGAAAGGCTTATTAGATGCTTTTTACGTTGATTCAGCTGGAACTGGTGCTTGGCATGTTGGAAAAAGAGCCGATAGAAGGATGAGGCTCGCAGCAAAAAACAGGGGTTTTGATTTGCCTAGTATTGCTAGACAAATTACGAAGGATGACCTATTAAGTTTTGATTTGATTATGACAATGGATGGAGATAACTTTCAGGATGTAAAATCTCTATTATTAGAAGCAAATATAGAAAGTCCTGTAGAAATTAAACCTATTTTGCAATTTGCTAGACATCATAATATTAAGGATGTTCCAGATCCATATTATGGGGGAGATGATGGATTTGAAGAAGTTCTCGACCTTTTAGAAGATGCTTGTGAAGGGTTGTTAGATTCACTTACTTCTGAAGACTAGGCCATACTTCTTCTGCTACTTTCATTCGAAAAAGTTTAATTAAAGACTCAATTACCTCTTCGATGCTCATACCATCTGTTATGATCTCTATTGCGTCTTTGGCTTTCGTTAGGGGTGATATCTCTCTAGTGCTATCTGCATAGTCTCTATCTTTAATTTGCTGCTCCAAATCTAATAATTCTGGTACTTGAAAGCCTTTGATTTTTAGATCTCTTGCTCTCCTTGTGGCTCTTTCTTTTGGGCTGGCTGTGAGGAATATCTTTAGTTCTGCTTGAGGAAATACAGCTGTTCCAATGTCGCGGCCTTCTGCAACTATACCTCCGTCAATTCCCATATACTTTTGTTGTGCTGTTAGGTTTTCTCTAACAGCTTTAAGTGCTGAAACTGAAGATACAAATTTAGTAACTTCTGGTGAGCGTATTAATTTAGTCACGTCAATTTTGTTAACAAAGACTCTTTGATCACCAGATTGTGAAGTTCTAAAATCAATTTTGATATTTTCAAGAACTCGATTAATTTCGCTTTCATTGTTGATGTTGATATTTTTTTCTTGAATTAGCCATGTAACAGCCCTATACATGGCACCAGTATCTAGATAAATTAAACCAAGCTTCTTTGCAAAAGCTTGCGTAACAGTACTCTTCCCTGCACCACCTGGACCATCAATAGCAATAATAGGTTTCCTCATTTTTATAAAGACGTGGTCGATAAGTCTAGTGTTTCCACAATGCACAGAGGCTGCGAGTAGTGTAATACTTCCTCTGTGTTTGATAGGAGAAAGAAGAACAGGGTCAACTTCTTCTACATAATCTATTTTGAGTCCTTTTTGATTTAAAGCTAACTTGAGTTCTTCTATATTTAACTGTTTTCCATTCTGAACTTCTTCTGATGTTTTTCTGAGAAGATTTGGTAGCTCTCTTGCTGCTTCTCTTTCACTTGTATTGAGGTATTGATTTCTTGAACTGCATGCAAGTCCATCTTTCTCTCTAATAGTTTTTACTCCTCTAATAATTATTGGCAGATTTAGTTCATTTATTAGATGGCGAAGAATGACTAACTGTTGCCAGTCTTTTTCTCCTAGTACTAAGACTTGAGGCTTGATTAGAGATAGAAGTCGGACAATGACTGTTGCGACTCCATCAAAGTGATTTGGTCGATTAGCCCCACAAAGGTGTTTTGTTAAGTTTGCAGGAACCTTTAACTGAAAATGAGAGTTGATTCCTCCAGGGAAAACCTCTTCAAATGAAGGCGCCCATATCGCATCTGCCCCAGATTGGAAGGCGATTTCACAGTCCCTATCAAGATCACGTGGATATTTTTCAAAGTCTTCTGATGGCCCAAATTGCAGTGGGTTTATGAAAATAGTTACTAAGACAGAGGACGATTCTGAGGCCTGAGAGATTTTTGCTTCTTTAATTAGTTGGCTATGGCCATCGTGAAGGCTTCCCATGGTTGGGACAAAGGAAATTCCTTGGATTTGAGACTTCCTCCATAAGTTGAGCTCGCTTTGTGTTTTAAGGATTGAGAATTTCCGCACGGATTGATGCCAATTGATTGTCAGTTTGATTTACTAGAGAGTGGAGATTGTTCTATTGGATTGATTGCATACTGGCTTAACAAACAGCTCAGTAGGAACATCTAGGAATAAGAAAGAGTGATTGATTGAAATCATGGATTACAAAACTTCTGGAGTAAATGTTGAAGCTGGAAGAGCATTCGTTCAGCGGATCAAATCCTGTGTTGAAGCTACTCATCGTGCAGAAGTAATTGGAGGCATGGGTGGTTTTGGAGGGCTAATGAGACTTCCTCATGGATTGAATCGACCAGTTTTAGTAGCAGGTACTGATGGCGTTGGTACGAAGTTAGAGCTTGCTCAGGAGCATCAAGCTCACTTTGGGGTAGGGATTGATTTGGTAGCTATGTGTGTGAACGATGTAATTACAAGTGGGGCGGAGCCCTTGTTTTTCCTTGATTACATCGCGACAGGTTCCCTTAGCCCTGATGCTATGGCAGAGGTTGTTGAAGGGATCGCTCAAGGCTGCAGGCTTAGTGGATGCGCTCTTTTGGGTGGAGAGACCGCTGAGATGCCAGGCTTTTACTCGAGCGGTAGATATGACTTGGCTGGTTTCTGTGTCGGTGTTGTAGAGGAAGATCAAATTATTGATGGGTCTAAGATGAGAGCAGGTGATCAAATTATTGCTGTTGCGAGCAATGGGTTGCATAGCAATGGATTTAGTTTGGTTCGTAAAATTCTTGAGGTAAAATCAGTTGCAATCAATAGTGTTTTTGGGACGAAAAACCTCCCCTTGTTGGATGCCCTGCTTCAACCCACACAACTTTATGGACAGTTAGTTAAATCTTTAATCCAAAACAAGATACCGATCCACGGACTGGCTCATATAACAGGAGGTGGATTGCCAGAGAATTTACCTAGATGTGTTCCAAAAGGATTAGCCCCATCAATCGATATCAAAAGTTGGGAACGTCCAGAGCTGTTTAGTTGGTTACAGGAGACTGGAGATATACCAGAGAGAGACTTGTGGAACACCTTTAACTTAGGAGTAGGTTTTTGCCTAGTGCTTCCTTCAGAGGTAGTGGAAAAGGCTCTTTTAATTTGTCAGGAGCAAAATATGAATTCCTGGCTGATGGGCCAAGTCGTGAATTCCCAAGGAACCAATGATAATCAATTAATTGGTTTGCCTATTGAAGGTGTCTAGACTTTTTGAAATCAGTTCTTTTGCATCGGAGTTCTACGAAGATCCATTTTCATTAGACATTAGTGGATACTCGCTAGTAATCTTTGTTAATACAGCCCTGATAATTTTTTCGGTAGCTGAAGTTGTTAGATCTTGAATTAGCTCGATGCCTTTTGAGAGTCCCCAGCGCCTAACGCGTCGGCGTTCTTCTGCAGGACCAGTTCCTCCACGAAGGCCGTTGTCGGTCGATGCTGACCCAAATGGTCGGCATGGAGGACCTAGACCAACTTTTTTAACTCTTCGAGATCACGGGAAGGTCTATGTTGCAGATCTTCCAAATCTTTCTGATGGACAACTTGCACATATTGGCAAAGAAGCCGAGGAGGTTTTGGTCAGTCTTGAAAGAAGACTTGCAGATCTAGAGCGAGATGCAGGAAATGGCACTGGGGATAATGACACCTTTATAAAAGCTTCAACCAAACGTGATGTCACTCATCGATTTATTCGTGCAATACAAGATGAACAAGAGCATCGAAGGAATAATCCAGCCTTAAAAAGAGCTGCATCTGAATCTTTACCTAGGACCTTTCTCGAAGTAGCAAGACATCGTTTGCCTGGAGCTACTTTTGATTCTTTATTGAGAGAATCCTTGGAAGCTTGTTCCCAAGAAGAAAAAGAAACAGAAAAAACAGAAACAGAAGCACCTGTTCCATCTAAGACAGAACAAAGTTCTGTCAATGTTGTTCCTCTCAGATCGGCTGATAATAGTATTCCTGTAGTTGTTTCACCAGATCCAAATTTAAAAGGAAATGTAAATAAAAACTAATCCCTTAACCTTAATGGTGAAGTTGATATTAAGCCTTGCCAAGGTTACTTCTTAATTAGACAGGAACATTCATTATCCTTTTTAGATAAGGTTAATCTTTGCTTTGATAACTAAATGGATTATCAACAAATAAATCATAGTAGGCCTGAATTAAAAGACCCAGCAATAAACTCAGAATCTAATAGTTTAGTAAAATCAGAATCTGAAACTATTCTCTGCAGGCATTGTAATCGAACAGCAACAAATGGAATATCTTGTAAGGGTATCTGCGTAGCTGACAATGAGTACTAATAGATCAATCCTTAATCTGCATTGGTAAGACATTAAGGTTTAGATGTATATACTTAAGTTATCATTTTTCCTTTGTATTACAGCATGCAAAGATTGGTTTATTGGCTATAGCTTCTCCGTAGGAGTTATATTCAGTACCTATCTTATAGCAATATTTCTCTGTATTCTCCTTCGTTTCCCTATTAAATTTTTCTTCACTAGCATTTATCTCTAGATCTACTTCTCCATATTTGATTTCACAAATTATTGGCATAGTATATGCAGAAGTTGGAATAAGGAAATAGAATAGAATAAATTGAATTACTCTTTTGAAAATACACATCTTGATTGAAATGAGAATTTTAGATTTTATTAATAGGCATTCACCTCTTTTATTATCCTTCTGATAATTGATAATGCAAGACCTGTTTGTGCTCCTATGGATCTTTAAGTGCGTAAACAGGCCTTAGTCTTAAGCTCTCTTTCCTTTTGGTTGGCATTGGTAACCTGCTTGAGTTCTTTTTTTCTTTTTCTAATCAATATGTAGATTTTTAGTGAGCCTCGATAATTTAATTTACTATAAAGGGGTTTCGCGTTCCAGAAAGGCATGTATTAAAACCATGTACAAAAGATCAGGTTTTTGGAATGTTAATACAATCATTGACAAATTCTTTGCTCTATTTGGTTGTGTTCTTTAAACATGTATTTTAATTACCCTTTCCGCTTGCTTCCACTTTATTTGGCTGATTCCATTCTTAAGCTTGCTTTGTTGTTACCGAGAAGTCTTCGATAAAGCTGTTATCTCTTTTACTTTATAAATCAAATGGGCACTATATTCATAAAGATTCCTTTTATTAGTTTTTATATTGATTCCATATGTGTTGAAGAATATTGCAAAAAGGATTCGAGAGAATTTTCTCAAATTGAATTTTGACTCTAATGATGTAAAGCTTTTCTCGTCTTTGACCTTTACTAAGAGCTCTTCATTAAGTATATTATTTTCTGAAAGTGCTTTTATAGTAAGATCTTGTTCTTGGGGTTTCAGCATTTTTAGTAAAATTTTGAATCCTTTAATTGCAGACATATCTCCTCCCTGAAGCTGCTTGATTGAGCTTTGATACAAGACTTCCCATTTGTAAGGCTCAAGTATAAATAGCTCAGTGTCTTTGGCACTTCTGTCGCACTTTATTAGTCTTTTCTTTTGATCCTGATGTGTTTGATTTGATTCCCAATAGTTAAATAATGGTGAACTTTTGGCTATTATGGATGATGACCTTATGGGCTTTTGTAAGTTGATCATTCTAAATTCTATTGATATTTGATTTTTGCTAGAACTTTGAGATTTTTGTATATTTCATACTTCTGAGTCTTTAGCGATTAGGTGTTTGATTGCCAGACCAATGCTGACATTTAAATCTTTTTCCTTCATGTGATTGAATTTCTATGTTCCATACTCTGCAGAATCCGCCATCCATTGGACAGCCAGCGTAGTTTTTGCAATTAATGCATCGTGGAGAAGTAAAAGCCATCTTTCAGATAAATGCCATTACTCTTCTGTTCTAACATATTGACTGGACAGTTTCTTGCCTGGCAGTCTTAGGCCTGGGGCTTGCTTGATGAAGTATTCGTAGGATCATAGATTTAAGTAGATTAAATTCTGATGGATGATCACAATTGGGAGCAGGAATACAAACAAATGAAGTCTCTCGAAGCTTTCAAGATTAAATTGCTTGATGAAGGCGCCAAGACTCTTTCGCAGGCCTGGCTTCTAAATGAAATGTGGTCAGATTGGAATGCAAATAAGAATAATCAAGAAGAGCAATCTTCCTTTTTGTCTAAAAATGCCTTTGACTGTAATGAAGATCCCTGGAATTAGAGTGAATTTATAGGGTTAGAATGAATAGTCCATTAGGTATTTTTGGCTAATTGATTTTTGGATAGGCCATTCCGCCTATGTTTTGCTATTACTTGGAGAGAGCTTGAGGGTGTAAGTAGATGGATGAAGCTTTTTCCAAAGAAGTAACTATCCGCTCACTTCTGAAGTCTAAGGGATATGAATTTGACAAAGATAATCAGTGGTGGGTTCGAGAATGGACAACAAATCAAGGAAGAGAAAAGGTGCTAGAGGTTGCCGCGAAAACTGATGATGGTTATTGGAACAAGATGATGATGACTCCCGATGGGTTTATGTTTTACGCGGAAACAATCAAAGAGGGGATTGATTAATTCTGATGAATAGTAATGTAATACCAGTATTGATCTTTTAATCACTTTAATATTTCAGCCTCTTCTGAAGCTCAATATATCTAAAGCTATTATTTAGTAAGTGACTGATCAAGTTGTTTGATTAAAGATAAGAATTACTTAAAACCCATTGCATATTTAAATATTCATTGGATCATTTGTATACTGATGGTGCACTTTTATGAACTTGCCTAATGAGGGTAAAGGGCGTTATGTGCGTATCCCTACCCCTCTAAAGAGAGAATCAAAAAAATACGCTGCCTTCTTTGGACGAATTGATTTGATAGCAGCACATAAGCGTTCAATTGCCAGAGAGAAAAGACAGTTAAGGATTGGAGAATATTCTTTACTATGGATATTCTTTTTTAGAGGCGCTTTAGTAGCTTTAATTATTCAGAGGGTATTGTTCCATTGATTAGATCCATATTCTTGCTTTTTCTTTTAGTGATGGCCTGGTCATCGCCAGGTTTAAGACTATTAACAGCTGATATTTTGCGCATGACAGCAACTTGGATTGAACCAAAAGTTGGAAATTATGAAAAGAAAAACCCTAAAAACTTTCTCATCCCAAACCCTTTTTACGTTGAGGAATAGTTTGATTTGAATTGATTGGGAGTAGCTTTATAAAACTCACCGAACTGATTTTGATGAAGTTAGAGAAAGTAGTCTGAGGGCTTATGATCTAATGCGTTTATGCAAAGGTAGATAAATAGAGTGAATTTACCTAATGACGTCTTCTCTAGTGGTGATTAGAAAGATATTAGGAGTCAGAGCACAAGAAGTATAAAAAATCAGTGCTTGACTCAAAGGGCGGGATCGAAATACCCCGCCCTTCTAATTGCCAATTTGTATATAACTTCAGCTCAAGGGGCTTAACTGCAGAAGACCTGTAAATTGGTTTTGATAGAATTCTGATGTATTCTTGTAAGTATGCTTAGATACTTACGCTCTTAGATGCCTTTGGCCTAGCAACTGAGAAAGTAAAAACATAAAGACTTTAGTTTGATAATCTCTACGATTGCTCTTTGAGGAGTTATTTCTTCTACAGAACATCGATGTCTGTAATAGTTGAGAAAAGTTTATCTTGGCAATAAGTAAATAATTGATATGTTGTTTAACTTAATTGAGAATTAAATGCATAGTTTAATAAATTAGAGAGTTTTAAAAATTCTTTTATACTAGCTAATTTGATCTGTGATTTTTCCATCGAATCTATGCAGTTAAATTCTTCCAGCATTTTTAGAATTCCTGGCTTACAGCTTTGATCAAGGCCTTCCTTCTGTGAATTTACCATTTGCTCCTTCGCAAATCTTCCTATTGCTTTACCATTGGAATCAGTTGCTTCTTCTAAGACGATGTCTTCTAAGATTCCAAACCTTTCTAATGGACTTATTCTTATAATTTCTGAATGATTAGTTTGCGATAAGACATATTTTATATTTGAAATTTCTTTATCACCTCTTGAGAAATTTAAATCTATTAAAGGCCTGTTTTGGCTTTTCTTACTTTTTATCCTTAAACATGTCATGCTGGGGTGTCTTTCCACCTCAACATCACTATCATTGCAGATATCCCAGTCACAGAGATTGATCATAGCTAAATCTATTGCATGGATGGTATTTTCTAAAAGATATTCATAACTTAGATCACCACCGGAACATTCTAATCTTATATAATCTAAATCATTTTTCTTTATTTCTTCTTTCAAGTAATCCATATATTTGTAGAACCTTCTATTGAGACAAACATATACTTCAGTCACATCCTTAATCTGACAGGTTACGTGTTGCAAATCATCAAAGCTTTTGCATATAGGTTTTTCCGCTAAAAGAAATTTTTTCTTTGTTGTACATTTAGATATTTTCTTTATATATTCACCTGTTACATCTGGAGTTAATGCAATTACAATCTTATTGTAATTATTTACAGCTTCTTCCAGACTTTCTACAGATATTATCTTCTTATATTGCTTTGCAATATTTTCTGATTTTTGATTGTCCCTTCCCCAGATTGCGCCATGTATACCTAATTGATCTAGGGCAATGGCATAATGATTAGCCATGTAGCCTGTACCTATTATCAGCATTTCTGTTACATTGGTATCAGTCTTAGCCTATTATGACTTCCTCTGTTTCTCATCATACTGGCGACCCGTTAAGATTTTCTGAAACATTTTTCCCTTCCTATAAAAAATGGTTGGATAATAAATCATTTAAATATCATCAATATCGACAGGCTTGGGATGATTTTGGCATTGATGCAGATATTTCTGGCGCGCCTTTGAATGTTGATATAGAGATAACAAACTCATGTAATCTCAAGTGCACTATGTGTCCTCGTACCGATCTCATTGGGAAAGGTGAATTTTGGCCAATTAATTTTATTAATGTAAAAGACTATCGTTATCTTATTAATGATCTTTATGAGAAAGGTTCTCGTGCTATCAAATTTAATTTCCTTGGTGAACCTCTTCTTCATCCTGAAATTATAAACTTCATTTCTATTGCAAAGGATATAGGTTATTTGGATGTAATGTTTAATAGTAATGGCACGCTTCTTACGCCTCAGATGTCACACAATCTTTTGACTTCAGGCTTGGATAAACTAATGGTGTCATTTGACGGTTCAACACCTCAGACTTATGAATCAATAAGAGTTGGTGCAGATTATAAGAAAGTTTTTTCTAATATTAAAGAGTTTAGAAGAATTAGAGATGATGCCTTTTCTGATCCCATTAAGACACTTCTACGTGTTTCCATGACAGTACAGGATCTCAACCAAGCAGAGGTTGATTCAATGAAGTCAACCTTTGCTGAGATTGTTGATTGTATTAGTTTTAATAGTGTAATTGACTACGAAAAAGTGTCATCAGATTTGCAGAAACGGTTTATGGAGGGAGAACTTAATCCAGAATCTGTTAATGGTTTTCGGTGTAATCAAACCTATCAACGAATGTTTCTCCACCCTGATGGTGTTGTGACACCCTGTTGTCATGATAATAATCGGGATCTCCTTATGGGTAATACCAAAGAAGACTCACCTTCAGGAATTTGGACAAACCAAATGTATGAGAATTTACGCACCTCCCACTATGACGGTAGTTTTCTAGAGAAATTTCCAGCATGCAGAACCTGCATTAAATTTCAGGAATTTCTCGACTCAAAATAATTGTGAAAAGGATAATCACTGCAATATGCTTGCGCTCAGGTTCTACACGATTGCCTAATAAATGGAGTTTGCCTGTAATTCAAGAATTACCTCTTGTTCATACTGTAATTAGACGCCTAGAATCAATTGCCGAACTCTCTGATGTTTGCTTTGCATTACCTGTCAATGATCTTTCTTCCGAACTTTATAAGTATCTTTCAACTCATTTCACCCAGATTCAAATTGTATTAGGCTCCGAAAATAATTTAATTGATCGTTTAATATCCTGTGCTAGAGCATTTAACGCTGATTTTGTAGTTAGATATACATGTGATGATCCTTTTAAGGAT
>QCJW01000018.1 GCA_003215775.1 Prochlorococcus sp. AG-409-G20
AACAGCATTATTTCCTTATGTACTCTTATTCTTGGCATTATTAGAGATAGCCAGAGACTTTAATATAGGCAATAATCTCTTTGCATTGTCATTGCCATATTCTGCTCTGTCAATGCCTCTTGCAGTTCTATTATTGACAGCTGCATTTAAGGAATTACCAACAGAGTTAGAAGAAGCCGCGATCATTGAAGGTCTTAATTTCTTTCAAAGAATAAGGTTAATACTTGTTCCTATAATTATGCCAGCTATATCAAGTACAGCAATTCTAATATTTTTATTCTCATGGAACGAATACCCTATTGCACTTACATGGATAAGTAGATCTGATTTATTGACTCTACCTGTAGCAATAGCACGACTTGCTGGTTCATCAGTTTATTCAGTACCTTATGGAACTTATGCAGCAGCCACTGTACTAGGCTCCATACCACTTATAATAATAGTTCTAATTTTCCAAAAACAAATAGTCACTGGACTTACAAAAGGAGCAATAAAAGGATGACACTTCGGCTAGATAAGATAGGAAAATCAATCAACAGAAATTGGATAGTTAGGGACTTAGAATTTCAAGTCAACCAAGGAGAGTGTCTTGCTTTACTAGGTCCTAGCGGGTGCGGGAAAAGTACTACCCTTAGACTTATTGCGGGTCTTGACAGGGCAAATGAAGGAAAGATATTTATCAATAACAAAGATGTTACAACTAGTACTTCACTAGAGAGAAAAGTAGGAATGGTCTTTCAAAGTTATGCATTGTTTCCTCACTTAACAGTGGCTAATAATTTATTACTTGGACTTAAAGTTAGAGGTATTCCTATAGACAAGAGCAAGAAAAAAGTTTCTAACATTATTTCACTTATGCAACTAGAACCATTTGCGAATAGGTTTCCATCGGAACTATCAGGAGGACAAAGGCAAAGAGTTGCTCTAGCAAGAGCTCTCTTAAGAGAGGCTAACGTATATCTACTTGATGAACCTATGAGTAACTTAGATGCACAACTTAGAGAAGAACTCAGGCCAGAGTTAAGGAAGATAATAACAAGTGACGGCAAGCCTATAGTTTACGTTACTCACGATCAACAAGAGGCAATGTCTATAGCCAATAATATTGCTGTATTAAACAACGGGAAGCTTGAGCAAATTGGTAGTCCAAGGGATCTTTACGAGAGACCTTCATCGTTATTTGTTGCCAAATTTATTGGCAGGCCTCAAATTAACCTAATAATGGCAGAAAAGAATATCAGTATTGGAATTAGACCAGAGGATATCTACTTTGATGAGGAAGGAATTCCAGCTAAAATTCTTTATAAAGAATGGCATGGAAACACTCAGTTAATAAGTCTAAATACATCAAGAGGAGAGCTAAGAATGACTTGCGAAGGATCCTTTGAGGTTCCAAATACAATCAAAGTTTCCTGGAACAAGAAAAAAGAATTGAAATTCAATGCAATAACTGGAAATAGAATTTAATTTTTACTCCAATAGTTATAAACACTAATAGAGAATTTTAAAAAGATTTTTTTTATTTTATTTAAATCAACCATATATCATCTATATGTTACTAATATAGCTATATCGAATTAATCATTTGCACGACCTATCTCTTGGAACGTGGTTTATCCACATAACCACACTATTTGAATGGACGCTGGCCATTCTCTTAATTGTTCGGTGGGGATCAAATCTCAGAAACCCAAGCTTTAACTGGCTAGCTTTGGCTATGTTGCCAAATCTTGCAAGCGCAATGGCAGCTATAACCTGGCACATCTATGACAATCCAGAAACATTGAGAGGACTTGTTGTCTTACAAGCAGCTCTAACTGTCTTTGGGAATTCGTGCATGGCTTTTGCTGCTTGGAATCTTGTAAAAGCCCAAGAGCAAAGAACATGAATACAGAAATTGCAGATTCAACTCTCAGGATGCTTGCCAGCATTGATCCAGGGCCCTTTTTCGTACTTTCATTAATCCCCTATCTAATTTTTCTTTACTGGGCTCAAAAAGTCCCTTCTATACCAAGGATTTCCTTATGGGGATTTAGATTAACGTTGCTCTTTGTCCTAATGACAATCCTTTTTGCAATCATTGCAGGACAGGTTTATAAAGAAGAGTTAACAAAAGTCGATACATTACACGGTGCTGCCGAAGCCTTCCTAACCCTTAGTGATGCCTTGATAGTCCTTGGATTTATACAGGTCAAAAACAAGCAAGTAGTGAATAACTCTTAAGACTACAAAAATCTATGTGAATAATTGGCGTTAATAAAGGAGAATAGTTAAGCGCATCTAACCTTTTTATGATCACACACCTTTTGGCTGCTACAGCCCCAGCAACATTCCACTGGTCTCCGAAGGTTGCTGTGGTGATGATCGCTTGCAACATACTTGCTTATGCCATCGCCAGAGCGAATATCGCTTCTCCTAATGAAGGCTTCCAAATCCCTAATTCACACTTCTTTGGTGGCATGAGTCACGCTTCAGTAGTTGCGGCTAACTGTCTTGGTCATGTTTTAGGAATAGGATCAATTCTAGGACTTGCTTCAAGAGGTCTTCTTTAAAAACCTAATGCTCTCGCTGGTTCAGCGCCAACCGATTAAATAGGGCAAAAATTTAAAACCGTATCTTTCAAATCTGTAATCAAACAGAAGAGCGCTGATATCCTCAGCGCTCATTTTTTTTGACAATTCATTAATGAGTCCAGTTATTCTCTGGTCAGCTTTTTTATCAGAGAGACTCCACCAGGTTCTCTTTCCTATTCTATTAGATATTTTCCATCTCCATCCCAAGAGCTGATCTAGATCTTTTTTATAATTTAATAACATCTTATCAGTATTTATATTTGTAGATAAACCACTACCAAATCTGTTGCTAAGCAACTCAGCTAACAACTCTGCACTTATTAATGCATGTCTGATACCTTCACCTCCTAGGAGGTTAGCTGTACTAATTGAATCGCCTACTCCTAAGACTCTTCCGTTAATGTGTTTTTCTTTTCTAAATAGGCTACTTGAAATATAACCTGAATGTTTTTCAATTACTTCGAAATTAATCAACCCCAAATCTGTAAGAAATTGTTTAATTCTCGGGAATAGTGGAGGATGAACCGCCGAGGTAGGTGGTAAGGAACATAAGCCAACTTTTAAGCAATTGTTTGCCATTGGAAAAATCCAACCGTAACCATACTCAATGTATTTAGTACCCAAGAAAAAGGTAATCTTATTTTTCCAATGAAGCATAGACCGCTTATCCGTTCTCAAAATCCATTCAATTCCACTTCCTTGTATTAAATTATTCCTAATATTTCTAAGAAAATAGTTAGAAGAAAATTGATTTTGAATGAATTGTCTCTTCGCTCCAGTTGCATCTACTATCCAACGATAGACACCATTCCTTATTTGACCATTATCATCTATCAACTGAACATTAGCGTAGTCATCTCTAGAATCAACAGATATAAGTTTCCATCCTGGGAGAAAATTAACTCCGGACATAAGTGATTTACTCCATAGAATTTCTCTCAACCTAGAAAAATCAAGTACAGCCCCAATTGGAGAATCACTTATCCATTCATGTCGATTGCCTTCAGGGTCAAATATCTGCCATCCATTCCAGAAAGTTGAAACGGCTTCTTTTGGAATTAATTTACTATTAATCGTAGCGATTGGTACGACAGCACTAGAGAAATTTTTTTCTTTAGATGTTTTAAGTTGATCTACTAGGGTTACATCTATAGAATTAATAGCTAGTTTTTCTGAAATTCTTGAACCAGCTGGACCTGCTCCTGCTACAAGTATTCTCAACTCTTAACTGTTATATGATTCTGATTTACTGGGTGAAACTATAGATTGATCTGATTTAAAGCCAAACCTTTTAATAATATTCTCTGACATCTTTTCTGGTGTTAAGCCTAAAGCTTCTTTACTTTGATCTGGACTTGCATGATCAACAAGCTTATCTGGTATTCCAATTCTGAATGTAGGCAACAAGAGATCCTGATCTATTAATGATTCAACAACAGCTGCCCCAAATCCTCCAGCAAGAGCCCCTTCTTCTATAGTTACAATTTTTCCAATGCGACGGGCTAACGGGTGAATCAAAGCCTGATCTAATGGGCGAAGAAAACGTGCATTTACAACTGTAGATTTTATACCTGTTTTAGAAAGAATCTGCGCAGTCTTTATAGCCGGTGAAACCATCGCCCCATAAGCAATGATTAGCAAGTCATCTCCTTCGATCAAAACTTCTCCCCTTCCTATTTTTAAGGGTTCCCATCCTTCTTCCATCAACGGCACACCTTCACCAGAGCCTCTAGGTATTCGAAGAGCTGTAGGGCCTTGATGATTAACGCAAGTAACTAACATTCTCTGTAATTCACCCTCATCCTTAGGAGCCATAACAGTGAAATTAGGTACTGCACGAAGATAACTAATGTCATATTGACCTTGATGAGTAGGCCCATCTGCCCCAACGATGCCTGCTCTATCAAGAACAAAAGTTACTGGCAAGTTCTGAATACCAACATCATGAATTAACTGGTCATAAGCTCTTTGCAAAAATGTACTATAAATAGCAACTACTGGTCTGATACCTTCGCAGGACATTCCAGCAGCCAGAGTTACAGCATGTTGTTCTGCAATTCCAACATCAATGTATTGATCTGGTAAAGCTTTCTGCAAAAGATCAAGTCCAGTACCCGTTGCCATAGCAGCAGTAATTCCAATAATTTTCTTATTCTGCTCACATAATTTTATAAGGGTCTGTCCAAATACTTTGCTATAACTTGGTGGTTTTGGAGTTTTTGAAGGTTTTGATTTACCAGTAGTTAAATCAAAAGCAGATTGAGCATGATATCCGACCTGATCAGCCTCTGCATAAGGATATCCTTTGCCTTTTGTAGTAACAACATGAACTAGTACAGGTCCTCCAACTCGATGAGCAGCTTGGAAGGTTCGTACCATTTGAGATATATCGTGTCCATCGATAGGACCCATGTAAGTAAAACCTAATTCCTCAAAAACAGCTCCAACCTTAGGAACAGCTAGTCTTCTAACACTTCCAGTTAGTGATTTAATTTCTGGAGGAAGTTCTCCACCCATAAAGGGTAAGTTCTTCACACTTTCCTGAACACTATCAGATATAAACTGCATAGGTGGACTATGCCTCATACGATTCAAATAGGTAGACAATGCTCCTACTGGTGGTGAAATAGACATATCATTATCATTTAAAACTACTAAAAAAGGCGTATTTGGCATGTGGCCAGAATGGTTAATTGCCTCCAATGCCATACCTCCTGTCAAAGCACCATCTCCTATGACTGCAACACATTTAAAATCTTCTCCTCTTACATCTCTGGCCAATGCCATTCCAAAAGCTGCAGAAATAGAAGTACTTGCATGACCTGCCCCAAAATGATCAAATTTGCTTTCTGTACGTTTTAAGTATCCGGCAACACCCTTTTGTTGACGAAGAGTATCAAAATTGGCATATCTACCAGTAATTAACTTATGGGGATAGGCCTGATGACCAACATCCCATACCACTTTATCTTTATCTAAATCTAAAGTCTGATACAAAGCAAGGGTTAACTCCACAACACCAAGGCCTGGGCCAAGATGTCCGCCACTTGTAGAAACGACTTGGAGATGCCTTTCTCGAATTTGGCATGCAACATCCTCTAGCTGAGCCGTAGATAGGCCATGGAGCTGATTCGGATGGGTTAATTCGCTTAGTCGCATACCCTCCAGGTTTAATAGAATCAATCTAGGGTTAGTAGCTTTTATTCGGGTGAAGAATGGCTACCTTCCATTTCTAACTTTAAAACAGAAAAATCTCGATATTGCGAGAATTGCTTTATGGATGACTATTTGCAAAGGATTTTAAGGTCTCGCGTCTACGACGTAGCTGTTGAAACCCCCTTAGAAGTAGCAAAAAATCTAAGCAGAAGACTAGAAAATCAAATTCTCCTTAAAAGAGAAGATTTACAACCAGTTTTTTCATTCAAGCTCAGGGGAGCCTTCAATCGAATGGCTCAATTGTCAAAAGAACAACTAAATAAAGGTGTAGTTGCTTCCAGCGCAGGTAATCATGCACAAGGAGTTGCGCTGAGTGCTTGTCAATTGAATTGCAAGGCTGTAATTGTAATGCCAAGAACAACTCCAGATGTAAAAGTTCAAGCTGTTAATGCTTTAAATGCAGAGGTTGTTCTAAAAGGCGAGACATACGATGAAGCATATCAAGAAGCAATAAAAATTGGTAAAGAAAAAGGGCTTACATTTATTCACCCATTTGATGATCCAGAAGTAATTGCTGGACAAGGGAC
Organism: Prochlorococcus sp. AG-409-G20; assembly: GCA_003215775.1. Lineage (GTDB taxonomy): Bacteria > Cyanobacteriota > Cyanobacteriia > PCC-6307 > Cyanobiaceae > AG-409-G20. The sequence continues at coordinate 6,317 of QCJW01000018.1, forward strand.
AGTTGGCCTCGAAATACTTAGACAAAGTCAAGAAATACCAGATGTAATTTACGTAGCAGTTGGAGGAGGAGGACTAATTGCGGGGGTTGCTGCCTATGTAAAAAGTCTTTGGCCAAATATTCAAGTTATTGGTGTAGAGCCAAAAGATGCAGCAGCTATGACTTTGTCACTAAAGAAAGGCAAACCTATTGAATTAGAAAATATTGGCCTATTTGCTGATGGTGTAGCTGTAAAAAAAGTAGGAAAAAACACATTTGCACTAGCTAAAAAATATGTTGATGCGATGGTTACAGTAAGTACTGATGAGATATGCGCTGCGATAAAAGATGTCTTTGAAGATACAAGATCAATTCTGGAACCTGCAGGTGCCCTAGCTATAGCAGGCATGAAATCAGATATAAATAATAGAAAGCTAAGAAAAAAAACACTTGTAGCTATAGCCTGCGGTGCAAATATGAACTTTGATCGACTACGTTTTGTAGCAGAACGAGCAGAGATTGGAGAAGAAAGAGAAGCAATGATAGCGGTAGGAATTGAAGAGAAAGCTGGCAGTTTAAAAGCCTTATGTGAAATCGTTGGCGAAAGGAGTCTTACTGAGTTTAGTTATCGAATGTCCGAAGAAGATAAAGCTCAAATATTTATGGGAGTTCAGGTAAAAGATAAAAACGATAGGTTAAAGTTACTAAAGCAATTTGAATTTGCAGGATATACATGTTTAGACCTAAGTGAAGATGAATTAGCTAAAATGCATCTTCGCCATATGGTAGGTGGAAGACTTCCTGCTGAAACCTATAAACGAATCGCAGGAAAATCCAAAGAGCTCTTGTATAGATTTGAATTTCCTGAGTTACCAGGTGCTCTAATGAAATTTGTTACAAATCTAAGACCAGATTGGAGTATAAGTATTTTTCATTATCGAAATCATGGTTCTGATGTTGGGAGAATAGTAGTTGGTGTTCTAGTTCAAGATACTGATCTAGAAGAATGGAAAAACTTTATTAAAGAATTGGGATACCCTAGTTGGGATGAAACGGATAATCCAGCATATAAACTCTTTTTAGGTGCACATTAAGCCTAAAAGAGGTATTTTGATTTAGTTTGTTTTGGAAGGCCGCCTATGGCCGTTGGAAATACTCATAACTCCGCAGAGGAGAGGCATGACTTATCACTCCCTGCAAGGCTCGAAGCTATTTTGTACTTGAAAGGCAAGCCAATCAAGGCCAAAGAGTTAGCCGAATTATCAAACGAAGATGAGACTGCTGTTGAGCAAGCACTTTTGCAATTGATGGCTAGTTATGCCCAAAGGGATACTGCATTAGAAATTCAAGAGATAAGTGGCAAGTACAGCCTTCAATTAAGACCAGGATTAGGTGAATTAGTTAGAAACATGTTGCCAGTTGATCTATCCACTGGGAGTCTCAGAACACTTGCAGCTATTGCCCTAAAGAAAAGAATTCTTCAGTCTGAGTTAGTTGATTTAAGAGGAAGTGGTGCATATGACCATATAAAAGAATTGATGGCTCAGAATTTTGTTGATCGTAAAAGGCAGCATGAAGGACGTTCTTATTGGCTCACTCCTTCTGAGAAATTTCACAGAACATTTTCAGTTTTACCAGACATAGGTTCTACAAAACCGGCTAAAGCAGCTTAAAGTTATTGCTAAAGACACCCTTGAACCATGGAAATCCTTTCAACTTTTCTTCAAGTACTAGTCCAGACACTGGAGATCTATTCATTAGTACTGATAATTAGAGTGTTACTAAGTTGGTTTCCTAACATTGACTGGAGCAACCCAATTCTCACCTCAATAAGCTCAATAACAGATCCATATTTAAATGCATTCAGGGGCATTATTCCACCTATTGGAGGCATTGACCTTTCAGCAATCCTAGCTTTCATTTCTCTTAGCTTAGTACAACAATTACTTAGCTCAACAAGCATGTCAATACTAGCAATGTCCTCTGGTTACTAATCCAATAGTCTTATTTTATTATAGATACTTGAATAAGTTTAATCAACAGTTTTATTTATAAATAACATAAACAAGTAAATTAATAAAAATCAATTCTTTTATCTATTGTCGCCTTCTCCAGAAATCTTTCCTCTTGATTCTCTGCTCTTTAATTTATCTAAATTTGCTTTGGCCACTTCTTCAAGGTCGTAGCCCAACTCACTACTAAGCTGAGAGATGTACCAAAGAACATCTCCTAGTTCAAGTTTTATGGCATCTTTAGAGACCTCATCAAAGAATCCATTTTTATCACGAATCACTTTCTTGACCTTATCGGAGACCTCTCCTGCCTCTCCAGCCAAGCCAAGCGTTGGATAAATAGGATTATTTCCTAGATCCGGATATCGAGCGGTTTTACGGGCAAGAACTTGGTACTGGTTAAGCTCCATAATGAATACTCAGAAAATGAGTGAAGAAAGTAATGTCACACCAAAATGGTATTTTTTGGCTCATAGAAGGATCTGTTAATGACAAATTTTGATCTAAAGCGAAGGACAAAAATCGTTGCAACGATTGGTCCTGCAACAGAAAGTCCCAGCAGAATAAAAGATCTCATAAATGCTGGAGCTACGACATTTCGATTAAATTTCTCCCATGGAGATCATAAAGAACACGCAAAACGCATAGAGACCATTAGGTCTGTCTCAAAAGAACTTGGATTAAATATTGGAATTCTCCAAGACTTACAAGGCCCCAAAATAAGACTAGGAAGATTTCCAGATGGTCCCATAACTCTTTCGACAGGTGACAATTTTTCACTTACGTCAAAAAATATAAACTGTGACCAAAAGATTGCAACTGTTACTTATGACAAATTAGCAGAAGAGGTAGAAATTGGAAATACTATCTTGCTAGACGATGGAAGGGTAGAGATGACAGTTTTAGAAGTAGATCATGCTGATCAAACTTTAATCTGTAAAGTTACAGTAGGTGGAGTTTTGTCAAACAATAAAGGTGTAAATTTCCCAGATGTTCAGCTTTCTGTTAAGGCACTTACAGAAAAAGATAAAGAAGATCTCACCTTTGGGTTAGAACAATCTGTAGACTGGATCGCTTTAAGTTTTGTAAGGAACCCTACTGACATCATAGAAATCAAGGAATTAATAAAACGCAATGGGAAGAACACGCCTGTAATAGCAAAGATAGAAAAATTTGAAGCAATAGATCAAATGGATTCGATTCTCCCGTTATGCGATGGCGTAATGGTTGCAAGAGGAGACCTTGGTGTAGAAATGCCTGCTGAAGAAGTACCTCTTCTCCAAAAAGATTTAATTAGAAAATCGAACAGCCTCGGCATCCCAATTATCACAGCAACACAAATGCTCGACTCAATGGCATCATGCCCAAGACCTACAAGAGCTGAGGTAAGTGATGTCGCAAATGCCATTCTTGATGGAACTGATGCAGTAATGCTTTCAAATGAAACTGCTGTGGGCGATTATCCAGTTGAAGCAGTTATGACTATGGCGACAATTGCAAAACGAATTGAAAGAGATTATCCCCAAAGGCCTATTGAAAGCCATTTACCTAGTACTGTGCCAAATGCTATAAGTGCTGCAGTAAGTAGTATTGCTAGGCAGTTAAATGTAGCCGCAATTCTTCCATTAACTAAAAGTGGTGCAACTGCTCATAATGTAAGCAAATTTAGACCGGCCACACCAATACTTGCTATTACTAGTGAAATAGAAGTAGCTAGAAGGTTGCAACTTGTATGGGGTGTTACTCCACTACATGTAGAAAACCAAGTATCAAAAACTGAGACATTCTCAAAGGCAATTTCATTAGCCCAAAGAATGTTATTACTAAAAGGTGGAGATCTAGTTGTAGAAACTGCAGGAACTCTTACTGGTGTAAGTGGTTCAACAGATTTGATAAAGGTAGCTATCGTAGATTCACCTAACAACATATCCAAGAGCACGGACGATAGTAAATCATGAGTGGGAAAGTACCATTTTTAGAAACATTTTCTATATCAATCAAAACACTTAAAAATAATAGATTAAGAAGTCTATTGACAATGCTAGGAATAGTAATTGGTAACGCCTCCGTAATAACTTTAGTTGGAGTTGGAAAAGGAGCTCAGAATCTTGCAGAAAATCAGTTAAGTAATCTTGGAGCTAATGTATTATTTGTAGTCCCAGGAAATAACGACACAAGAAGGAGAGGTGTCACTTTCCCAAGAACATTAGTATTGGAAGATGCTAATGCAATAAAAGAACAAGTTCCATCAATTAGAAGGGTCGCACCTCAAATAACATCAAGTGAAGTTGTTCAGTTTGGAGCAAAAACAACTACAAGTTCCATATCAGGTGTAACCCCAGACTTTTTACCTGTTAGAAGTTTTGAGATAGCCAAAGGTAGATTCATAACTGATCAAGATTTACGCTCTGCAAGAAATGTAATAGTCATTGGTCCAGATTTATCAGATAAACTTTTCTCAGGGAAAAGTAGCTTAGGTAACAGAATTAGAGTTAAAGATCAAAGTTTTGAAGTAATTGGGATAATGTCACCCAAGGGTGCAGTATTTGGAAATAATCAAGATAAGAATGCTTACATACCTTTGTCTACGATGGTAAGTCGAATAACTGGTAGAGACCAAACATATGGAACAAGCCTTACATTTATAAGTGTTGAGGCAAATAACGAAAAAAGTACAGGGGCTGCAAAATTCCAAATTACCAACCTATTAAGACAAAGACATAAAATACTTAGGGATGATGATTTTGCAGTTAGGTCTCAAAAAGATGCCTTGGAAATAGTATCAACTATTACAGGTGGTTTAACACTTATGCTAGCTGCAATAGGAGCAATATCTCTACTAGTAGGTGGTATAGGAATAATGAATATAATGCTGGTTTCAGTAAGCGAGAGAACAGAAGAAATAGGTTTACGTAAAGCTATAGGAGCAAGGAGTACAGACATTCTTAATCAATTCCTAATAGAATCATTAGTTTTAGCTATATTGGGCGGATTTATTGGAACTGGTTTAGGAATAGGGGCCGTAAGTGCTGTTGCGTTAATTACTCCATTGCCAGCATCTATAGGATTAAATACAGTCCTAACTACAGTATCCTTGTCAGGATCAATAGGACTATTCTTCGGGGTAGTTCCTGCAAGAAGAGCAGCTAAACTTGATCCGATTGTTGCTCTAAGAAGTCTATAACAAACCTTTCAATAAAAAGTATATTATGATTTACATAATATACTAATAGTATCATCATATATTTAAATTTAATTGTAAGTTTTAAATGCACAGGTAAATCTCTCTTAGTTCATACATCACACTTAAGCCGTTAAAAGCACTAATATGCTTCAAAAGGGTTGCTCCATGAATCAGCGTTGGCGTCTAATTGCATTATGGCTATTGCCTATCGGAATGGTTCTACTTCTCACTTGGCAAATATTAGGCAATAGTCAAGTAAATAGCATCAAAGCAAATAATGACTCAATAGCACCCAGGAACACTGCTATTGCTCGAATGAGTTACGGTCGATTCCTTGATTACGTTGATGCTGGAAGAGTTACAGCAGTAGATATATACAATGGAGGTACAAACGCAGTTGTTGAAGCTGTTGATCCTGAATTAGACAATAGAGTTCAAAGAATAAGAGTTGATTTACCTGGACTAGCTCCAGAACTAATCACTCGTCTAAAAGATGAAGGAATCAGCTTTGATATTCATCCAGAAAGGAAAACACCTCCTGCACTTGGAATAGCTGGGAACCTTCTATTTCCAATATTTTTGATAGGTGGATTGATCTTGCTTGCTAGAAGATCTAATTCAATGCCAGGTGGTCCAGGACAGGCCATGCAATTTGGAAAGACAAAGGCAAGATTTGCTATGGAAGCCGAAACCGGTGTCAAATTTGATGATGTAGCAGGAGTATCAGAAGCCAAACAAGACCTACAGGAAGTTGTAACCTTTTTAAAACAGCCTGAACGATTTACATCAATTGGAGCGCAGATACCCAAAGGGGTTCTCCTGATAGGACCTCCTGGTACAGGTAAAACATTATTAGCAAAGGCAATTGCTGGCGAAGCAGGAGTTCCTTTTTTCTCTTTATCAGGATCAGAATTCGTTGAGATGTTTGTTGGTGTAGGTGCAAGTAGGGTAAGAGATTTATTCAAACGAGCAAAAGAGAATAGTCCTTGTCTTATATTTATTGATGAAATAGACGCTGTAGGTCGTCAAAGAGGAGCTGGTATAGGAGGAGGTAATGATGAAAGAGAACAAACGTTAAATCAATTACTTACAGAAATGGATGGGTTTGAAGGAAACAGCGGAATAATAATAATTGCTGCTACAAATAGACCTGATGTTTTAGATTCAGCTTTAATGAGGCCTGGCAGGTTTGACAGACAAGTATCAGTTGATGCCCCAGATATAAAAGGTAGGTTATCTATACTAAAAGTACATTCTCGAAACAAAAAGCTATCTGAGAACTTATCACTAGAAAATATCGCAAGAAGAACTCCAGGTTTTACAGGTGCAGACTTAGCTAATCTATTAAATGAGGCAGCAATACTAACAGCAAGAAGAAGAAAAGATTCAATAAGTCTAAGTGAAATTGACGATGCTGTAGATAGAATCATTGCTGGAATGGAAGGCCAGCCTTTAACAGACGGCAAGAGTAAAAGATTAATCGCTTATCACGAAGTAGGTCATGCTCTTATAGGAACACTTGTTAAAGACCATGACCCTGTTCAGAAAGTCACTCTAATTCCAAGAGGGCAAGCAAAAGGACTTACCTGGTTCTCACCAGATGATGATCAAATGTTAGTAACTAGAGCCCAATTGGAGGCAAGAATAATGGGAGCACTTGGTGGTAGAGCAGCTGAAGATGTTATTTTCGGAAGACAAGAGGTAACCACTGGTGCTGGTGGTGATATTCAACAAGTTGCTTCAATGGCTAGGCAAATGGTTACTAGATTTGGAATGAGTAAGTTAGGGCCAGTGTCTCTAGAAGGTGATAGCCAAGAAGTCTTTCTAGGAAGAGATCTTATGACAAGGAATGATATATCTGACTCAATTGCAAGGCAAATTGACGAACAAGTAAGACAAATGGTTATGAACTCATATGAGAAAACATTGAATATAGTAAAAGAGAATAGAGAGGCTATGGATAAGCTTGTTGAAGTATTAATTGATAAGGAAACTATGGATGGAGAAGAATTTAAAAATATCCTCGCTAAATTCACAGATGTACCAGAGAAAGAAAGAACTGTAGCTAGCCTTTCCTAAGGTAAATAATTTAATTAACTGGGTTTACTGGCCTTTTATTTAAAACAGAATCAATTATTCCATAATTAACTGCCTCATCAGGAGACATAAAGAAGTCTCTATCAGTATCTTCCTGAATTGTTTCTATTGGTTGACCTGTTCTTAATGACAATTCTTGATTTAATCTGTCTTTTAAAAATAGTATTTCATCTGCTTGAATTCTGATATCACTTGCTTGGCCACTTGCTCCACCAAGAGGCTGGTGGATCATGATTCTTGAATGAAGAAGACTACTTCTCTTTCCCTTAGTTCCAGCACATAGTAAAAATGCGCCCATACTTGCTGCCAAGCCAACACATACTGTATGGATATCAGGTTTAACGTGCTGCATCGTATCAAAAATACCAAGTCCATCATAGACTGACCCACCTGGTGAATTTATATATAAAAAGATATCCTTATCTGGATCTTCTGCTTCTAGAAATAACATCTGCGCAACTATCCTGTTTGCCGAATCATTAGTTACTGGTTCACCTAAAAAGATTATCCTTTCTCTTAGGAGTCTGGAGTATATGTCAAATGCACGTTCTCCACGTCCAGATTCTTCAATGACTATTGGAATCATTTTCATTAAATAGGTTTCAGAGATCTTAACGGTGCCAATGACACAGCTAAAATCATTTAAGAACCTAATCAATCTAAGCAATTGAGTGAGCGAAAAACCATTTCAGACAGCAAACGAGGATTCCATCGTGCATTCCCTCATGTCATTCCTGCAATATATCGCCGAGTAGCTGACGAGCTCCTTGTCGAATTGCACCTATTAAGCCATCAAAAAGACTTCAAGGTTGATGGTCTTTTTGCAGTAGGGCTTTGTAAGGTTTTTGATGAATTGACTCTTGGCTATAAACCAGAAAATCATTTAATTGAGCTTTTCAGTGCACTTTGCGAATCCACTGGATTTGACTCCAAATCCTTAAGGAGCAAATCAGAAACGATACTAACCTTAGCCAAGAATTCAAACTCTGAAGATATAGAGAATTATTTAGCAGGTGACAATGAGACAAATGAATCACTTACAAAGGAAATTGGAATCACAAGCTTGAGTAAAAAATTTTATACAAGATTGTCAGCAATTGGCCTTATGAATTTGCTGTTAGAAACAGAAGAAGAAGGTGAACTTGACAGAAATGCATGCAATAAAAAAGCGCTTAAGATCCTTTCATCACAAGGCTTTTCAGGAACAAGAATTGAGAAGGATTTAGCCTTATACAATAATAGCCTAGAGAAATTATCAATTGCTATTGATTTAATAAAAGAATCAGCTATAAGCAATAGAAAGAAGAGAGAAGCAAAAAACAACATCGAGAATAAGGACGACACAACTCAAGACAAGATCGCATATGAAGAATGTACTATAGAAAACAATACATAATATCTAGTACTTGATATAGTTGTAAATTAGCTGTCAGATCTCTTTAAATAGGACTTAGTCAGTATTTCTTCTTCTCTTATCCTTCCAGTCGACAAATGATAAATATGACACCGAAATAGTTACGAAGACGAGTAAAGCTACAGCTGTAATTATTAATAATGAAGTTGAAGATAGATTACTAAAAAATTGAATTATCTTAGAAGTCAATTGATCCATCTCCATTTCTTCCCCAAACAACCATGGCAATTGATAGGCTGAATACTGCCGCTAATGAAGCCCAGGCAAAAGTGTATAACATAAAAAGAGGGTTGAACGATAAGCTTCCATAAGACTACACCTGACCAGCCACGAAAGTTATGACTTCCTCTTCGCAAAGCCCTGGGACAGTCCTAGAAAGATCAAAACAAACTCTTAAGTACCCTGAGGCAAGAGTAATAGTTCTTGATGATAATATTAATACCTTTGAACATGTAGCAGAATGCCTGCAAAAAATAATACCAATGATGAGTGAAGAGAAAGCTTGGTCCTTGGCCCAAAAAGTAGACAGAGAAGGTTCAGCAGAGGTTTGGTGTGGGCCACTTGAGCAGGCTGAACTATACCATCAACAACTGTCAGGCGAGGGGTTGACTATGGCACCATTAGAAAGAAGCTAATCCCTAGCAGCATTGACATTAAGAAGGATTTAAGAATACCTATACTTGAGAAAGGTTTAAAATAAGATATATTTTATTCTAGTTTGGTATATAGTTAGTCCGTCTTTTTACAATAAATAATATACAATTAATAAAAGCATTAGTGAAAGAATATGTTTAAATATCAGAGTTAAAGATAAGAAGCATTTATGCTTTTGAGTGTATGGTCAAAACATCTTTTGAAAAAAGTTTTTTGCTCTGAGCGCAAAGCACATAGCTAACAATTTTGCCAGGACAAATTGCCAATCCCCTTATTTGATCTCCATGAGCCTCTACTGTAAGAAGTCTGGCTTTCGAACCTAGCTTTAAGGCTAATGGTTGAGACACCCTAGATTTTAGATACTCAACTGAATGAACCATTGTCTCTAGACACACCTATTTATTTCGTAGCTAGATTTACAGAATAATGCCACAACCAACTTAAAAATGGGAAGGCTGGTTCGAACTCATAGCACTTATATAGAAGGGTTGATTGGTTGCCTAATTCTCCTGTCAAAATTTAAGGAAATTAAAACTGTAATACCGGGCGAAATAAAAATGGGAAAAGGTAAAAGCGAGAAACTCTTGCTGAGGATAACCACAAGGATAAAAGGAGGACATAAGGTTATCGCTCGAAAGGGGAATTCAATACAAGAGGTATTTATAACTACAGATATAAGCAAAGAACAATTGAAGTCTTATTTAGAAGAGATAATTGATTAATACAACCTTATAAGAATACGTTGCAAGGTGAATTACTGAGAGTCAATATCATTTGTAGGATCTGATAATTTTTTGACTTTATTTAAACCATCAACCATATCTTCTAGCATAGCTTCTTTTATAGCAGACATTGCTTCGTCAAGTATTGGCAATTCGCTAGTTTTCATAGTTTAAAAGTTATTCTTTATTTTCTATCAAAATCTGAATATTGCAATTTTCGTTACATATAGTAAAATTAAAGGAAATTGTAGAGCAAGCTAGTGAGAGGAAAAGTTTTGTTCGAGAGTAAGAAGCAAGTTGCAATTTTAACCGTTATAACACTATCACTTTCAACACAATCTATCGCTAATGAATACCAGTCCATAAAAAGTTTATGCAAAAGTAGTGTTAACAGGAACGAATGTATTAAGAAATTTCAAAGATTGCCACCTATAGGCACAGTTAAATCTAAATCAAATTCACCAATATCTATAGATGTAGTACCTTTTACTAAAGCAAGAAAGAAATGTATCCGTGGAGAATGCGTAAATCTAAAAAGCAAGTCAAGAAATAAACAACGATATAAAAATATTAGAGTTAATGTCAACAAAGATTGGGAAAGTATTTTAGATTACTAAATAAAGCATGAATTAACTTCTAAGCTAAAATCTAAAAGATTTCGTTAACCAAATGTTGAAGAATTAAATCCCCAATTAGAAGCTATTACATCCTCAAAATGTATATATATTCTATTCATAGGTATATTTGTTTCTTGATATATTAATTGACATAGTTCCTTAGAAAACACTTTAGGAGAAATTGATCCAATTGACTTGATTTCAATATAACAACAAGGTTCACTGCTACCTCCAAAGGTCATTTCCTTATTGGGTTCAAGTATTGTCATAACGTAAGATTCAGGTTTACCAGTCAAATCAGCTAATTGACGAGATAACTTCTTTAGAAATTCACTTGAGTCAACTTCTACTTCTGTCGATGCTTTGATTGAGATTAGTGGCATGTTAGATGTTTACTTTATTTTATTTTATTGAAGTAAATTAGTTTTGGGTAAAAAGAGTAACTTAATTACAACTCTTTCAACTAAAAGAAATAATATGAATTTTTTAATTTATCTAAAATTCACCTGTAATTAAGTACTCTTACAAAGATCATTAACTAGTTTATTTTCAAAATCTTTATATGGTAAAGCCCATCCCTTCCAATCAATAGATACAGAAGATACATTTATAAGAGATTTTTCACATTGGACTGCAATATAAAAAAGTTTATTCTTTTTGTTTAATGAAGAAGTAATATAAGTTGAGTCCTTCCTATGCCATCCACTCCAGTTAATACGTAGAGGCCCGTATTGTCTCCAAATTATATTACTTGAATTAAATTTTGTAGATGTTGTGTCAGATTCCAAATGTTTAGCTACGCAACCATTATAATCCTTTGCTTCCAAACAGAATTTGTCTAGTTGACTTAATTCATGCGCTCTCAGGGGATTATGTAAGAGCAAATTAATTAGTGTGAAGAACAGTATCATGGTGGATTCGAAAACCTTAATAACATAATAATACTTCTAAGAATAGTAATGGATAATGCTTTTACTAAAGGGAGTAAGTGATGGAACAAATTAGAGAACCAGAAAAGAGAACATGTGTTGAATGTAAAAAAAAGTTGAATTTAAACCTATTCAGGGCAGATAAAGATATTTGTAGATACTGTGAAATTGGTCAAGACAACAATTTCCTCATTCAAGAGGGAAACACACAAGAATCAACCAAATTTTCAAAACAAATACAGATAACACAAAAAGAAACTATAGATAATAATGGCATTACAAAGCAGAATTTCACCAATCATGATATGGACAAGCCTAAGGCTATTAAAGCAGATCACATAAGATATATTTATCTTAAGTACATACATCTAATAAGCATAATGAAAGGTAGCAACACGCGTTGGACTATAAAAAAAGACGTTAGCAAAGAGATTATCAATTGCATAAAGAAATCTACAGATTCAATTACGAATGAAATCATTAGCTTTAATGAAAAAGAGTTAAATATAGAATTAGATAAACTTATTAACGGTTTATATATAGATGTAACTATAATAAAGGCATCTCTTAGAACAGTACTAAAATCAGAAAATAAATATAAGAATTTAATATTACATTTTGCTGAAAATCTATTAATTGGATCTGAAATTTATGATGAAGCGATAACTATACTTAAAGAAGACCTATTTACTAATAAACAAGAATTAGGTTATCCAATACCAATAATTAAAGAACATGATGCTATAAGCAAAGTTAAATTCAATAACAATTGTGAACAGATCGAACACATAAGCTACATAATAACAACAAGATACTTAGCTAAAAAAATAAATTCTAACTCATATGATATTAAAAAATCACTAATTAGAGAAGAAGTAGAATCATATCTAATTAAGAACTATGTAAATCAGGAATTATCAACAGTCAATAAATACAAAAATCAGATAAACATAGGTGTTGAAAATGGATTGGTACTCTTTGGTTTAGAAAGTTATAATATATCTATTAACAATATAAGTCACGAAAATTTCAATATGAAATCCTCTGCGATCTTCTAGATTTCATATTCTTCCTCAAAATTATTAATAGAGTCTTTATAGGAAGTGAAAGCATTTTCAGTATTTACGTTAAATCCCTCAGCATCATATAGTTCTGAAAGATAGGCTAGTGAGAGCCTGACTGCATCAAAAGCAGTTCTATACTCACCTTGAATGTCCTCTTCCTCAATATCATTGATTATAGCCATAATAAATTCCTCTTTCTTTTTTGCTAGAGATATTTGCTTCTCTAGTTCTGGACTCAACTTACTTCGACGCTTTGGCATAAGAATAATGAGATTTTAATTTGACAATAATTTTACTATAGTAGTAGTATAGCAAACAAATAACAATTTCGACTCAGATATATCTACTGCTATAATTCATAATACATCTAATAATGATATAGTGATGTAATATTATAACAAAGTAAATCTGACTATTACAATCAAGAAGTTAAAAACTCAAATATCTGCAACTAATTGAATAAACTCTTAAATACAAGATATTTCATGTAAATTCAGCATTTGACTTTAATATAAATCCATATTAAGTTCTTTAAGCTATACATTCAATACATATTGCTAGGTTCCCAGATCACCTTGATCAAATCACGCAGAAGCTTCAATTAAAATGAGATCAGATCAAAACAAACCAAATTTACCATGGTGGGTTGAACTTCTTTTTGTTCAAATCGGCTTACCAGATTCTTGGCTGAGGACCTTTCTCAAAAGCAAAAAGAAAAGCAAGGTTTTTGTTGAAGAAAACAAAAAGATTATCATTGTATCCCTTCTTACTATAGGTGGTCTCATTTATACAAATCCTATTTTTAAAAGTTCCAGAATTCAAAATATTTGCATAGATGCTTCGCTCGACTATGTTAAAGACAAGATTCCATACGAAGAAAGACTTAACAAAAAAGCGTCTCTAGCATGGGCAATTAGATTTTGTAATGGAGGAGATATAGATTCTATTAATTAATTAATCTTATTACTAATTAGACATAACATCACCAGGTAATGTTATTTTTATCAACTATAATAGCTATGCATCCAAGGACTAATATGAATAAACAAGAAAAGCTAATATATTTTCAAGAAAATATAGTTCAAATATTTAACTCTAATGACAACAAATCTCTAAACTTTATTAATGAATTCATAACAGATCACGAGATTCAAAACTCAATCAATAAATGGCCAGAATCAATTAAATTAAAATTAGTAGATAAATATATAGAATCTATATAACATCAGCTACAGTAGATTGTAAATAATTCTACATTATATTAATACTATTATGATTCATATAAATGAAAATACCTAGGCCAAACTGCCTATCAAGATTATTTGTTAATGATTATTTATTTATGTATGAGATGCTAAATACATATGATAGGTTAGGTTTGTTGATCTACATATTTAAGGCAATTTTACTCATCTTGAAACGTTTTAATAATCAATAATCCTTCAAATGTAAATACCAAATTAAAACAAATTTAAAACTCTATTATTTACATCATGTCTGACAATCCATTGTTTGTAAGTAAGGAAGGAGGCACTATTGATTGTTTTAGAGGAGATTCTGGATATATCTTTAGGGTTTGCTCAGACAGACTATCACTTTATTGCAATGACCTAATTACTGCAAAATTACAATTAGCCAGACTGGAAAAGTTACGAAAATACTCTACAAAACTAAGCTTAGAATTATTAAAAAGGAATGGAGAAACCTTAAGGAAATTACTAGAAACATCGGCAGCTCCTTACTTGAATAATGAAATTACTAAGCATATAGACATAACTACTTAAATTTAACAACAACGTAATTTACAACTCTTCAAATTCTAAGTATTTCTAATACCTATAGTCTGATAATATATGCTAAGGCCAGGTAAGCTAAATAATAACAGTAGTTGTAAACAATTAAACCTACAACAGAATAAAGAACATTTAAAGACTAGAATGATCCCATTGATTCATTATTTCTGTGGCTCTTACAAAAAGTGAAAAGAAAGAACTGGTTACAACTCACCTTAAAAAGCTTAGAAAGGAGCTACGGATTATGCATGCAGGAGTTACAGAAGAACAAACCCTGCCAAACCCTGATGAAGTCAAAACCGTAATGACTGAACTAGAAGGACTTCTGCAAATACTTGAGCCCGCCTCCAAAAAGGGCAAGAAATGATCTCCGAGTAGTCCTTATTCATTTAATTATTACTCGAACTCAACTCCTAAAATCCAATGACTCAATAAAACCGTATATCGCTTATCTGCTCTAAACGAAAAAAATTACATAAGAAAATTTTCTCTATTTACCTAATAAACGAATTAAATCCTCAGTGCTACACCTTTCTGGGATCACAACATCTTCCACAACATTGCTGTCGCTCATTAATCCTGTTACTGCATCTTCAGCAATAGCACCAATCAATTCATCAATACTTATGCCCAAGTCCTTTGCCATTTCGTCAAGGACCAATGCTGTCCCACGTTTCAATGAAGCTATAAAAGAAACAAGGACCAGCTCTTCAGGATCGAGGTACTTCATAAAGAAAATATTAAGACATCAAGGGCTCTTACGTCTTGGTACTTGAAATGATTTGATATGACAGGCTTAGAAGACTGTCATCGCTAGAGCTTGGAAAATGAAAGTTAAATCGAATCAAGAGTGATTGTCGCCTGAATAAAAAACATGCAACACCTGATCCGCGTTGACGAATCGAATACTTCCTGACTCAAGATCTAAAAGTTGAAAAAGACTATTTTGATGCGTGCTTCTAGCACCCATTACGATATGGAGGACCCTACCTATCCACGAGAATCGTTGACTTTCATTTGATAGCAGGCTCTCTTGTTCTTCGACGACAACGAAGTCGCCAAGCTGAGCAGAAAGGAAGACAGGATCAGAATTGGCAGGGTCATAACTCATCAAACAGCAGGAAACTGACTAGACATGAAGTACACCTGTACTAGCCAGAAATATTCAATTTGTCAATCTGACTTCAACTCAGAAGATAAAGAGGGAAACCGCATTTTGAAAAGAACGAGGCGGCCTGGCAATAAAAATCAAGAAAGATACCTGCAAATACTGAAAGACGTCTAGCAATAGATAATTTATAAGCAGCAGATTAGCAGATTGATATACAAAATTCTTACTATGTTCGTTCCTGGCTAATACTTAGCATAAAATACAAGCAGACAAGATAGAGTTTATAGCTTAGGTGAAAATAGTTTATATATGTACTTAACCCTTCTTCTAGAAGCTTTTATGGTCAGTTTTTATATTAGATATTTAGTAAAAGTACAAATCAATCATGCATGAAGTCACATTACTACATAAATCATGTTACAGTTCTTCATATATCCATAGGCTTAGCACGTCTGAAGCCAACAGTATTCATCCCTCATTCAAAATCATGAACAACCTAATCAAGTCATTGAATTCAATCGAGGCTACTGAGAAGCCAACCGGATGGGCTCCAATCATGGTGTTATGGCTTGCTATAGGTGCATCATTAACAACTGGACAGGTAATTCCTGGATTCATTTAACTCAAACAAATCAAACTATTTACTCTAAAAATCAATTCTTAAAACATTAATTATTAAAATGAAAACCACTAAACACACAAACAAAAAGTATTTAGAAGAAGCAGAGCTTATAAATTCAAGGCTGGCTATGATTGGATTTTTTGCACTAATTCACAATTATGTAATAACTGGTTGGGTTATTCCAGGTTTTTTCTAACTTACAATAATTGATTTACTAATTTAACTACATAAAAACTATTTCGATAAGAAGTGTCTCTTGTTAATAGAGAAAGATTCAATAATCAAATACTATTTCCATTACTTTAATGATTAGCATCAAACTGAATAGGAATAAATCACCCGTTAAAGCACATTAATTGGGAAACAGTGAAAACTAGACCTGACTGCACCGGGCATAACCCTTATGGTGCAGTCAGTTGCGCCTAGCAAACCACCTTGCCGTGCAGCCCCAGTAGCATCGACCTGGAAAGTCCAGAAGAGGGATCAAAGTGGGGTTTCGTTTCCAGATACATGTCTGGTATACGTTGCCTTCACGACAGCTCCCTCAAGTCGAATGAGAGTCAGATCAGAGCACTAGAAAAAGGCATACACCAACAAGGTAGTTCCAAGATAATTTAATGCAATTTTCCATTAGGCAATGGCCAAATGGAGCGAATTTTTTCACGTATTAAAATAGCTTCCTGCTTTCTCCTTCGGGGGTCATCCTCATATAGGAGAGCTGTCACGTGTCCAAGTTTACGACCTGGTCTCTCAGAATCTTTTCCATACCAGTGAAGATGAGTATTTTCTAATTTCCGTAGATCTTCTAAGCGTTTGTCAATTGAAGGATAATATTCTGAATTCAAACCAAGAAGATTAACCATAAGAGCTCCAGGTACTATTAAATTAGGAATAGGTACAGGTATGCCAGCCGCTATACATATTTGCTGATCAAACTGACTACTGGCGCAAGCTTCTATAGAAAAATGTGCAGAGTTGTGAGTTCGTGGTGCTATTTCGTTTACCTTTAATCCATTTGGTCCGTAAAAGAATTCGATTGTGATCACACCAAAATAGTTAAGTTCAGAAAGCAATGATGAAGCAATATTAAAGGCCATTA
This sequence comes from Prochlorococcus sp. AG-409-G20, assembly GCA_003215775.1. GTDB lineage: Bacteria > Cyanobacteriota > Cyanobacteriia > PCC-6307 > Cyanobiaceae > AG-409-G20. Next base: position 23,613 of record QCJW01000018.1, read on the forward strand.
GTTCAACATCATTAGGTAGATTAGAAGGTGCATATACCCAATCACATACTTGTTCAGACTGGTGTGTTTCAACTAATGGAAAAGATCGAACTATACCAGTCGTATCTCTAGTAGCTACTATTGCCAACTCATGCTCATATGTTTGCCATTTTTCTAAAAACCAGGTCTCATTATCAACTGTTAACAAGAGATTATTTAATTCTTCGATGTCATGAACTACAATAGTTCCTTTGCCGTCATATCCTCCTCTAGATGCTTTAGCCATTAAGGGAAAATTCCATCCTTTAGGTAATTGAGTTAGTGGAATCTTGAAATCAGAAAGTATTATCCAATCAGCCACAGGAATGGATAGTTGATTAAGTATTCTTCGTTGACTTAATTTGTCTACTAGAGGTTTAAGAGACAAAAGTGTAGGAAGAAATTTACTATTATCAATATTTAAAGAAAGTAGTCCATCTATATTAATCCACTCATTCTCAAAAGTGATAGAATTGCAATTTTCTATAAGTACTTGAGTTGCCTGATAATCTTCTGACGGGGACAAAACCAAGTCTTTTGTAAGATGAGCAACAGGGTCGTTATTAGAAGCAGTTTGCACTAAGACTTCAAGGTCTCTTCTCTTGGCAGCATCAACCAACATGTAAGAAAGTTGGCCACCACCAATTATTCCTATTTTATGGCTTGTAGATTGAGAATCTGAGATAGAGGGATTATTCATTATGAGCTACAAATAAATCATGTACCGAAGAAATTTTGGTAAATCTAAACAAAAAAGGAGATTGAAGATTTTTTAAATGTTAGCTTGATGAGCCTAATAAGCATTTGGATCAAATTGGTATGAATATTATAGTATGATAATAGAAAAGGACCATTCAAAGCATTAAGTCACATGAGAGGTTTCCTTAATCACGAGAAATCAAAGTGAAATTCAATGCCACTGAAATCCCTGTTACACTAAAAGAAAGTAAATATAATATAGTTATTGGTGCTGAAGGGCTTAATAATATTGATAGAGAAATAGAAAAGCTAGGCAAAACTAAAGGAGCAAAGATTTTAGTAGTTACTAATGATGAGATAGGTAAACTCTACCTAGAAGATTTCATTAATAGACTAAAACAATTCGGTTTCAAGATATCAGTAGTTGTAATTAAGTCAGGTGAAGCTCAGAAAACGATTAAAACTATAGAACTGATTCACAACGAAGCCTTTAAAGCAAAACTTGAAAGAGGTTCAATAATGATTGCTTTAGGTGGAGGAGTTGTTGGCGACATGACTGGATTTGCAGCCTCCACTTGGCTAAGGGGCATTTCAGTTATACAAGTTCCAACAACACTTTTGGCAATGGTTGATGCATCTATTGGAGGAAAAACTGGAGTAAATCATCCTGGAGGTAAAAACTTAATAGGTGCATTTCATCAACCTAAATTAGTCTTAATTGATCCAAATACCCTAAAATCACTTCCCAGTAGAGAATTCAAAGCGGGAATGGCAGAGGTGATTAAATATGGTGTAATTTCTGATCCAAAGATACTTGATATTATTGACAGTATCTTATTACCAGGTGATCAAAATAGTTGGGAAGATTCTGTGCTCTTCGAGATTATCAAAAGATCAGTTTTGACTAAAGCTAGAATAGTCGAGTTAGATGAAAAAGAAGGAGGAATCAGAGCAACCCTTAACTATGGTCACACTTTTGGTCACGTAATTGAAACTCTAAGCGGATATGGAACATGGCTTCATGGTGAAGCTGTTGCAATGGGTATGAATGCAATAGGTGGAATAGCATTACAAAGAGGGTGCTGGAGTGAACAAGATTTCTTAAGGCAAAAACATCTTATTAACAAAACACAACTTCCTTCAAAATGGCCAGAGATCAACACGAATAAAATTCTAGAAGCATTAGATTCTGATAAGAAAGTAAAGGATGGAAAAATACGTTTTATCCTCCCGAGATGTCTTGGCAAAGTAGAAATTGTTAATGACATAACAAAAGAAGAGATTAAGAAATATTTTTCGAATCTTGAGGATTAGTCAGGCTCTTCCAGGAAGTGAGGGTTTGTGTAATTTTTCAAGTTAGGCATCTCACTAGAAGTTGACTTTACAAAAGCAAACCATTTGAAGTTACCCAGAAGTAAAGGATCAACTAATCTAAGTAATGACTCTCTTTGTTGGAGTGCATCTTTAAGTTTAATATCTTGGAGTTGTCCTAAGGAAGAAATCTTTTTTGCAAGTCCCAGTGACAACAATGCTTCACCTTGACTTGTATGTCCGATATATTTCCAATTATTTTGTTCTGCATTATGTATTAATGTTTCTACACAAATGTGAGAAGTCAGGTCAGACTTACCTGGATTGATTAAAAGTTTATCACTTGCCATATTGTTACGGTATGACATTAGAGTACCTGAAGATCTAGAAAGATTATAATAACGCTTAAAGTCAAGAGCATAATCAATTACAATTAAAAAGCCTTGGAGAATAGACCTAGATAAATCTTCGAACCATGGCCTTATTTCTGTATGTATTTCAGTAGTCCATCCATCTTGAATACCTTCAGGAAGAAATTTTATTCCAAGCAATTTCTCATTAGAATCAATAGCTTGTTCTAGTTCATATGTAAGAGATAATTCTGTAAATTCAAGTTTATTAATGTTTTCGTTATTTATAAGCTTTATCCCTTGTCGATAAACTTTGTTAGATCGGAATATAATTCTTTCGACCGGTAATGCATCTAACATTTCATTTGCAATAACAACTCCGTAAACTGGATTTTGTTTAAGCTCATTAATTGTTCTCCAATAGATTGGTACCCCTCTAATATCTTCTAATCTCTCTTTCTGGAGATGTATCATCCAACTATTAACTTCTACTAATATAAATTGAAGATGTTGAATAACCTTAGGATACTTCTTTTGAAAAATGCTTATTAGATCGTTAATGAGATTTCCTTGTCCTGGACCAATCTCAACAATAGATATTTTTCGAGAGATATTTTGACTCACTAAGAAATTAACCCATTGATTTACCTGTATTGAGAGAAGTTCGGCAAAGTCAGAGCTCAATGATGGGGAAGTAACAAAATCTCATTTCTTGCCAATGGAAGCTTGACCATTTGCATAAAAACCAAATTCCGGGTCATTCAATGACCAGTCCATAAATTGATGAAAGCTAATTGTGCCTCCAGAATTAGTGATACGATCTACCAACCAACTCGGACAACTCACGGAACTGGAATCCATTAGAGAGAATGAGAAAAAGATTCAGATGGACTACTGTGCTTAACAAATTGAAGATCTGCCCATGGCTAATCTCCTTAATAGTTTTATTTACGATGGCAGGTGCTGCATATTCTTATGACAATCCCAACCTACTACCTCAGAAACAAACTCCGATAATAGATCTCGCAAAATCACTAAATAACAGTCAAAGACTAGATCTAGAGAAATCACTAACTGAGTACGAAAAGAAGAATGGCTGGAAGATAAGGGTTTTAACTCAGTACGAGAAGACCCCTGGTATCGCAGTCAAAAACTACTGGGGCCTAGACGAGAGAAGCTTATTAATAGTAGCCGACCCAAGAGGAGGGAATTTATTAAATTTCAATGTCGGAGAGGCATATTTTGCTCTTATGCCAAGAATATTCTGGGTAGAACTTCAAACACGATATGGCAACCAATATTATGTTAGAGACAATGGAGAAGATGGTTCAATTCTTTCAACAATAAGTGCTGTTGAAACATGCCTAGACAAAGGAGGTTGCGAAGTTGTACCAGGATTACCTAAAGAACAATGGTTATGGACGTTATCCACTTCAATATTAGGAGGTCTTGTCGCCGGCATAGCAGCTTTTCCTAGAAAAGGTAACGAAAAGATTTCCATGGGATGGCTATTATTATTTTCTCCATTATGGGTTATGTTATTTGGTGT
>QCJW01000019.1 GCA_003215775.1 Prochlorococcus sp. AG-409-G20
AACCTCCTTAAAAACTCATGGCTATATAAGAAAGAGAAAAAAAGCCAGTAGTAAAGTAATAGATCCAAATAAAATGGTTCCTGGAGACTATGTAGTCCACAAGAGTCATGGAATCGGCCAATTTCTAAAAATCGAAAGAAGCGCAATAACAGGAGAATTTAGAGATTATCTAGTAGTCAAATATGAGGATGGAAAACTCTCAGTCGCTGCAGATCAACTTGGGAGTCTTGGTAGATACCGTGTAACAGGAAATGAGAAACCTAGAATTAATAAATTAGGAGGAGCTACATGGAATAACGCAAAAGAAAGAGCTAAAAAGTTAATACATAAAGTAGCCCTAGATTTAATTAAATTGTACGCAGAACGTTCTCAGATAAAGGGTTATGCGTACCCAGAGGATGGTCCATGGCAGAAAGAACTAGAAGATTCGTTCCCATATGAACCAACAGTAGATCAGATAAAAGCTGTTGCTGATGTTAAGAGTGACATGCAGAAAGAAACACCAATGGATAGATTGATTTGCGGTGATGTTGGTTTTGGTAAAACTGAAGTAGCTATAAGAGCAATATTTAAGGCGATTACAGCAGGTAAACAAGTAGCCTTATTAGCTCCAACAACAGTTCTCTCCCAACAACATTGGAGAACCATTTCCGATCGTTTTGCACCTTACCCAATTAAAGTTGCTTTATTAAATAGATTCAAAACATCATCAGAAAGAAAAGAGATACTAGATGGTCTTAGTAAAGGTTTAATTGATGCAGTTATCGGAACTCATCAGATATTGTCTAAGAATGTAGTCTTTAAAGACTTAGGTCTTCTAGTAGTTGATGAAGAACAAAGATTTGGGGTTGGACAAAAGGAACGTATCAAAGAAGTTAGAAAAAACATAGATTCACTAACGTTAACAGCCACACCAATTCCAAGAACGTTGTATATGAGCCTATCCGGAGTAAGGGAAATGAGCTTAATCACAACCCCGCCACCGCTAAGAAGACCAATAAAGACACATTTAGCATCAATACATGAGGAGACCGTTAGGAGTGCAATATGTCAAGAATTAGATAGAGGTGGACAGATATTTTACGTAGTTCCAAGAGTTGAGGGAATAGAGAAAGTAGCAATGAGGTTAAAAAGTATGGTACCAAATCTAAACTTATTAGTAGCTCATGGACAGATGTTAGAAGGCGAGTTAGAGAATGCTATGGTTGCATTCAATGCAGGAGAAGCTGATTTATTATTGTGTACAACAATTGTTGAAAGTGGCCTTGATATTCCAAGAGTTAACACAATCTTGATTGAGAATTCACATAAATTTGGTCTTTCACAACTCTATCAATTAAGAGGAAGAGTTGGTCGAAGTGGAATACAGGCTCATGCCTGGCTATTTTACGAGAATGAATCAAATTTAACTGATACTGCTAGGCAAAGACTTCTGGCTATAAAAGAATTTGCACAACTCGGTAGTGGATATCAACTAGCAATCCGTGATATGGAAATAAGAGGAGTTGGAAATATCTTAGGAGTTCAACAAAGTGGGCAAATGGAGGCAATTGGATTTGATCTCTATATGGACATGCTACAGGAAGAATTAGCCCAAATAAATGGACAATCAATTCCAGTTGTTGATGATACAAAAATAGATTTGGCTATAACTGCCTTTATTCCTGGAGATTGGATTTTAGACAATAATGAGAAAGTAGCAGCATATAGGTCGGCTACACAATGTGAAGACAACGAGTCATTAGCAGACTTAGCCTTGATCTGGATAGATCGCTATGGGCAATTACCAAAACCAGTTATAACATTAATAGAAATACTAAAATTAAAACTATTAGCCAAAAGATGTGGAATATCTAGAATACAAAATATAAAAGCAAATGTACACCTTGAGACACCTATGGAGGAGCCAGCATTCAGACTATTGAGAAGTTACTTGCCAAAACATCTACATGGTAGGTTAATATATAAGCAAGGTAAAGGTTCAAATTCAACGATTATCGCCAGAGGAGTTGGTGTACTGGATATCAATAAACAGGTTGAAACTTTAATGGAATGGTTTGAAACTATGTCAAAAAATATACCATAATTGATTTACAGATGGAATCATTATATTTGTAAATCTATCTCTGATATGAGCTTATCTATTTAACTTTTCTTAGATATTTGATTTAATATACGAGAATATTGCATTGAAATAGACAAATATCTGTTAGTTATTTAATAAGCCATTAAGTTTTTCTCTGAAAGAGCCTTTCGGCATGCCTCCTTTGATTTCCCCAAGTACCTTGAATTCACCATCAGGGTCTTTAACTAAAAGATATGTAGGCCATCCCATTCCTTCTTTGTTAGGATATTTTGATAGGAGGATGGGTCTATATTTTCTATAAAGTGTTGTGTCCTGAAGCATTACACCTATAAATTGCAAACCAAGGTCATTGGCGACTGATTTGTCATAGTGGCTCATTCTATGACAGGTGCCACAATCCTCCGAACTAAACTTTATAAGAGTTAATTGTTCCAAGTGCTTTTGTCAAATTATAAGAGAATTATAGCAAAGTATATATTAATTGGATTAACTCTACTGAATAGTTAGTTTATATCTATTTATTAGATTGATATATTCCAATAGAGGCACCAGCAAAAAAGAAGCTAAGAATGACAATTGGTATCATGATTATGCTCTTATCACCATTAGGTAATGCATATAATATTGTTATAGCTCCGTATATTGAAGCAATAAAGAATGTTGTCCCAAGAGTGATCTTTAATATACGAATTAGAGCTGTCATACTTGGAGGTAAATAAGTTAAGCGAATTACCTTATTGATTCCTAAACTAATACTCAGAAATGTGATAAACAAATCAATTCCTAACCAAATCCAAAGGAGGGAAGCTGCTTGGTAAAGAAGAAGCCAAGTATAAAAAGAACAACAGAAAGCTAACCAAGCAGCTGATTTAGAGAAAGAGATCAATTGGGTAGCACAATCATTGATATGACTACTTTTAACACAGAATGATTAAAATAAAAACAAATTAATGATAATATACATATTTAAGATTAGTATTAAGAGTCTACGTTTAAATTTATCATTAACGTCTTCTCAAATTAATAGTAGACCTAGTTCTTTTACGTAAATATCGTTGAACTGCAAAAGTAAATCGTAAAATCCTTAAAATTCCGGCTAGTAAAAACACTATACCTAAAACTATTAGAATTAGGGTTAGTATTATTGCTCCGAAACCTAAAATAGACTCGAATAGATGATATGATCCTAAAGTAAAATTATCCCATGATTCTAATAGAATTTTCTCCCAATCAAACTTTTCCGGTAGCCAGTTTAAGAAAGCAAGTAGAAATATCCCTGAAACAGTAAGTACTATGGACTCTAATAATTGTCTTAGTAAAGATTTGCTATTACGAGTACTTGGCTTCCTAAATACTTTTCTGTTAATTTCTTTTGTATATCTTGAACGTTTAAACATATTCATGAGTAAAAAGGTCTCTCTTAATTATTGGATGAAAAATCTTGTTTCGGAACTATACCTTCTATATTAGTTGGCATGGGCAAGATTACCAGCAAACCACTAGTTACTATTAAGGCTATAGCTCCTGTGAAGAATGGCATAGTTCTTTCTAATATAGATGAATTTCTAACTAATTCTCCTTTTGTCATAGGCTTATCCAATGGAATATCCCAGTCTATTAGGATTCTAGAGTCGTGACGTATCTCATCTAGACAGAAAACCAAATCAGAAAGCTCTGCATCATCTAAATATAAATCCAAAGGTTGAACGCCTTCACGACTACTTGACAATGACATCAAATGTTTATCTCCATAATTGCTAATATTAACTGGCAAAAGGTTATTAACCTTTCGAGTAGATATTCCCGAGATCTGCTTTCTTGCATATGGTAAAACTTGGGTTATAAGTGCCTGAAGATGTTCTTTCTTACCTTCTAACTCAGTTGAACCTATAAGTGTTAATTTCCAGCTTGAAAGGATACCTATAATTCCTTCTGTTTGACCATTTGAAAAATCAGGAAGTCCTTCTATTTCAAGACTAGCAAGATTATGATTATAGATAAACTTCTGTTTAATCATAATTTAATCAATTGCTAGGATCTAGTAAGCTTGCTCTAAGGCGATCAAAACCACCTAATCCAGAGGAGAGAGCCAAGGTAAGAACTAAATTTCTATTAAAAGTCATAGATTCATTGGAAGTAAGAATATTTTGTATAGCCACTCTTCTTGTGTTCATTCTTTCCTTAATGAGATCTTTAAATCTCTCATCAAACTTTAGCCATCTTTCCCTGCTTAGTTCACTTGGTTCTTTCGAAGAGAGTAACTGATGAAGTAAGGGATAAAGTCTTTTAGATAAACTGCAAACTAAATGAATCAAAGCATCAATATCCATTGAAGACAGATTACCTCGTCTATGGGCCTTTCTTAAGGGATTATGTGATCTAACTTTCCAGAGAGAAACACTATTAGGGAAGGTTTCCTCAAAACCTATCTGCTTGGCAGTCCAGAGCATAGCGTCGGAACTATTTAAATCCAATGCCTCTATAACGACTAAAAGCAGATCTAGTCGCTCTAAACCCTTTCGACCAATATGACCTTTAGGGGACAATGAAAGTTTTGTAGACTGTTCCTGAAGGCTGGAATCAAAACCAGTCTCATTATGAAAATCAGAAGATGGTTCATTCATGAACCAAATAATGACAGGTTTTAAGCATCTTGAACATCAAGCCTTGGTAGATTTTATGAAGCGCACACCTTTCAGGATAGTTAAGGACCAGGTCAATATAAATTCCAAGAGATTAGGTACTTTTGAAGAAAAGCTAAAAATTTAAACTCTTCATACATGATTGAGGTTTACTCAATTCACATAGCTGCATAGATATGCTAATATTTATAAATAGAAGTTAATTTGTTATTTAATCAATACAGTATCAGAGATTTTTATCTTGCCAATCTAATAATTCTTCTAGTTGTGTCAGAGAAATCAATCCATAAGTCCATAGAATTATTGGTAATGGTGCCTGTTCAGCAATGGACTGACGCAATCCAAGCTTTAGAGCATCATCACTAAGACCCATTGTTTGCTGTAAGTACACCAACAAGTCTTGAGAAGGAGGAGGCTGACTATGACTAATAAAAATCATATTAATATTTCAATGTGAAGATAGAATTGATAGAGGTCCATCAGTCATAACTTTAAAAGCAATTCGTCGGAATGTCTTCACTTTTGTTAACAACTTTAAAAGTATATTGCGTAGCAATATAATAGATTTAACTCTATTTGAGAATATTCTCACAATCGTGTCAGTAAATATAAGTACAAATAAAATATCAAAAAATCTTAATATTTGGTAAAGTAGAGGTAAAAGTTTAAATGGAATTTTACCTTTATTTACGTTTATGATTATATTTCTAACAGTATTCACATCTCGCCAACAAAGATTTAATCCTTGACCTCCTACAGGATGACAACAATGAGCGGATTCACCTACCAAGACAACTTTATGCTTTGAAAGGATACTTGCTAAGGATAGATTTAATAAAAAAGTCTTAGGACTTTCTATTAGTACATCAGGTTCTATTCCATGTGGCAACACACCAGAAAGATAGTCAAGAAAGTTAGTAGGACTAATATTTTCTAAGTACTCACATTTCCAGAAGGAGCTAGTAAGAAAGATTTGATATATATTATTACCAATAGGAAGAAGAGCTAATGGACCATCGGCTCTAAAAAGCTCATATGCAATATTTTTCTCTTGGTTTCTAATTAACACTTTTGCTGTAAGACAAGCCTGCCTATACCTTGAGTTAATAAAGCCTATTCCTAATTTATTTCTAGTAGTTGAATTGTATCCATCAGCAGCAAAAGTTAAGAAACTTCCATTCATATCTTTATTATTGTTTTTAGTAATGATATAGGAGTTATTATTAATTCGTTCAAACAGAATATTCATTAGAAACTTATGTTCAATAGTCCATCCAAGACTTAAGGATTTTGAATTGTTGCTACAAAGATCAGACAAGGTAAAGGTTAGACTTTTATTGGACTCCAAGTCAGCTAGTAAAAGTTTATTGAACGAATTTAATTTACTGGAAAGATCATTCCAGATGTCTAATTCCTGTAATAATCTACGAGAAGAATGTGTTAATGCGTAAGACTTATTTCTAGAGATAATATTCCGTTGCTCTACTGGATCATAAAGGAAGACTTTACATCCTGCGTTAGCAAGAGCCAAGGCCAATAGTGCACCAGTAGGACCTGATCCAAGAACATTGACATTGATGAGAGTAGAAGACAACAAGCAACTTTAATGTATATTAACTATATTATTCTAGAAATTCTTATTTGACATCACTCAATTGAAAAGTATTAAACATTTAAAAATAAATATAGCTTCTTGAAAGTAAGCTTACCTATCCTCCTTCAATCGAATATTAGGTTTCTTAGTATCTATTGATAGTAGCGGCTATTAGATTTCATTTTTAAGTTACAGAACTCCTCGAATGCTGGCTTTAGTAGGTATGGGTACTCTCCCAACCACAATCTTTTATTGGGTAACCATGCATCAGTAACTGCATCAATCATTGAAAAATCTATTCGATTACTTAATACGACACATCGTATTTGATCTCCAATTCTCAATATTTGATGTCTTTTATCCATTGGGAATCCAATCCGACCTAAATAACCATCTTCATCGCCAAATTCTAGATAGAGCCAGGTCCTTCGGTCTTCAACTAATTCTAGTTGGCCTGTTTTGCTTGCCTGCTCATGTCTATTCATTACTCTTTCTCGTGTATATATATCAATTATTTCTCCTGAGAATAAAGCAGAATAGGAATATTTTTTTAACTTTGAGTTCTTATTACTTGCTTCAACAATAGGTCCCCAAAGTATATAGAGAAGGAAAACTACTCCAATAATTAGCCATAGAGAATAAAATTGACTGGCTACTTGGCTCTGAGATATTAATAAGGTTATAACACCTCCTATAGAAGAGATCATAATTCTCTGAAGGATCTTTTGAGGGCTACCTAATGCTGAATTAAACTGAGGGCCAGATGCAACAGAAGGTATAAGCTTATTAAGTTCAAATGGTTTTATTGAATGTAACATAATAGATTAATAAATTAATTTTTCTAGTCCATATATAAGTCCATCAAGTTCTCTAACTTTCCTAATTGCAATCAAAACACCAGGCATATAAGCTGTCCTATCAATGGTGTCGTGTCGGAGAGTATAAGTTTCACCTTTAGACCCAAATATAACTTCTTGATGCGCTACTAGTCCTGGAAGTCTTATCGAATGAACTCTAAGACCACTATTTCTATGACCCCCTCGTGATCCAGGAATTGATTCATTCTCTTCAACTTGCTGATTATTAAATTGCTTACCTACGTCTTCAATCATTTCCGCTGTCTTAATACAAGTTCCACTAGGGGCATCAGCCTTTTGGTTATGGTGAAGTTCTATTAGTTCTGCATTTTCATAAAACATTGTTGCAGCAGCAGCTGCTTGTTGAAGTAAAACCATACCAACTGAAAAATTGGGAATAATTGCCGAGCCAACTGAAGCCTTGTTGGAAAATTCACTTAGTTCTAATAATTGCTTTTGTGTAAGGCCCGTAGTACCAATAACAGGGTTGATTCCATAGGCAATTGCAGCACGAGTATGCTCATAGACAACAGATGGATGAGTAAAATCAACTAAAACTGCTCCTTTAGTTGATTCTGAATTCTTATATTCATTACTAATGTGACATAAGGAACCTTCTAAATCAGCAGTAATAGGCACTTCACAAGTACCAATGCCAAGCACATCACCAACATCAAGTCCTTCCATGCCAGGTGTATTGTCAACGGCTGAAACCAACCTGCAATCAGAAGAGTCATTAACAGCTTTAACAACCTCTGTCCCCATCTTCCCTAAAGCCCCTGCTACAAGTACGGGGATTCTTTTCGTAGTATCTGAAGCCATTTGAAAAAGTCTTTGATTAAAGGTTAGGAGACATTCCTTGTAACACGATTAATGAAATACTCACGTTTAGGGCAGTATTCCTCGTAGGCTTAGACAAAATACCTAATCGAATTATGTTTACGCAGGTCCGCTCCGCAAACCGCCGAGTATCACCTGCATCCGGGCAGAAGCATAAATCTGTAATGAAAGCGGTATATGTTGTACTTGAACCTCAATACCAAAATGCACTAACTCAAGCAGCAAAAGCTCTTAACAAAGCAGAAGGATCTATCGGAATAGAACTGAGTGGATACTTAATAGAGGAATTGAGAGATGATCAAAATTATGAAGATTTCAAATCAGATATAAGCAATGCAGATGTATTTATAGCCTCTTTAATATTCATAGAAGATTTAGCCCAAAAAGTTGTAGAGGCAGTCACACCACACAAAGAAAACCTAAAGGCATCAGTTGTATTTCCTTCTATGCCTGAAGTAATGAGACTAAACAAGTTGGGTTCATTCTCAATGGCTCAACTTGGACAGAGTCAGAGCATTATTGGAAACTTCATGAAGAAGAGGAAAGAAGAAGGAGGTGCTGGGTTTCAAGATTCAATGCTCAAATTATTAAACACACTGCCATCAATTCTCAAATATCTACCAGTAGACAAAGCTCAAGATGCAAGAAGTTTTATGTTGAGCTTCCAATATTGGTTGGGTGGAACTCCAGATAACTTAAGAAATTTACTTTTAATGCTTGCAGATAAATACGTTTTTCCATTAGTAGAAGGACAAGAAAGAGAAAAAATCGAAATCACTGATCCCAAAGTATTTCCAGACCTTGGAATATGGCATCCATTAGCGCCAAGCATGTTTGAAGATATTAAAGAGTACCTAAATTGGACTGCAGCTAGAACAGATTTGTCTGATAAATCGAGGAAGGGGCCTTTAATCGGTCTGGTCCTTCAAAGAAGTCATATCGTTACCGGCGATGATGCTCATTATGTTGCTGTTATTCAAGAACTAGAATTTCGTGGAGCCAGAGTTATCCCAATATTTTGTGGTGGACTTGACTTTTCAAAACCTGTAAAAAGTTTTTTCTTTGATCCTCTAAATCCTGAATCTCCTCATGTCGACGGAGTTGTTTCTTTGACAGGATTTGCTCTCGTAGGAGGACCAGCAAGACAAGATCATCCAAAAGCAATTGAATCACTTAAGAAATTAAATCGTCCATATATGGTTGCTCTCCCATTGGTTTTTCAAACTACTCAAGAATGGGAAGAAAGTGATTTAGGACTTCATCCTGTCCAGGTTGCATTACAAATAGCCATTCCGGAACTAGATGGAGCAATAGAACCTATTGTTCTTTCTGGAAGAGATGACGCTACAGGTAAAGCACATACTCTTCAAGATAGAGTCGATGCAATAGCGGAGAGGGCAATTAAATGGTCATCTCTAAGAATTAAGCCCAGAAAAGAAAAAAAACTTGCCATAACAGTATTTAGTTTTCCTCCAGACAAAGGCAATGTTGGAACAGCAGCATATTTAGATGTATTTGGATCAATCTATAGAGTTCTAGAAGAAATGAAGTCTCAGGGATATTTAATAGAAAATTTACCTAAGGGACCCAAGCAATTAATGGAAAGATTAATAACTGACCCTGAAGCATTAGAAGGATCGCCTGAACTTTCAATTGCTCATAAAATGTCGGTAAATGAGTATGAACAATTAACTCCTTATTCCTCTCGCCTTGAAGAGAATTGGGGCAAACCACCTGGAAACTTAAATAGTGATGGTCAAAACTTACTTATATATGGCCATCATTTTGGAAATGTTTTTGTAGGAGTACAACCTACATTTGGCTACGAAGGTGATCCTATGAGATTACTTTATTCTAGAAGTGCAAGTCCCCATCATGGTTTTGCTGCATACTACACATATTTAGAAAAGATTTGGAAGGCAGATGCTGTTCTTCATTTTGGTACACACGGCTCTCTGGAATTCATGCCAGGGAAACAGATGGGAATGAGTGAAACATGTTATCCAGATTCACTAATAGGTGGTCTACCTAATCTCTATTACTACGCAGCTAACAATCCCTCTGAAGCAACTATTGCAAAAAGAAGAGGTTATGCATCAACTATTAGTTATCTCACACCACCAGCAGAGAATGCAGGACTTTATAAAGGATTAAAAGAATTAAGTGAATTAGTAGGTTCTTATCAACAATTAAGAGAAAGCGCTAGAGGTATACAAATAGTCAATGCAATAATTGAAACATCTAAGAAATGTAATTTAGATCAAGATGTCAAACTCCCAGAAAGTGGAGGTGAAGAGCTAGATCTAGAAGGTAGAGATGCATTAGTAGGATCTGTTTATAGTCAATTAATGGAGATAGAAAGTAGGCTACTACCTTGTGGTTTACATACTATTGGCAAGCCCCCAACCGCTGAAGAGGCAATTGCTACTTTAGTAAGCATTGCGGCTTTAGAGAGAGAGGAAGATGGACTTCGTTCACTTCCTGGACTTCTTGCAGAATCTCTAAACAGGCAAATACAAGATATATATAAAGGTAATGATCAAGGAGTATTAGAAGATGTTGAATTGAATAGAAAGATTACAGAAACATCTAGGAAAGCGACCTCAGCGATGGTTATGTCTCTAACAGGTAGAGATGGAAGAGTCACAATGAAAAAGAATATTAACTCATTATTCAATGATATCTTGAGCACAGTAGGAATAAAACAAAAAGCACAATGGTTAAAGGCCTGTATTGAAGAAGGCTTCAGAAACATTGACACATCAGAACTAGATAAATTATTTAATTATCTTCTTTATTGTCTAGAACAAATCTGTGCAGATAAAGAAATGGAAAGTCTATTAAAAGCATTAGATGGTGACTATGTCTTACCTGGTCCAGGAGGTGATCCAATTAGGAATCCAGGGGTTCTACCAAGCGGAAAGAATATTCATGCACTAGACCCACAATCAATTCCAACTGCTGCTGCTATTGCTGCAGCAAAATGTGTAGTAGATAAATTAATTGAAAGGCAAAAACAGGAAATAGGAGATTGGCCAGAAACTATAGCCTGTGTTCTATGGGGAACTGACAATATAAAGACCTACGGTGAATCTCTTGCCCAAATCCTTTGGTTTATAGGAGTTAGACCGAAGCCTGACTCTGTTGGAAGAGTAAACAAACTTGAACTTATACCACTTGAAGAACTTGGGAGACCCCGTATAGATGTTGTTGTTAACTGTTCTGGAGTGTTTAGAGACTTATTTATAAATCAGATGGCATTAATTGACCAAGGAGTCAAGATGGCTGCTGAAGCAGATGAGCCAATTGAAAAGAACTTTGTTCGTAAGCATTCGATAAAACAGGCAGAAGAAAATGGAATAAGCATAAGAGATGCGTCAAGTAGAGTATTTTCTAATGCTAGTGGTAGCTATAGCTCAAATGTTAATTTAGCAGTAGAGAACTCTACTTGGGAAGAAGAGGGAGAACTCCAAGAAATGTATCTCTCTCGGAAGACTTTTGCATTTAACTCAGATAACCCTGGAGAAATGAATCAGAAACGAGAAGTATTTGAATCCGTTATTAAAACTGCTGATGTAACATTTCAAAATTTAGACTCGTCAGAAATATCTCTAACGGATGTAAGTCATTACTTTGATTCAGACCCAACTAATTTAATTAAAAATCTTAGAGAAGATGGCAAGGCGCCAAGTAGTTATATCGCTGATACCACAACTGCAAATGCCCAAGTCAGGTCATTAAGCGAAACCATTAGATTAGATTCCCGTACAAAACTTCTTAATCCCAAATGGTATGAAGGTATGCTCAAGTCAGGGTACGAAGGTGTTAGAGAAGTATCTAATCGGCTTAATTACACCCTTGGCTGGAGCGCAACTAGTGGTCAAGTAGATAATTTTGTATATGAAGAATCAAATGAGACATTTATAAATGATCCAGAGATGAGAAAACGATTAATGGAACTAAATCCACATAGTTTCAGAAGAATAGTAGGTACATTATTAGAAGTTAATGGCAGAGGTTATTGGGAAACTTCAGAGGAGAATATAGAACGTTTAAAAGAGCTTTATCAAGAAGTGGAAGATCGCATAGAAGGAGTTGATAATTAAATCTAATATATACAAATAACTGTTATAAATCAGACATATAAGTCACCAAAGGTGCTCCGACATTAGAAGTATATTAACTATCTCAAATACATCATGAACTCGAATAATATTAACATTTGCCTTTGAACATCTACATGCAATTGCTGCCGTACCCCAAATCCTCTGTTCAGGGATAGCAATTCCTAAAATATCCCCTATAAATTTCTTTCTTGACGGCCCGATTAGTAACGGGAAAAGACCCATCGAAAGTTCCTCTATATCTTTTAGGATCTGTAAATTCTGCTGTGTATTTTTAGCAAAGCCTAATCCTGGATCCCAAATTATATTTTCTTGTCTAATGCCAAAGCTCATAGCAATTTCTGTTTGTTTTAGTAATTCCTGATGAATATCGTCTATTAAATTATCATAAGTTGAGAGGCTATTCATTGACTTACTATCTCCACGACTATGAGTTAACACATAAGGTATATCTGCTTCAGCAACAATTTTGAACATATCAGGATCTTTTCTTCCACCAGAAACATCATTAATCCAATTAGCTCCAATCTCCAACGATTTTTCTGCCACTTTAGAATTAAAAGTATCAATAGAAATAATTGCTTCAGGATGCAATTGTCTTATCTTTTTTAAAGAGGGAATTAGTCTTGATAGTTCTGCTTTATAACCAATATCCTCTGCACCAGGCCTAGTACTTTGTGCTCCAATGTCCAAAACATCTGCACCTTGTTCTAAAATCACAGCTGCTCTTTCTACTGCTGAATTAATTTCTAAATAATTGCCACCATCACTAAATGAATCTGGAGTAATGTTTAATATACCCATAACACATGTCCTTTTACCCCATGCATTTGGCCAAAATGGCTTTGGAATCTTAGTTGTAATTTGCAATTCTCCCAAATGATTCTGGATCTAATGATGCACCACCAACTAATACGCCATCAATGTCTGACATAGACATTAATTCATCAATATTTGAAGGTTTCACTGAGCCTCCATATTGAATTCTTAAATCAGAGTAGCCAGACCATTTTCTAATTAATGTACATATTCTATTAGCTTCAATGGACTCACATGTTTTTCCTGTTCCTATAGCCCATATAGGTTCATAAGCCACTACAACATTAGTAAAATCTAATTCTTCTAGACCTTGTTCAACTTGTCTCCGAATTACACGTTCTGCCTCTCCTTTTTCTCTCTGTTCAAAAGTCTCTCCTACACAAACTATAGGAATCAAGTGATTTGATTGTGCTGATTTTGCCCTTAGATTTATTTGTTTATCACTTTCACTAAAGTACTTTCTAGGTTCACTATGTCCAACTATTGCATACTTAACTCTATGTTCTAAAAGCATTGATGGAGAGATTTCTGCAGTGAAGGCTCCTGAATCCTCCCAATGAACATTTTGGCTAGAAAGCTCGAGGTTACTCATAACAGACAAATCAGCCATTGTCGAAAGAGACGTAAATGGCGGAGCTATTACAATATGACGATCATTGCTGGTCTCTTTTATCAGAGGCAAAAAGACAGACATATAATCCTTTGCCTCAGAACAAGTCATATGCATCTTCCAATTACCAGCAATAACAGGTTTCCGCACGCTTGAGCCTCAAATGAGAATGCAATAACAACTTACGAGATCAATGGCTAACTCTCCAAAAGGATAAAGTCATCATTGTCACAAGAAACCTTATCCCCGTAAGCCAATTTCCTCCCTCTTCTTTTTTCTACATAGCCATTAACCTTAACAAGTCCCTTTGCAATAAGGTGCTTGGCCTCCCCGCCTGTAGAAACACAACCTTTCCATTTGAGGAATTGATCCAACTTCATTCGAGGTAACCGTGGTTTACAAACTATTAATAGTTTTACTGGATGACACTTCTAACACAATCTAGCTTTAGAAAACTAGTTCAGCTGCTAGCTCCCTACAAAGGAAAGCTTCTGAGAGGAGGCATATGCATGTTCATTTACGTAGGTTGTTGGCCATTGTTAGCCATGCTTGGTGGTGAATTAATACCTGCTATAGGAAATGGAGACCTTTCGAAAGTAATAGAAATAACATTCAAAGCCTTAATTATCTTCTTTATACAAAAAATTGCTCAATTTCTACAAGATATACTTTTCGCTCAACCTGCATTAATGATAAGTCAAGATCTAAGAAAAGATATATTTTCTAAATTACAAAGGATAGAGTTAAATTCTATCCAAAAAATTTCAGCTGGTGATATAACTTATCGTCTTACAGAAGATGCTGACAGAGTAGGAGAGGTAATTTTTAAAACAATACAAGATACAACACCATGTATCTTACAACTATTAGCTGTTTTTCTATACATGCTATACCTCGACTGGCAGTTGTCTTTAGCAACAATAATCCTAGCGCCAATAGTATCAATATTAGTTAGCCAATTTGGTACTAGAGTAATGAATGCAGCGGAAAAGAGCCAAATTCAAGTTAGTGAATTAGCAAGTCTTCTAGGCGAAGCAATTAATGGAATCTCAATAGTAAGAGCATTTTCAGCAGAGAAATGGCTTCAGGAAAGATTCAATCATGAAGTAAATAAGCATAGGAAAGCTAAATATAAGACTTTAAAATTATTAGCTATGCAACACCCTGTGGTAGGTTTTATAGAAGCTTCTGGAATATTAACGGTACTAGCTATTGGAGCTTATAGAATTCAAAATGGAGCTTTAGACAGTCAAGGCTTTAGCAGTTATGTAACTGCCTTACTTATGTTAATCGATCCAATAAGTCATTTGACTATTAACTTTAACGAGTTAAAACAAGGCCAAGCATCCTTAAGAAGGCTTAAAAAAGTTGAACAGGAACCTTATGAAACTCCAGATAATGACACTGATATATCATTAGAGCACCCAATTGGATCTATCGAATTTAAAGACATATTCTTTTCATATGAAAATAAGAATATTGTATTAAATGGCATTAATTTATCTATTAAGCCTGGTAAAGTTGTAGCACTAGTAGGGCCATCTGGAGCCGGTAAGAGCACACTTATCTCAACCTTGTTACGTTTCAACAATTTAGAAAGTGGCTCAATATTATTCGATGGAATTAATATTAATAATATAAAAAGACATAGCCTAAGAAGGCAAATAGCATTGGTTCCACAGAAGCCAATAATCTTTTCAGGAAGTATATTTACAGCTATTAACTTTGGAAGATCATATACAGAAGATGAAATCATAAAAGCAGCAAAAATAGCAAATGCTCATGACTTTATTAAATTAATGCCTGACGGTTACAAATCAAAGTTGGAAGAAAAAGGAAGCAACATTTCTGGCGGTCAACTTCAACGAATAGCAATAGCTAGAGCTGTTATTGGTAATCCAGCTGTACTTTTATTAGATGAAGCAACTAGTGCCCTAGATGCTGAATCAGAAGAATCAATTCAGGGTGCACTTAAACAAGCAATGAAAGGACGTACTGTCATTGTCATCGCTCACAGATTAGCTACAGTTCAGGAAGCAGATGAAATTGTATTTATAGATAAAGGCAAAATTATCGAAAAAGGATCTCATTCAGAACTAATGAGACGCAAAAGTAGATACAGAGAATTATGTGAGAAGCAATTCATAAAACAATAGATAGCATTTTCTATAAGACAGTTTTTAAAGATATTTATTATAGATATGGAGTAACTACAATTTCTTCATATAACATCATGATTATAAAACATGAAATGAGCCCTAATGACTAATTCATCGAACAAAAAACCTGATCCAATACTTACCTTTGAGGGTAAGCGATACGATCTAAATGCCCTTCCCGATGATTTGAAGGAATTGGTTAGAGGAATGCAGGTTGCTGATACTCAATTGCGTATGCATGAGGATACATTAAAAGTACTAGCTGTAGGAAGGCAAACAATGGCAATGCAACTAAATGAACGACTCAAGAATGTAAAGCCAATAGATAATTAACACTATAGATTCTTTCAGTTAAATTAGTATTAACTAAATTTATAGTTTTTTGTAAGTTTAAATACAGTACCAGATAGTAGCAATAGAGCAATTAAATTTGGAATAGCCATAAGTCCATTTAAGGTATCTGCAACAGACCATACAATACCTCTATCACCAGCAACAGAACCAAAAACAACAAATGCGACCCAAGTCATTCTAAATGGAACAATTGCCTTTACTCCAAAGAGATATTCTGTGCACCTTTCACCGTAGTAACTCCATCCAAGTATGGTCGTAAAAGCAAATACTAATAGACCAATTGTTACGATAAATGCGCCTCCAGTAATTCCAGTCTCAAAGGCAAATATTGACAAATCAGCTCCGGATTGACCACTTTGATAAGCTCCAGTAATAATAATAACAAGTGCAGTCATTGTACATATAACAATAGTATCAATAAAAGTGCCTAGCATTGCAATAGAAGCTTGGGTTACTCCATCTTTTACTCTTGCAGATGCATGGGCAATTGGTGCACTACCCAATCCAGCCTCATTAGAAAAAATACCCCTTTTGAAACCCATTAATACAACCTGAGCAAACGTTCCACTAGCAGCAGCTGTTCCATTAAAAGCATTACTAAATATTAGATTAAAAGCATCTGTGATATGTGTGATGTTAGTGACAATAATTAAAAGACATGAGAATATATACAACAAGGCCATAACAGGAACTATTCGAGAAGCGGCACTTGCAATTCTTTTTATTCCACCAATAATTACTGTAAAAACTAGACACCCTAAAACAATACCAGTAACCAATCTAGGTATACCTATAAGAGATAATGCACTTGAGACTTCAAATGATTGAACACCATTTCCAATTCCAAATCCTGCAATCACACCGAATAGCGCAAATAATGTCCCCAGCCAATTCCATTTAGGACCCAAACCATTCTTTATGTAATACATAGGTCCACCTACATAATTTCCCAATGAGTCAACTTCCCGATAGTGAACTGCCAATAAAGCTTCAGCATATTTTGTTGCCATGCCAAATATTGCCACTATCCACATCCAAAAAACTGCACCTGGCCCACCAATAGCAATTGCTGCAGCTACGCCAGCAATATTTCCCGTACCTATAGTTGCAGACAAAGAAGTCATTAACGCTTGAAAAGGAGTAATGTCACCAGAAAAATGTTGATTATTTTTCTTATATCCATTTAGGAGCATTTTAAAGCCAAAAGGCAACCTAATTATTGGCATAAAGCGAAGGCCAACCATTAAAACTATTCCAGTAACAGTTATCAGAGTTACAGTCGGCCATCCCCAAGCAAAACTATTAATAGGAGAATTTATTGATTGAATATACTTCTCAATATTAGTAGAGCTCTCGGCAAGAATTAATAACTTTTGCATCATAGAGAAGAAAGATTGGCATTAATATGAATGATTACATATAACTCTTGCAAAGACAATAGGAATGTCAGTCAAGTTGACTAATATCATAAAAATTAAATATTTGAAATTGCAGCTCATCTTTTTCTTGATCTAAAACTTCAATCTTTCTAGTGGTCAAGACCCATGGACCTCCTTGATATAAACTTGAAAAAGTATCATGGAATAAACTCTTTGGAGTTAGTGCTTTGTAGGATTCACAACAAAAATATTGACTTGTATATAAAGTACTTAAATAACCACTTCCAGTGTCATATGTTTTTAGGTTAAAGATTTCTACTAGCTTGCCATGAATGTTCCTTCTGACCATTGTAATAACATTGTTTTTTAAAGAGTAACTATCTCCTTTACATTTGCCTTCTACAATAACTTCCATTCCTGTTTGATCAAATGAGCCAACTATAAAAGTATTTTTATTATGAACTTCATCAAAGCTTCTTCTAATACGATGAATTGACACCTCAAATAGCTGAGATCCAATACTTTTAGAAATAGATTGATCTTTTATATGTGAAATATTGGGCTTACAATCAGAGTCAAGACAAAAAGTACCTTCTTCAAAGGTATTTAGTGACTTATAGGAACATTTTCCTTTATAACCTTTAAATGTTTCCTCCCAAGTATATCTATTTTTATATGCAATCTGAAATTCTTTTGTACAGTTCATTCCTATCTCGAGATGACTGTACTGTGAAGTTTGTTTCATGAATGAATATCTTGTAATGCTGCAATTGAGATTGATTGTTGTTGTAATGAGCGAATAGCTTCTACAGCTGCTCGTGCACCGGCTATAGTTGTTAAAATTGGTACTGAGTAATCAAGAGCAGCTCGTCTTAAATATTTATCATCATGAGCAGCTTGTCTGCCAATTGGTGTATTTATGACTAACTGAACTTTTCCTGATCTAATCAAGTCTTCTATATTTGGTCTACCTTCATGTACTTTCAAAACATTTTCTACTTCTATACCTTTAGAAAGGAGAGACTTACTAGTTCCAGAAGTAGCTATCAGGTCAAACCCTAATTCAATTAATTTAGATGCTATTAAAACTAGATTTGGCTTATCCCTATCATGAGTAGACAAGAATACTGTTCCTGTTGTTGGTAGAGCTTCTCCTGCTGCAAGTTCAGATTTTGCATATGCCATTCCAAAATCAATTGCAGATCCCATCACTTCTCCAGTTGATCTCATCTCAGGTCCAAGGACATTATCAGCACCAGGGAATCTTCTAAAAGGCAAAACTGCTTCCTTAATAGCTTGAAGTGGGGGCACTGGCTCTTCAATTAAACCCAAATCACTTAGTTTTTCGCCGGCCATCAACTTAGTTGCAATCCGGGCAAGTGGTATACCTGTTGCTTTAGAAACAAAGGGAACAGTTCTAGATGCTCTTGGATTAGCTTCAATAATAAAAACTATTTCGTCTCCAATTTCATTTCTTTGAACAGCATATTGAAGATTAATTAGTCCTTTTACATCCAATTCTAATGATAGTAACTTCGTCCATTCTCTTATTGTATCAAGGGAATTCTGGCCTAAAGAAACACTAGGGAGACAACAGGCAGAGTCTCCTGAATGAATTCCGGCAGGTTCAATATGTTCCATAAGACCAGCAATTAGTACATGACCGTTAGAATCACATAGTGCATCAACATCTACTTCAATTGCATTTTCAAGGTATTGATCAATCAATACTGGTCTCTCTGGTTCTACCTCAACAGCTTCTTTCATATACCTATCTAGTTCTTCATCATCAAAGACAACCTCCATTGCTCTACCTCCTAATACATAAGATGGTCTAACAACGACAGGATAATTTATCTTATTAGCAATAAGATGTGCCTCTTTTTTAGTACGTGCAATCCCATTCAGTGGTTGTCTGATATCAAGTTTTCTCAAAATAGATTCGAATTGCTCTCTATCCTCCGCTGAATCAATAGAATTTGGTGACGTTCCCCATATTGAACTCCCTGTGGCTTTACCGTCTTCTGATTCTAACCATTCCAACAAGGGCATAGCCAGATTCAAAGGTGTTTGTCCTCCAAATTGAACGATAATTCCTTCAGGTTTCTCAAGCTCAATTATATTTAAAATATCTTCTAATGTTAATGGCTCAAAAAATAATTTATCACTGGTATCATAATCAGTTGAGACTGTCTCTGGATTGCTATTAACCATTATTGTGGAAAATCCTAAATCTTGAGAAGAAAAAGATGCGTGACAACAACAGTAATCAAATTCAATTCCTTGACCAATCCTATTAGGACCTCCTCCAAGTATCATAACTTTACTTTTTTGGGTATAAGTAACCTCGTTTTGTATCAGGTTTGAAGATACAACGTTATTCTCCAAATCAACTCTTTTTATATTTCTTTCATAGGTTGAATAATGATATGGTGTTGAAGAAGAAAATTCCGCTGCACATGTATCAACAGTTTTAAAAACAGGAATCACGTTTAATGCTTTTCTTACTCTTCTAACTTCCAACTCATCCTCACCTGTTGCCCATGCTATCTGACGATCTGAGAAACCATGTTGTTTTAGAGCTAAGAAGGAATCTGAATCCAATTGGTTTAAATTCTTATTCACCAACAGATTTTGTTCTATATTTATGATATTTCTTAATTTAGAAATAAACCAAGTATCAATTCTACTTAGTGAAGATATTTGTTTGTCATTCATTCCACCAAGAATTGCACTCCTTATATGCATAATTCGTTCAGCAGTTGGAACGCGAAGTAATCTTTCAATTTCAGATCTAGACAGAGATAGGTCATCCATATCACATCCCCAACCAGATCGTCCGGTCTCAAGAGACCTAATAGCTTTCTGAAAGGATTCTTCAAAGGATCTTCCAATTGCCATAGCTTCACCTACAGATTTCATAGATGTTGTTAACTCCTTTGCTGAACCTCTAAATTTTTCAAATGCAAATCTTGGTAACTTCGTAACGACATAATCTATAGTTGGCTCAAAGCATGCTGGTGTTTTGCCTGTTATATCATTAATAATTTCATCTAATGTATAACCAACAGCTAATAATGCAGCGATTTTTGCAATAGGAAAACCAGTAGCTTTACTTGCAAGAGCTGAAGATCTACTAACTCGTGGATTCATCTCTATTACAACAACCTCTCCATTCTCAGGATTTATCGCAAATTGAATGTTGCTACCTCCAGTAGCAACCCCAATCTTCCTAATAATTGCAATAGATTGATCCCTTAGTCGTTGGTACTCTTTATCAGTTAAGGTTTGTGCTGGAGCGACTGTAATAGAATCACCCGTATGAATTCCCATCGGATCTAAATTTTCTATACTGCAAACTATGACAACATTATCTGCTAAATCTCTCATTACCTCTAATTCAAATTCTTTCCAACCAAGTAATGACTTTTCTATAAGTATCTGTGAAACAGGACTTGCCTCTAGACCTGACTTACATAAAGTTAGAAATTCATCTTGATTATACGCAATACCACCTCCACTACCACCCAAAGTAAAAGCAGGTCTAATGATTCGAGGGAAAGTGTTTATATCAGATCCAACTAAAGCTGCTTCATCTAAATTTGAGGCTATTCCTGAAGGACATACATTAACTCCTATGTCCAACATAGCTTCCTTAAACAACTGACGATCCTCGGCTTTCCGTATTGCTGTTAGATCGGCACCTATCAATTCAACGCCATATTTTGAAAGTGTCCCTTCCTCTGCAAGAGAAACGGCAATATTTAAGGCCGTCTGCCCTCCCATTGTTGGCAGAAGTGCATCAGGCTTCTCAATTTCGATTACTTTTTTGACAACATCAGATGTAAGTGGCTCAATATATGTTCGATCAGCCATCTCTGGATCAGTCATAATTGAGGCTGGGTTGGAATTAACCAACACAACCTCAAAACCTTCAGCTCTCAGAGCTTTACAAGCCTGAGTACCAGAATAGTCGAATTCACACGCTTGCCCGATAACAATCGGACCAGAGCCAAGCAATAGAATGCGACCTAGATCGGTACGCCGAGCCATAAGGTTCCGAGATAATTGCAATAATGACTAGCTTCCCATGTTGATGTTATTCAGAATGGGAAACAGAAACACAACCAAGTTACTTCTAGCTAACTTTGATGAATAGAAATCTAGAAAACATGAGCGAGCTTCAGCGATTAAAAGCGTTATTGCCTCCAGAAAATCAAAGCTGGGTATTCGTTGAGTCTGCCATAGCAGTAGATCCGCCGCTTATCACCCTGGAGGAAATTGGCCAAGATGAAATTGAGATTCAAATTGATCTGGAGCATTGGGAAGAATTAGCTCTAGATCACAGAAATCTTCTTTTTTGGCATGAAGTAGGACGTATTCAAAATGACACTATTCCAAGAGATGGCTGGGAGATGGCAGCTCTTGCAATAGGCCTTGGAGGCGCTATTGGGGAATTATGGGTTCAAGACGGTCTTCTTCTTCTTATGGCGCTTGGCTTATCTGGTTTTGCAGGTTATAGGCTTTATCTAAAAAACAATTCAGAAAAAAGACTACTTGATGCAATTTCTGCTGATGAAAGAGCAATTGACCTGGCTTGTAGATTTGGATATAGCGTTCCCAATGCATACAAAAGCTTAGGAGGGGCATTAAAAGAAATGATTGAGAAAACTAGAAAGAAGAAAAAAAGAGGCTTCTACGAAGACAGGCTGGAAGCACTGCGAAAGAGTGCTAGTAAAGCAAGAGCAGAGATGTCACAGCAAGAGGGCTCAATAGAGTCTGTATCAAGTGAAAATGTATATGGATAGCAAGAATTTAATTGACCTAGCAGCTGAAGCATGCGATGACAAGAAAGCAGTAAATATTAATTTAATCAGAATTGAAGAGGTATCTAGCCTAGCTGATTGGATATTAATTACTGAAGGCCTTTCTTATGTGCAGGTCAAAGCAATAACAACATCTGTTGAACAAAAACTAAAGGAATATGCAAATAGGATACCCATTAGACGTGAAGGACTAAATGAAGGGAAATGGGCATTACTAGACTATGGCGAAATTATTATAAATGTTATGCACACTGATCAAAGAAAATATTACGACTTGGAATCTTTTTGGAGTAATGGAGAGGTTCATTCATTTAACAAAGTATATGGAATATAATTATTCTGATAAAACTGGATATTCGTTTCAATGTCCGGTGCCAAGACATCAGATACCAAATGAAGAATTTGTCCAATTAAGTTCTTCTTGGTTTTTCAAGAGAGCAACCATAACTGAGAACAACTTGTATAAGTTCCTATGCATCAGCTGGTTTTCCTCATTGCCATTAATGTTATTAATAGCCAACGGCAGTTTATATTTAAGACAAGACAATATTAAATTAATAACTGCAGGTAGCCTTTCGAGCATGATTATCCCAATTCTAATATTAATTAGAATGCTTATGAGCTGGAAATATATTTTAAATAGGTTAAATAACGATATTATAGAATACGAAGAATCGGGTTGGTACGATGGTAAATCATGGAAAAAACCAACAATCTGGATTCAGAAA
>QCJW01000020.1 GCA_003215775.1 Prochlorococcus sp. AG-409-G20
TCCACTACCGGTCCTTTTGTGACCAGTTCGTAATTCGCCAGCTCTATCACTTATAAAGTTTTTGAGAATTCCATTTTCAATAAGAGTTGTTTTCTGAGGTGGTAAACCTTCGTCGTCCATTGAAAGAGAACCAAATGCATAATCACTTGTTCCCTCATCTATTGCTGTAACAGATTCGTGAGCAATTGGTTTACCTAATTTGTCAGCAAATGGAGTAGTACCTCTTTCGATTTGTGTTGTTTCTAGAAGATGACCACATGCTTCGTGAAATATAACTCCACCGAATTTATTAGCGAGAATAGCTGGCATTTGTCCGGCTTCTACATAATCTGCATAAAGCATTATCCCTGCACTTTTACATACTTCATGCGCACTAACTTCGGGATCCCACGCCTTTAGGTCATTAGGTAAACCTGAAGTTCCATATCTTCTACCTATACTTGATCTATGTTCTCTATCTGCTGCTAGAACATTTAACCCTATTGATTGATGAAGGCGAATATCTCTGCCGAAAGTTCCGTCAGATGCTGCCACAAGGACTTGCTGCCATGATCTTGAATAACTACTTCGTCTAACTTGTAGATTAGTACCTTCTTTCTTTAGACAGTTTGAGGCATGTAAAAGTTTTGAAGTTGCCTCGTCAAGTTCGGGGCATTGTTCAAGCCAATATTGCTTATCTGCTGCATAATCATTAAGTTTTGCTAGACCATTAAACTTACATGTGTTATCCCCTGAAAAATTCAAACCAAGCATTCCCAATGCTTCTTCTAAGGCTCTTGTTAATCCATGAATAGATAGGTTGTTTGTACTTACAAAACCATCTTTGCCATTTAGAAAAACCCGTATGCCTGCACCTATCCCAAACGATGGCGTGACATTTGTTACAACATCCTGCTCAGTTAATATATTTATATAATCTGTATTCTCTAGAAATATTTCAACTAAATCGGCACCTGACTTGCATCCTTCTGAAATTAAATGTTCAAGATTCTGTTTCCAATGATTGTCAAGTATATCTGTATTTAGAGTACTTGTGATAGGTTTTGTTGTTGATTTAATCAAAAGATTTAAATAATTAGGTTTGATTAAGTGAGTGTTAAAAGTTTCTGTTAGTCTGTTTGATGCATTGATTATATATGAATTATGTAATGGATCGCGAGATTTCTTAACTAAATCAGTATGAATATCTTACCTTCAATTCGCGCCAAGCCATTTTTGACCATTTAATCGTTGCAAAAGCCTTGAAGTGATAAGTGCCAGAGTGATTTTTTTTTCATCAACAAGAAAAGACTCTAGTGTCGCAGTAATGCCACCAGATTCGGAAAGGGAAATAGTTTTGCTGGATTTAATGCTTTCTGACTCAAAACACAACCAAAACTGCCTTCCCTCTGGAATCTGTCCAATAAGCATCCAGCAAAGTCCTCCAGTTACTGGTCTTTGGCCTTCTTCGAATGTGATTGTGTTTGGAAGCAATCCAATCTTTTTGAATTCTGTCTTTAGGGATGGTATAAGTTCTTCATCTATGAATTGATGGAAGGGTTTGTCCTCAGGTTTTGTTGGTTGAGGTTGATTGGTTTGATCAGGATTATTTAATGGTGCCGCTTCCATGATTGGGATGTATTGAAGGGATTATGATAAATATAGTCAATGTGTTTATTATAATGCATTGGTTTACTTTAAGTCTATTAACTTAGTAGCACTCGATAATAGCAAGTTAAAATGTAGCTACCAATCTTCAGTGTTATCATTACTCCAATCATCTAAATCTGAATTATAATCAATATTGCTAGATTGATATTGCGTTGGGTATGATGAGTTTTGGTTGGTAGTGAATTCATCAGTGTATTGATTTACTTCTTCATCAAATTCGTTATTTCGATTTTCTGAGAGATTATTGTCTATATGATATTCATCATATAAATCTGATGGCTTTTCTTGCAAATCTTTTCCATAGGATCTACTGATACCTTCTCCAGCCTTACTGACTATTCTAAAGGGAACACTTATTGTAGGTGATGGGTCTCTTATGTCTCGTTGAGGCATATAGTCCGTAGATTCTTCTAATTCTGTACTATCTTGAGATTCTATAATTTCTTGATCATTCAAATCATAAAGTTTCTGATCTTGAGATGATTGTGATGAAGGTATATGGATTGTTCTCGTATATTTTTCAATATTATTAGAAAATCTAAAAGCTAATGATGCAGTTATCAATGATGAGGACACGCTACTGATTGCTAGCCATGTCCCTATATTAACAGTTGGAGTAGACCAAATAAGAAAGCGAATTCTCGATTGTTTATTTAGATTCAAACTAGATATTATTAAAGTGACCAATAAAGGACTTATGGTGAGGAGAAGCAATAATTTGTTTAATTTCTTCAATTTAAAGTCCCTTGCCATCTCTTAATATCTACTATATTCATATCTAGATTATCAAATATTCTTGCAATGATAAAGTCGATCATTTCGTTCAGGTTTGTCGGTTTTGTATACCATGCGGGTATTGGAGGGATGATCTTTACTCCTGCTTCAGCTAAGAGAGTTAAGTTTCTCAAATGAAGTAAACTAAGTGGAGTCTCTCTTGGTACCAAGATAAGTTTCCTCCCTTCCTTGATATGAACATCAGCTGCTCTCTCTATTAAATTCTCAGAAACACCAGAAGCAATTCTTCCTAGAGTACCCATAGAACATGGGATAATAAACATGGCCGATGTTTTAAAACTTCCACTGGCAATTGATGCTGCGTTGTTATTCCATCTGTGACAAGTTAACTTGCCAGATTTTGTATTCAAGTAGTCTCTCCAGAATGATTCTTGAGCTTTCGGTTCTAATGGTATTGATAAATTAAATTCTGATCTCCAGACCTCGTATGCTCCTTTGCTAATGATTAAATGAATATTATAATTCGATTTTAATAGTAATTGAATTGATCTTTCTGCTAGTGGGGTAGCTGACGCTCCAGTTACAGCTATAACTATTGGGTACATTGTTAATTATTCCTCTTCAAATATACTTTCATCTCTAATAGTTGTTTTTAACCTTTCATCACTACTTTCTGCTTTATATGTATCATTAACTTCTGCATTTACAACTTCTAAGTCTATTTGGTTTCTTAAGACATCAACCTTAAGTATTTTTACATTTACATTATCACCTAATTTATAAGTTGCTTTAGACTTCCTTCCAACTAGTAAATTTTGCCTAGATCTATATTCATACCAATCATCATTTAGAGTGCTAACATGTACCAACCCTTCTGCTTGAGACTCCTTTATTTCTGCAAAGAATCCATAACTCTGAACTCCTGTAACTATAGCTTCTAGTTCTTGTCCTACAAATGGCTCTGCTTCTCTTGCCTGAGACATTGATATTATGCTTTTAGTTAATAGTTTTGACTGATTTAACTTGCTGTTCAGATGGTATATAAGACTTGGAGTGAAAATCTTAATTAGATTGCCTTGAACAGAGTTATTTATTATTTGCCAACTAATTTCATTACTTGCATCTTTTTTACCTAATTCAACTCTTTTTTTATGTCTTGCAGTAGGCCTATCCTTGCCTTCAGCTAATAATAGTACAAGGACATGTTGATTTAATAAAGAATAATAGTGTTCTGAAATAGAAGTCCATGGAGCGGATGCATTGATTGAGCTGCCATCAAGTTGCTGAGAAGGAGCTTCTTCAAATAGGTTAGCAATTTCTTCAAGATAATTTAATTTAATTTTAGGCTCGGGTAAGGAATATCTTAGTAATTTTTGAAGAACTCTTTTATGCAGATTCTTTTCAAAGAGTTTTGAAAGATTAGATGGCGATACATATCCTTCCTCATCTAATTCAATTGATAGATCAAGTGCTAAAGCAGTTTTTGCAAGTTCATTTATGTTATTATTATCGATAGGTTCTGACTGAAGCATTATTGCAGGTAGTTTTAATGAGTTGGCATGGGATAGATATATTCGATTAGATTCTCTAGTAAGAGTAGCAATTACTGAATTAGGATTATTTATATCGAATGGTGTGATCCACTGTTTATTAGATAATTCTAAATCTTCATGACGTAGATCTCCTAGTGTCTCTATTTCAGGAACTCTTAGATCTAAGTTTATCAAACCATTATTCGCTTCTTTCTCGTTTATTAACTTTGAAGCGAATAATATATTTTGTATTGTATTAAGGTAGTCTTTGTATTTCTTAAGTGATGCTGGTATGGTTTTAGAATTTGTCCTTCTCTTTGATAAAGTAACAAGATGCTCTGTGGTTATTGTAACTTGTGGTTTAATAGTTGTTAGATGGAATTGCCAGTCGTAACTTTCTCCAGAATTATCTAAATCTATTCTAAGGCTTACTGAATTACATGAGGCTGACTCTTTAAATATAGCTTTATTAATTAATGCTTCCGGTAGATAACAATTCCAGCTATTACCTAAGCAATGTGACTCTGCTATTTCTCTTAGCCACAGTTCAAAGCTTCCTCCAAAATTTATTAGTTCTGATACTGCTGGTGTATGTATCCATAATCTTATACCTCCATTGTGGGGTTCAGCATGGAATGCTTGAGGAATTGGTGCATTATCTCCTTCCCATCCCTGAAGTATAATTGATTGTTGATCTGTAAGATCTAATCTATTTTTAGTAATAGGTTGTTTTAATGTTGAACGAGGCGTATCTAATCTGCGCTGTAAATTGGTTTTTGTGAGAAGTATCTCTATGTCTCCAGCTAAACCATCCTTTAGTGAAAGTGATCTAATTACATGACCTTTTGCTGGGTGTTGAGCTACAGGGTATTGGTCTATATTTAATTCAACCAAGTTTTCATCATGATCGTTTATGAAGTATTTTTTATCAGCTTCATCTAGCATTACTGTTTCTAGCAGTCTGTCATCAAGTGGATTAGCTATTATCTGATCTTCTTCCATTTGGAGAAGAGCTAATAATCTTGAAGGACCTCTTTCTAAAATACATTGAATTGATCCCTCAGCTGATCTTCTTCTTACCCCTTCCCTGGTTATCTTTACTAGAACCCTGTCTCCATTCCAGGCATGATTAAGGTTTTGATCTCTGATATATATATCATCATCTCCATCATCTCTAACAGCAAAACAATATCCTTTACTACTACAACGTAATCTTGCCTGGATTAAGTTCATGTTTTGATTCTTTGATAGGTTATTTTCGTCGTTCTTTTCTATTACTCCTATTTTCGTAAGAGCATCAATTGCAATATCTAATTTCTTTTTGTCTGACTTCTTTGTAAATTTAAGTATTTTTTCAAGTCTTTTTTGCTCTACTGAGCTCTCGCTTGGAATTTGTTCGAGTAACTTTGATACTGTAAACATACTAATTACCTTTTGTCAGGTTGTTATGTAAATATGATATTTGAATATCATATTTGGTTGTAGTACTCATTTTGCATAAGGGGAACAATAGGTCTTCTTCTCTTTCCATTTTAGTTTGACTGCTCACCTTTTATTATATTAGTTATTAAGGGCCATAAAAGTCTAATACCAATTACCAGGAAACCAGCTGCAGCAATAAGTTTAAGAAATTCTCTTGGTATAAAACTCGACAGAGAACCTCCTGCAACAGATCCAATGAGGCTCGACATAACCAAAGCAGAAGCAGATCCAATAAATACTGCCTGTGGGTTTTTGGAAGTACCGCTAATGGCAACAGTTGCTAATTGAGTCTTGTCTCCAAGCTCAGCTATAAATACTGTTGTAATGGTTGTTACTAGCAGTGGCACTGTCATGTGTAAGTTCCTATTTAAAAAAGATTGAATATGCAGCCTCTATAGCAATTGTAAGACCAATAACAACCATAACTCCTCCAGCTAAGTATTCAAAGGTTTCTGGAGCTAATTTGCTCGACAACCATTTGCCAAGTATTACTCCCATTAAGCTTGAGAGAATTAAGGCTGTTGCAGAGCCAATAAATACAATTATTGGCTTGCCTGACTGAGCTGCTAATAACAATGTTGCTACTTGAGTCTTATCACCTAATTCTGCAAAGAAAATGGTTGTGAACGTTGCAATAAGAACGCTAAAGAATCCACTATTCTCATATTTCGGATTTCGATCTGAATCATTTATAGCTTTACTCGTTATTTGTTGATTTTGCATTTTAATTTGCCTGTATTTTTTTTAAAAACTTTTTCATAACAAGGCTTCTACCACCGTATATTGATCGTATTTGTAATTTACAGCATGATATGCAGAAGTTGTTAATTTCATTATTATCTATTTTGTAGAGTCTCACTGTTGAATCAACTTTGCAAAAATCTGGTCTATTTTCATAAATTGAGCAAGTCCTACTTTGTTTGTCATAGTGTCGACACCAGCCATCATGACCAACCATTTCAAGATATTGTTTGAGCTGATCATCGTCGAGAACGCTTAATGCTTCTGACCTTTCTTCAGGTGCAAGTCTGCAGCAAGCTCCGCAGTTACTGATACACTTCCATTTGAGCTTCGAATTTTTCATAAGGGACCGTGGTTTTAGAAGGAAATAGAAGGGTTTAAAGAGGATATTTGTAATGTCTCCTAAAGAGATGCTCATCTCAGGTCTAGTAATAGTACAATTGTAGGAGATTCAAAATTTCCATGGGAAACCTCATACCTCTTGCAGCAGTTGTACTGGCAGGACCTGCAATCGTTGCCTTGATCTTCTATAGAAGAGGAATCTGAGCCAAGCAGCGCACTTTTGAAAAATTGAAAGCGAACCAATTCGCTTTCAATAATTTGAAAACCTAGAGAAGTCAGATCTTCCTGCAGCTTTTCTAGAGTAATTTTATATGTCAATAAATAACAATACTTAGTAATATAAACCTAGGCTAATTGAAGCTTCAGATAATAAACTATTTATAAATACATTTTTTTTAATAGTTGAATTAGATGATATATAACCATTCTTATCGATATTACCCATTATTTTATCTCCATTACTGTTCTGCACACAAAATTCATTAGGACTTTTTTTAGAACAAATATATATTCTATTATTCTTTTTGATTTTTACGCATTCTTGATGTGTTCTAATAGATATAATTTCTAACTGAATTCTAGATATACCATTCCATTTGTTTATTACTATAGTAAAGGCAATATCAATCTTTTGATTTTGATTTAGTAAACTATTGTAGTTCCAATATATAGCTTCTACAACAGTATCATCTTGTTTGAGGAATAATCGTAGATGAGAAGACTTAATGATACTTTGAGAATCTATAGAACAGCACCTTGTCCAAAAGATTGGCTTTGGATTTCCATTGCCAAATGGCTGCAAGGAGTTAAGACTATTGAATAACTCGAAATCTATTTCACGCAGACTTATATATGATTCAGGTTTGACAATATTTGTATAATTTATTTCATCGTAGTTGAGGTCACTAACAATTTTATTAAGCCTTTCTTCTAATAATAATATTTTTTCCGCTTTAACGGTGAATCCAGCTGCACATGAATGTCCTCCCCAGCTTAAAAGTAGATCATCACATTGAGGGAGTATCTTATTTAGATCGCACCAGTTAGGAGATCTAACAGATGCTCTGAAATTAGAATTATTGTCTATTGCTAATAGTGCAGTTGGTTTGTTAAAACGCTGCTGCAGTCTAGAAGCTACGATACCAATTACTCCATGATGCCAATGACGTTGTGCTAATAATATAAATTCCTGAATGTTGTCTGGGCTAGAAGCAAGTAGTGCTTTTGCCTCTTCTTCTATTCCATCACATATTATTCTTCTCTTGTTATTAAAATCGTTACATTTTCTTGCTAGATTTGTCGCTTTGTTTCTGTCATCTTCTAAAAACAAGTCTACAATTAATGAAGGCTCAGATAATCTACCAACTGAATTAATTCTTGGTGCTATTTTAAATCCTATATCTTCAGAGGTAACCTCACTGTCGGATATCCCTGAAATTTCTTGCAATGCTTTTAAACCATTGTTGCTAGTTTTATTAAAAGATCTTAGTCCTTTTTTTATCCAGTATCTATTAGCACCTAGCAATGGAGACATGTCTGCGATTGTACCTATACAAAATAGATGTGTATAAATTTCATCACTGTTAGTAGATTCCATATATTTTATTAAATAGTTGCCAAGAATAAAAGCCATACCAACACCTGCCATATATTTATATGGTGATCCAGTAGGAGTATAATGAGGGTGAAGTATTGCAAGTACGTCGGGCTTATTACCCGACAAATGATGGTGATCTGTAATTATTAATTCTATTCCTAATGATTTAGCATATTCAATTTCTAAAGAAGCATTAATACCATTGTCTACAGTTATAATTAATTTTGTATTACTAGTGCTTAATTCTTCTATCATTCTTTTATTTAGTCCATATCCTTCTTTGCCTCTACTCGGGATTGATGGAAAAGCTAATGCACCTAAATCACAAAGTAGTTTTACTAATAGAGCCGAGCTCGTCATTCCATCTGCATCATAATCACCACATATTGCTACACGTTCTTTATTCAGACACGCAGTCCTAAGTCGTTCGCAGGCTCGTGCCAAATCCGTAAAGTGTTGGAACGCGTCGGGCGGAGCTAAAGGGTCTATAAAAGCCTTAGCTTTATCAATATCAGTTATTCCCCTTCTAAATAGTATGCAGAGTATTGGTTCTGGTAAATCTAGTCCCGAAAGATCCTTGATATCGACCGGTTTAGGTAGGAACCAGATTGAATGCACAGTAATTCCTATCAATTACAGTTTATTTAACTAGATTATAAATATATTTACTTGACTTTATATATTTGTGAGATTATATGAATAAATGAAATTCCAGAACCAAATTAATTTATTGTAATTACATGCAAAAGACTCGACTAGAAAACTTAATTAGATCATTAACTGACAATGTCTATAGAGATCTATTTGGTAATTGGAGAAATATAAGCATAAGTATTCTTTCTCTTTTGCTTGGATACTATTTAGGTAGCAATATTACTGCATATTTTATCTCCTCAAGTAATCAAAGAACTCTCATAGCCATTGCAATGACACTGATAATTGAAATCTTTATAAGATTTCGTTCTATTGCAAGATTTAAATCATGGAGTAAGATATTCTTAACATGTGAAAACCTGAGAATAGGTGCTGTTTATGCTGTAGTTCTGGAAGCATTTAAACTTGGTTCTTAATGTAAGTGTAATCAGTCACACCAATCAAGAAATTACATATATCAGTAATTCAATTAGGTAATTTATTCTTTTTATTCTTCTTGGTCTTCATTTTCCTGAATTGGATAGACAAAGCCTTGTGCTCTTCCGCTTAATACTGATTTTCCAATAGAAATTGCTTTCTGAGCTGCTATAGCCGCCTTGCCCTTCCATACAGCGTGTCTTTGATTTCTCTTGCTTTTGGATGTCTTTTTCTTAGGTACAGCCATCTTAGAGTTCTTGTTGTCAAACTATCATCTACCTTTAATAGCCATTGCGTCAAATCCCTCTCTATAATTTTTCAGTAGGATGTTTATAAAACAAGCTTTCACTCATCAATTTAATACAAAATTTACACAAACATCAAATTAAACTAGTCAATTTCCAGGCATTATGGAACAAAAAAATTATATCAATAGCAGTAATGAAGCTAGTTACAGTAACCTTATGGCCGATATTCAACAAGGACGTATACATTCTCTTACGTTGATACCATCTCGTCGTGAAGTTATAGCCAAGTATGTGAATGGAGATAATAAACGTATTTCTATATTAAAAAATGATCAATTAATTCTTAGAACAGCTCAAGAAAATAGTATTCCACTAACGGTTAAGGATCTACGAAAAGAACAAGCTATAGCAAGCCTTACAGGTAATTTAACTTTCATATTAATCATAATAGTTGGATTAATTTTCTTGTTTAGAAGAACTAATAATATTGCAAGCAGAACCATGGGCTTCGGTAAAACTCAGGCCCGCATAAACCCAGAAATAGATCTAGATATACGGTTTGAGGATGTACAAGGAGTTTCTGAAGCCACAGAAGAACTGAAAGAAGTAGTCTCCTTTTTGAAGGCACCAGAAACTCTAAAGAGGTTAGGCGCCAAGGCTCCTAAGGGAGTCTTGCTAGTGGGACCTCCTGGGACAGGAAAGACCTTGTTAGCAAAGGCGATAGCAGGAGAGTCTCAAGTACCTTTCTTTTCTATTTCTGCTTCAGAATTTGTTGAATTATTTGTTGGAGTAGGAGCTAGTCGTGTCAGGGATTTGTTTAACAAAGCAAAGAACCAAAAACCATGCATTGTATTTATAGATGAAATAGATGCTATTGGTCGCCAAAGGGGATCTGGAATAGGCGGAGGAAATGATGAAAGGGAGCAGACCTTAAATCAATTACTTACTGAAATGGACGGTTTTGGTGAAAATTCTGGCGTAATAGTTTTAGCAGCAACTAATCGACCTGATGTTCTTGACTCAGCCTTAATTAGGCCCGGACGTTTTGATAGGACAATACAAGTTTTATTACCAGATAAAAAAGGAAGAGAAAAGATTTTGTCTGTACATGCACGTACAAGGCCCTTGTCAGAAGAAGTTAATTTAAATGATTGGGCTTTACGAACACCCGGATTCTCGGGAGCTCAATTAGCAAACCTTCTAAATGAATCAGCAATTATTGCCGCTAGAAATAATCAGAATCTAATTTCCAGCAAAGATATAGAAATTGCATTAGAAAGAATAACAATGGGCTTAACTAGAAAGTCACCATTAGATAGATCTAAACTTAGACTAATTGCATATCATGAAATAGGTCATGCACTTGTAGCTGCATTGCTTCCTGACGCCGATAAAGTCGACAAAATCTCAATACTCCCCAGAGCAGGTGGAGTTGGTGGATTTACTAGATTCTGGCCAGACGAAGAGATAATTGACTCAGGTCTAATTAGCAGAAAGTACCTTTTCTCAAGATTAGTGGTTGCCCTTGGCGGTAGAGCAGCTGAGATTATTGTTTTTGGGTCTGAAGAAGTAACTCAAGGTGCGAGCGGAGACCTAGAAAATGTCCAAGTATTAGCCAGGGATATGGTTACAAAATATGGCTTCTCAAGTATGGGCCCTATTTCTCTCAGCCAAGATAGACAACAAGTATTTCTAGGACGAGATTTAATAAGTTCCAAATCAACATACGGAGAAGCAACCGCAAGAGAAATTGATCTCCAAGTAAGAAAGCTAGCTTTTGAAGCTATGGATATGGCAATAGAATTATTAAAACCTAACATAGATCAAATGGATCTCTTAGTAGATGCTCTTATAGAAGAAGAAACTCTCAGTTCTGAAAAGTTTATTGAAATAGCTGGATTATCTGATAAAAGAAATTAAAATAAAGCAATGTTCAGACTAAACCCTTGTTTTGATCATTACTACAAAGAAGTCAAGGCATAAAATCTCTCTGTTAAAAATTTTATGCTTTTTAATTCCATTTTTCTACATATTCTCATCACTACATCTAGAATTTATTTGGTTCAGACAATTTTCTTGGGAAAATATCTTACTAACTAAGTGGTTAATTCAATCAATTTGTTTCCTGCTTTCACTCTTAGTAATTATAGCTCTATATAAATGGCAGTCCTACTGGCTTTCAATCAATTCATATAATAAGAGTTCATACTCTGTTTCAGGAAAAGAATATGGATTCAGGGTTTTTATATCAGCCACTACAGCTATTATTAGTTTCATCCTAACTGCTCGATTATGTATTAACTCAGTTGACGATAGTTTGTTGATCTCAGATTTAAATAGTGTATTATTAAATAATACAAATATTATTGATATATCATTAATAGTAATTATTTTTAGTGTTTATTTAATTTTACTGTGTTTAAAACAAATACAAAAGCTAAACATTATCTCGTCAGTACTATTTAGCTTAACAATAACTTCAAATTGGTCTATATGGGCTCTATCTGTATTTATCCCAGACTCAGGCATAAAAGAACCTGTATTGAATTCTGATATCAGTTTTAGCATAGGTAAATTTAATTCTCTATTTCTAGCCTCTACTATCTTATTTGTTTACATTCTGAATATTCTTGCAAATACATATGTTAATTACCTTGCCAGAGATTCAAATCTTTCAAATTGGTCTTCCTATAAGTTAACTTCTAAACATAAGAAGTATTTAAAGCCAATAGTATCATTGTTGTTATGTTTAACAGGACTATTGATTTGGCTATCCAGGTACCAACTCTTGTGGAATGAAAACCATTCTTTTCCAGGACCAGGTTGGTTAGATGTTAATTTTACTATACCTCTTAGAACTTTAGCATCTATTAGTATCTTTGTTTTTTCATTTATTATTTACCTACCAAAATATGGAAATAAATCAAAAATAATTAGACTTATACCGTTTCTATTTACTCTCTCATTTCTTTTATTAGAATTGATATTATATCCATTACTACAATGGATTTTTGTAAAACCAAGAGAATTAAGTTTACAATCTAAGTATATACAGAGAGCTATATCTTCAACGAGAAAAGCATTTCAATTAGATAAGATTAAAACAACATTTATTAATCCAGAGACAAAAGTCTCAGCAGATGATCTTGATTTAGGTGGTGGTACTTTAAGAAATATAAGATTATGGGATAGTCAACCATTACTTGCTACGAATAGGCAATTACAACAATTAAAGATATATTATAGGTTCTCAAATGCTGCAGTAGATAGATACCAACTTAAGGGTGGAACTAACGAAAGGCAACAAGTAATTATATCCGCTAGGGAATTAGATCAAGGTTCGTTACCTAACCGATCTAGAACATGGTTAAATAGACATTTTGTTTTTACACATGGATACGGATTTACACTTAGTCCAGTAAATACAAAAGCACCGGATGGCTTACCAGATTACTTTGTTAGCGATATTGGAGATTCTACTAAGTTTGAAGGTATTCAATCACTTGGAATAAGTAAGGAGGACGTTAAAGAATCAATACCTATTGGAAATGCAGGAATTTATTTTGGTAATTTAGCTTCTCCTTATGCAATAGCGCCATCAAAACTTAAAGAATTTGATTACCCCAAGGGAGATCAGAATATCTTTAGCCATTACAAAGGATCAGCAGGTATACCACTAAATGGTTACTTTAAGAGATTAGAGGCTTCAATCTACCTATTTGATCCAAGAATAATAACTACAAGCTCTATTACTAAAAATTCAAATTTACTAATCAGACGAGATATTAAATCTCGTCTTAGAGCGATAGTTCCTTTTATTAAATTTAAAGGAGATCCTTATTTAGTTTCAGTAGATGTTAATAAAAACAGTCCTGAATACACTAAAAATCAATATTTATACTGGATAGCAGAGGGATATACTACCTCAACTAATTATCCTTATGCAGCTTCTCTATTTGCAGGAAAAAAAGTTAGGTATATTAGGAACTCTGTAAAGGCTGTTATTGATGCATACAACGGAAAGGTATTTCTATATGAGAATGAACCAAAGGATCCAATACTTCAAGCTTGGAAATCAATCTTTCCAAACTTATTTAAGAAACTTGAGTCAATGCCAATTGGATTAAGGAAACACCTCCTAGTTCCAACAGAACTATTTGATATTCAAGTTAGACAGTTACTTCGTTACCATGTTACAGATCCTAGAACTTTTTATAATGGTGATGACGAATGGGAAGTACCGAAAGAACTTTATGGGAAAGAGCAAGTACCGGTAGAGCCATATCATATAACTGCTCAACTTAATCCCAACAGCAGTTCTGAATTCCTTCTACTCCAGCCGCTATCACCACTTGCAAGGCCTAACCTCTCTGCGTGGCTAGCAGCAAGAAATGATGGTAAAAACTATGGGGAATTAATTCTCTTACGATTCCCGGGGCAAACAACTATATTTGGTCCTGAACAAATTCAAGCATTAATAAATCAAAATCCAAATATCAGCAAACAGTTTAGTTTATGGGACAGAGATGGATCAGAAGTTATTCAAGGAAATCTATTAGTACTTCCTTTTGGTAAATCGCTCTTATACGTTGAACCCGTATATCTAAAGGCAAGTAAGGGTGGTTTA
Source organism: Prochlorococcus sp. AG-409-G20 (assembly GCA_003215775.1). Classification (GTDB taxonomy): domain Bacteria; phylum Cyanobacteriota; class Cyanobacteriia; order PCC-6307; family Cyanobiaceae; genus AG-409-G20. The sequence goes on from QCJW01000020.1 coordinate 14,026, forward strand.
CCAACTCTAACAAGAGTGGTTGTAAGTGATGGTAATAATATAGTTATGGAAGAAAATCTCTTAGAAGGAATTAGAAAATTAGTTAAGGATAATAAAATATAACCAACTCGCCAGAAAAATGTATCTAGGAATTGGTTATATTTTAATTTGGATTAATGTTAGTCTATTGCATTAAAGAACTCTTTACTTCCGATTGGATCTGGCTTCATAGTCTTATCACCTGGAGTCCAATTAGCTGGACAAACTTCATCTGGATTAGATTGAACATACTGAAATGCTTGAAGTACTCTCAGAGTCTCATCTACATTTCTTCCTACTGGAAGATTATTGATAGTAGCGTGCATAATTACTCCATCTGGATCGATTATAAAAAGTCCTCTTAGTGCTACACCTTCATTATCATCTAGAACATTGTAGGCAGTTGAAATCTCTTTTTTTAGGTCAGCAACCAATGGATAATTAATGTCTCCTATTCCACCTTGATTACGAGGTGTTTGGATCCATGCCAAATGGCTGAACTGACTGTCGACTGAAACTCCTAATACTTCCGTGTTTTTACTTGAGAATTCGGAGTACTTATCACTAAATGCTGTGATTTCAGTTGGACATACAAATGTGAAATCAAGTGGATAAAAGAAAAGAACGACATATTTCCCTTTGTACTGGGAAAGACTGATTTCTTTAAATTCTTGATCTATGACAGCTGTTGCTGTGAAATTCGGCGCTTTCTGGCCGACTTTAAGACAGGAAGCTTCTGTTGACATGAAGTAATTCGAATGTTTGTAGGTAATCCCTTATAACATTAATAAGTCGCTAGGAGTTATATGTGAGATTATCCAAGAAAAATCATAAAATGTTTATAATTATCTTGTCTTCGTCAAATGACCTAGTCAAAGATGCCGACCATCTCACCAAACTTTTAGAGTTTCATCATGAAGTGGGACCACTCCTTGCTCAAAAAATTCTCAAATACAGGACATTTCCGCCTATTAAATCAAGTTAGAAGTGAGCTCCTTTCAAATCCGATAAAAAGAGAACACCCTAATCGCGGAAAAGCTACATCCTCTCAACAAAATAATTGACATGTCGACGGACTAAGAATCTATATTTATGACGATTTTCTGCCTTATATCAATAGTCTGTAGATATTTATATTGATATACAAGTAATTCATGTTGATATACAAATTATAATATATATTAAGTAATATTAATTTGTACAATATAGTTCCCAAGTCTGCTTAATTAGTCATTAAGCAGACTTACTTAGTTTAAGAGAAATTCGACTTCGGCCGATTTTAGAGTTCTAAAATGGAGTTGTTATGGAGCTGTGATTTTGTAGAAAGCCGCTGCTGCTGCACCTACAACAAAAACAGGAAGTCCAACTAAAAGATGTGAAGTACCAAATCCAACGCCCCTTGATCTGAGTACGAAGTATCCAACACCTGCTGCACCAGCTGCTAGAGGAATTGCAGTATGGAGGATAGCTGCAACTGCGTGATAATCGAAGTTCATCCTAATTCGGGGGAATTTCGTGCACTTTATCCCAAGAACGCTTTGTTTTACTCATTGGGTAGCTATGCAATGAGTCATATCTTCATCTCTTTGGCTGAAAAGCCAGTTTTTTGCTGATTAATGAAAAATTTCAGATCAATTAGGAGCTATCTCTACGTAATAAAACTGCTACTCATAATCGATTCAGTTCTATTTCGATGTCTTTCGGGCCAATAAACTCAAATTACATTGCCGAAATTTGATACTTGAATAATTTTTCGAGTCGATTTCTAGCTTTAAAAAAAAAATTGAATTTTTCGTTACATCCTTGAAAATGCCCTTCCTGATTGGACTTTTAGCCATTTTGAGCTGCTTACAGAGCAGGAAAATTTAAAACACGCTGCAACAGTTCTTGATTCGTTGTTAGAGGACATGCCACGTCGTGAAAGAATATGGTCGTGTGGTGCTTCCGTCAGTTGCTGGCGATTTAAATGGCCTCTCTAATTTCTTCTTTTACACGCTCTCTTACAAAACTGCTGATTTTGTTGCCAGTACTAATTGGCCTCAGTATTAGCCCAATGTCTGTTGGAGCTCTATATCCAAGTGACCCATCATCCGTTGATGTTCTGGACACTAGTCTTCATGGTCAAAATCTCCAGAACACCGAGTACGTAAAGTACGACTTATCTGGTAAAGATCTAGGAGATGCGGACTTTAGTGGATCCTTCTTCAGCGTATCCAACTTAAGAAACGCAAATCTTCGTGGAGCAAATCTCTCTAATGTCATTGCATATTCAAGTCGCTTCGACAATGCAGACTTATCAGGAGCGAACTTGTCAGGTGCTGAACTACTCAAAAGCTTTTTTGATGGGGCAATCATCGAAGGAGCTGATTTTAGTGATGCAGTGCTCGATTTAGATCAACAAAAAGCACTTTGTGAAAGGGCTACTGGTAAAACAGCTGAAAGCCTTCAGTGTGGTGCAATACAAGAGGCATATGTACCAGCCTCAGAAGGACAGAATAAAGTTAACCCTGGTGTTGGTTCCTAAGAGCTAACCTCAAACTAGAAAGCCCCTAACTTGCTTATTTGCAGATAACTAGGACAGGGCCTAGATTCAAATATAAAAATCCCAGCAGACTAAATTATTAGTCTGCTGGGATTTTTAATTTGACATTTATTCAATTAAAGATGCTAAAAGCAATCGCAGCAGGCAAATTGAGCAATTATTTGGTTTAAAATATATCTAATTAAATTTATTACCTAATTGATAGCCCACAGTACGTATGTGAGTGAGTTTCATATGAAGTTAATGTCAGTGGAGAGACTTGAACTCTCGACCTCAGCGTTATGAATGCTGTGCTCTAACCAGCTGAGCTACACTGACAACTCTTTGATAATAACAAAATATCTGATCATCAGTCTAGTAAAGTGTTTAAATTCGATTGACAATACAAATTAAATTAAGATGACGTTATAGATTACTAAAAAAAAATTTTATTAAATTAGATTTATATTAACGTTTTCTTGTTAAAAATCAATTTAAAGATTTACTTATGTCAATTAGAGCTTTATAACTAATTATTCCTGTAGCTACCGATAAATTTAAACTCCTAACTCCTTTTCCTCCGTTTAATTCGCTTGATCCTGGCATAGGTATGGAAATAATAGAATTACATTTACGTCTAATATGATCTGGCAAACCAATATCCTCTCTGCCTAATAAGATTACGTCTCCAGGTACAAAATTAAAATCATCTAAAGAAGTTTTACCAGACTTACTACATCCTATTAAACGAGTACTAGAAGGTAGTGACTTCAAAAAGTTTTCAAAGTTTCTATAAATAAATAGATCGACAAAGGGCCAATAGTCCAAGCCAGCTCTTTTTACATATTTATCTGTTATTTCAAAGCCTAGAGGTTCGATAAGGTTAAGCGGAATATTAAATGCTGCACATGTCCTTGCTATGCATCCTGTATTTTGAGGAATTCTAGGCTCATAAAGGGCTACTGATAATTTTTTATTTACTAGCATCTTTAATCATCATGCCCTGGAACCTTAACTCCTAAATTATATAAATCAATTGCATATCCACCAACTACGAGCCAAGAAGCAACAGCGAGATTATTTAGCATAAAGGAGAACTGGGTCAACCTTTCCCTAAAAAGATGACCAAGCTCTGTATGTGGTACAACACTCCATCCAACCTCTTCTGTAACTATTATTATGGTACTATTAAGATCTTTTATTAGTGAAATAAGGTTGTTAGATTCATTGTCCCAATTGGAATCTGTTAATTCTAAATTCATTGCTACATATCCACCTAATGAATCAATCAAGATTGAATCAAATTTAGAAACAGCCTTTAAGCTTTCAATTAAGTTACCTTTTGATTCTATTGTGCGCCAAGACTTGGATCTTCGTTTTTGATGTTTAAGAATTCTGTCAGACCATTCTGTATCAGAAGGATCATGAGCAGATGTAGCTATATAAGTAACGTTGCTTTTCACTCTCAATAAATATTCAGCCCATTTACTCTTTCCAGAATTAGTCGGACCAGTTACTAATATAAGTCCAGATTTAAGATTATTAATATTAGTCATCATAATAGAGTATTTAGTTAATATATTTATTTAAGAATGATTAGAACTTTAAGAACCTCCAAGTAACAAAAGGTACAATACTTGCTACTACTATTAAACCAACTACAATAAATTTAGCTTTAGATTTGCCTACTTCGCGATTTCTAATTGTATTAAAATTAGGATCAGTGATATCTGTACTGGTTGATAGATCTTGATTAATTCTAGGTGGTATATCAGTATCTACAGTAATTTTATCAGTAAGTTGGCTTGTACTAGTTTCAATATTGATACTGGAAGAGATTTCCGATAGAGATGTATTACTTATATTTAGTAAATCTGTTGAGGCTGTCGCAGGAGCTAAATATAAGGAGAAGGTCAGTAATGTAGTCAATATGATCTTGATAATGAGCCTTAGGTTCAGATAGGTCATTTTGAAATGGCAATAATCATAATTATACTGTCTTGAAGAGTTGTTATGATTTGGAAATATTAATAAATAATGGTTATCTAACGAAGTGTTTACGCATTCTTCATAATATAGTTGAAATTTAAGGAAATTTAATTACGAATAAAAGTTGTAGATCTCCTTCTATGAAAAAACCATCTTTGATACCGTCTATTATTGGAGTATTGACCCTATTAATAGCCTCCTTTAACGCAATTAGCGCCGAATATATAACTCCGAGTTTTGTTCGCGCTGAGGTTCTATCAGGATTTGCAGGCATAGTCTTAATATTAATAACCATTATACTTACAGATATAGAGCCTAATAAACCATCAAATAAAGAATTCTCTGACAAGCAATTCCTTATACTTTCAAGCTCACTTGACACTACTTACAAAGAAGAACTCAAGTGGGGTAGTAAGTTATTTTTAACGGCGACAAGTGCAATATCTATTTTAATATATTGGAAAGGAACTACATTGTTAAAAAGAGGAATAGTCAACGAAAAGAATTTTGTTCCTGGTAACATTTGCAATCAAGCTATTCGCAATAAGAAGGTCATTTCAATAGTGAAGACAGATTTATTTCCAGGAAAAATCGAGTTCGATACAATCAAAGAAAACTTGCCTTCTGTTATTATTGCTCCAATTGATAACACAGGTGTAATAATCCTCGGTGGAGCTAATGAAAGGTGTTTTACTAAATCCGACGAAATTTGGTTAGTTGGATGGTCAGAAAGGTTAAATATATTACTATCAGAATACTAAATCATATTACTCTGAAAGTCTTATTTCAGAATAGACGTAATCATTAGTTGAATTTAAGTATAAAGTAGTGGAGACTGGTATATCTTTTAATAGAGAAATATCTTTTGTTGTTAAATAATCATCTCTTTTTATTAATTCAAACAATGGTAATGATGAAGATGGCCAATAAATATAGCAATTATCTGAAGATGTGATCACCAATTCCTTTTTATCTAAAATACAGTTCAACATTTTAATGTATCC
>QCJW01000021.1 GCA_003215775.1 Prochlorococcus sp. AG-409-G20
CTCCCAGATCTAAGCCTGCAACTTTTTCCGAAATAGCCTCTAGAGCTGTTAAGAATATGATTGGCACACAAGATTCAGCTCTCAGGCGTCTACAAACTGCGAAGCCATCCATCTTTGGCAGCATTACATCTAAGACAACCAAATCTGGAGATTCTTCATGAAATACTGCCAAAGCTTGCTCACCATCTTGAGCAGAAAAAACCCTATATCCGGCCAGCTCCAGACGAGTTACGAGAACCTTTAAAACGGCTGGTTCATCGTCAACAACAAGTATTGAAGCTTTTGGCCGAGACGATGGTTTTCTAACCGGCCCATCAATGCTTCGTAGCTGAGATGAACCTCCCGCTTTCATGGGTATTTCCTATTTAAGAAAGGCAACCATAACCTTCCATGTGAAGAAAAAAGCAATCAGCAAGGCTCAAATACAGCAGATTTCAGCTTTTCTTAAGGTTTTTAAAGTATTTTCACTCAGGTATTTATGCTCAATTTCTATAAAGTTCAAAGTGTATCTAATGCATCTGAACCTGGTGACTTTTCAGCTGATGAAAAGGATCTTAGGAAACATGTGTACAAAAATAGAATTCGTATCTATTAGTTTTTCTGCAAATACATAATTCTTTGTATCTTTTTTAAATGTCGAAACATCATCCGATCTAGAAAATCATCCAGTGAATCAATGCGTCAAAGTTTTTAAAGCTATTAAAAATAGCTCCTCCTCTTCCACCATTTCAGAAGAAATAAACAAACCAATGGAGCTAATAAAGCCGTGACAATGGACTGTGCAAACAATGTATAAAGACCCCAACTCATCAACACTTCTAAAGAAGGCTGATTTAAACCAAGATGAATCTGTATCAACAGACTAACGCCATTTAATGCTGAACCAAGCCAAGCCAATATAGCTAAATTTAAAAAACTTCTTTCATCTGCTGATCCATAGCGTCCTATATAACCCCACCAAAAACCTAAAACCATTAAAGCAGGAACCTGTGATATATCACTAACTGAAATCCCATCTAAAATCAAACCTAAAAATAATCCAGCAATTACAGCAGACAAAGACCCATCAACTAACGCCCAAGGTAATAACCACAAAACAGCCCAATCTGGACCAACCCCAGAGATATTTAACCAACCAGGCCCCATAAGAGTTAATAAGGGCACAAACAATGCGGAAGCTACACAGAAATATCTTTGATATAGTCTGAGCATTAACGAATTTGAATTTGCACCCAATCAATAGCCTCTGGAGATGCAGTTAATTGAACTGTTGCCTCAGGGGCAGGTAAAGCTTTTGGATTTAAAAACTGAATAATTCCCACATTCAAATTTGCAGGCAAAAGAGTACTTGCAGGAGATGTACTTACAACATCGCCAATTCGAACTTTGGGTTCCTTATCTAAAAATTTAAGCAATGGCCGATTAGTCCCAACACCTGTCAAAATTGCATGTCGCTTGGTCCTTGGGACCCACACACCAACCTGACTTCCTGGTGCTGTAAGCAACCTAACCCTAGATGTAGTTGGAATCACACTATTAATTATTCCAATTAGCCCTCCTGGACCTATAACAGCATTACCAACTTCAACACCATGAACACTACCTTTCCCAAGTTCTAATTGTTGCCACCATCCATTAAGTCTTCTAGAAATAACAGCCGCTGAAACTAAATCTGATTTGGAAGATTTAGAAATCTGAAGTATTTGCCTTAAACGCTGATTATCTATTTCTAATAATTTAATCCTATTTAATTGTTCTAACTGAACTGAACCTTGAATCCAATCCTTTTGAGCAGATCCTGGCCAAAAAGGTTTAGCCAAAAAAGCATATGCATCTAAGAAGCCAGCGCCTTTGCTTAATCTTACAAAAAAGAATCCTCCTAAAAGTAGAAACCAAGGCAAGAAAGGTCTAAAAGATCTCAAGCGATAGCGACCAAACCAAGGAGATGGACTCATCAATCTTTAATAATTGAATTTCGCGCAAATTCGGGTGTATCTAAAACACGTTTTAAGCGTTTAAAGTCTTGTAAAACTTCTCCACATCCATTTACAACACATAGCAATGGATCCTCAGCAACATGAGTAAATATTCCCGTTTCATGGCTTAAAAGATCACTAATCCCCCTAACCAAAGCACCACCTCCAGCAAGCATTATTCCTCTATCAACAATATCTGCAGCCAATTCAGGAGGAGTTCTCTCCAAGGTACGTTTAACTGCTTCAACAATCTTATTTAGAGGTTCAGACATCGCTTCACGAAGATCACCAGCTTGCAAATTAATTGATCTTGGCAATCCTGAAAGTAAATGCAATCCTCGTACATCCATCGATTGCATATCAAATTCATTATCTGGGAATGCAGAGCCAATTCTGATCTTGATTTCTTCAGCAGTTCTTTCTCCAACAACTAGGTTATGCACTTTTTTGAGATAAGTAGCTATTGCATCGTTTATCTCATCACCTGCTACACGAACTGATTCACTTAATACTGTTCCTCCAAGACTCAGAACTGCTACCTCAGTGGTACCACCTCCTATATCAACGATCATTGTTCCAATGGGTTCAGTTACTGGCAACGAAGCTCCGATAGCAGCAGCTACTGGTTCATCAATTAAGTGAACTTCACGTGCACCAGCCATTCCAGCCTCTCTGACAGCCCTCCGTTCAACTCCAGTAACTCCGCTAGGTATGCCCACAACTAAACGAGGAGCAATAATCCCTCTACCTTCATTGCATTTTTGAATAAAGCTTTTGAGCATTTGCTCTGCAGCATCAAAATCAGCAATCACACCATCCCTTAAAGGGCGAACTGCACGAATATTGCCTGGCGTACGGCCTAACATAAGTTTTGCATCGTCGCCTACAGCAAGAGGCGCTAATTCCTCCAAATCCATTGCCACCACAGAAGGCTCCTGGAGGACAATTCCCTTACCAGATACATAAATCAAGGTATTAGCAGTACCTAGATCAATACCAATGTCCCTGGACAACTTGAAACGACTAAAAAACACAGACTTACTCAATGCTTAATTCGGCGAATCATAGATGCAATAGTCAAAGAGTTCTATAACTCCCAGCCAACAGTCTGGAACCCCTGTCATGCACTCCAGCAATCTTTGACCCATCATTGAGCTCAAATAAGCATCCAAAAGTCATGGGAATCAATTCCGTCAACCTCGTAGGCAGAGCAGGTAGAGACCCAGAAGTCAGATATTTCGAATCAGGAAGCATGGTCGCCAATCTCACAATCGCTGTGAACCGCAGAAGGAGAGATGATGAGCCTGATTGGTTCAATCTTGAAATCTGGGGCAAGCAAGCTCAGGTGGCAGCAGATTATGTGAAAAAAGGATCCTTAATTGGAATAACAGGAAGCTTCAAAATAGACAGTTGGAAAGACCGCAATACAGGAGAGACTAGAAATAAGCCAGTAATTCGAGTCGACAAATTGGACTTACTGGGTTCTAGAAGAGATCCAGAATCAAGTAACAGTGCTAATCCTAATGACGACGAAATACCCTTCTGACTTATTAAATTACTAAAAAGTTATTTTCTCTTGCCGAAGGTTTTCCAGATCAAAAAAGCACCTCCAGCAATAATTGAGATAAAAAGTAGAAGCTTAACAAAAGCGGAAAAAGGTTCTATCCATACTTCGATATTACTATAACTTTCTCCTAACAATAATCCTCCCATAGTTAATAAAAAAGTCCAAATTAAACTACCAGCTGAAGTCCAAAACAAGAAAGGAATTATTGGCATTAATTCAATACCTGCAGGAACTGATATAAGAGTCCTGATACCTGGAACCAACCTCCCCCAAAAAACTAAACTAGTGCCATAACGATTAAACCAAATTCGGGTTCTTGCAAGGTCTTGAGGTTTTATTCCTAGCCATTGCCCATACCTATCTAACCACTTCTCAAGCCTTTCTTCATTTACTAGGCGACCAATACCATACCAAGGGAAAGCACCTAAAACAGTTCCAATTAAGCCTGCAATTACTACTGGAACAAGATCTAATTGGCCTTGATGAACATAAAAACCACCTAAAGGCATAATCAACTCTGAAGGTATAGGCGGGAAAAGATTTTCCAAGAACATTGCAATTAAAATTGAGGTATACCCAATCCATTGATTAGCCTCTACAGCCCTACCTATTAAGTCTGTTAAATTAGAAATTACGAATGAAATATCCATTGTTCATAATTAGAATAATTAATTGGACTCAATAGCGGTAATGTTCCGTCTTATAAGGCCCTTCAATAGGAACATTGATATATTTTGCTTGATCTTCAGTTAAGGTAGTTAATTTTGCACCTATTTTATCTAAGTGCAGTCTTGCTACCATCTCATCTAAATGCTTTGGTAAAACAAATACCTCATTTGTATATTCTTTGCCTTTGGTAAATAATTCAATTTGAGCAAGAACTTGATTTGTAAACGAATTACTCATTACAAAACTAGGATGACCCGTTGCACAGCCTAAATTCACTAATCTACCCTCAGCAAGTAAAATAATTTTATTGCCATTCGGAAGAGTTATATGATCAACTTGGGGCTTGATATTCTCCCATTTATATTTCTTTAAAGAGGCCACATCTATTTCATTATCAAAATGGCCAATATTACAAACTATCGCCTCATTCTTCATCTCAATTAAATGGTGATGACGAATTACCTGGAAATTGCCAGTTGCGGTTACAAAAATATCAACATCCTGAACAACATTGTCTAAAGTTACTACTCTATAACCTTCCATCGCCGCCTGCAGAGCGCATATAGGATCAATCTCTGCAATCAGAACAGATGCTCCCAAACCTCTCAATGATTGTGCAGAACCTTTCCCTACATCACCATATCCAATAACTAATGCCACTTTTCCTGCAACCATAACGTCCGTAGCTCTTTTTATGCCGTCTACTAATGATTCTCTACAGCCATAAAGATTATCAAATTTACTCTTAGTGACCGAATCATTAACATTGATAGCAGGGAAAGGTAATTCTTGTTTGTTCTGCATCTGATACAACCTGGCAACCCCAGTTGTAGTCTCTTCAGTAACACCTTTTATATTTGACTTGATCCGAGAATAGAAACTTTCATCTTCGGACAATTTAGATCTAATTGACTTAAATAAAGCTTGTTCCTCTTCATTAGAGGGATTATTCAAAACTGAACTATCTTTCTCAGCCTTACTCCCAAGAATGACAAGACCTGTGGCATCACCACCATCATCCAAAATCATATTTGGAGTATCCCCATTACCCCATTCCAGAATCCTATGTGTATAGCTCCAATATTCATCTAATGTCTCCCCTTTAACAGCAAAAACAGGTATTCCTTGTGCTGCAATTGCAGCTGCAGCATGATCTTGTGTAGAAAAAATATTACAAGAAGCCCAGCGGACTTCTGCACCCAAGGCAACCAATGTCTCAATCAATACTCCAGTTTGGATTGTCATATGGAGACTTCCCGCAATTCTCGCCCCTTTAAGCGGCTGAGAAGCTCCATATTTAGCCCTGAGAGCCATCAAACCCGGCATCTCAGTTTCAGCAATACTCAGCTCCTTTCTTCCGAAATCTGCCTGTTTAATATCGGCAACAACATAATCAGGAGAATTCCCTAATGAAGTTCTAGATGCACTAACTGCCACCATGTTTAAAAGCTCCCTTGGGGGAATCGTGAAAAAAAATTTTCGAGAAGAGGCCCATGCCTCAAGCTCAATTGACAATCAATCTACAGATCAATGCTGGACCCTAAGAAATCTAGAAGAAACATATGCCCTTGGGGAGTCACTAATCTCACTGATTCCAAATTTGAAATTCTTACTTTTAGAAGGCCCATTAGGCGCAGGCAAAACATCCATAGTGAAAGGTTTGGCAAACGAAATCGGAATTCATGAACCCATTACTAGTCCAACTTTCGCACTAGCCCAGCACTATCTATCAGGCAATCCTCCTTTAATTCATTTAGATCTCTATCGATTAAGCGATCCAAATGCAGCAAATGAACTTTTTCTGCAAGAAGAAGAAGAAGCAAATGCTATCAATGCATTAATGGTGATTGAATGGCCTGAAAGACTAAATTTAATTATAAAAGATGCCTGGAGAGTCAAAGTTAATTATTTAGGAATCAAAGAAGGTCGAAGAGCTGTATTAATTCCACCTAGCAAATCAATTTAAAAATAATTCAACCTCTACCTCAGTAGGCTGCGGGGCAATAGCACCTGCTCCTGAACAAACTATAGCCCCACATGCAGCTGCAAATCGAACCATAGACAGAACTTCCTGAAAGGAATATTCTAAAGATGAAGAGAATAGAAACTGTTGTAGTATTCCCGCCGTAAATGCATCTCCCGCTCCGGTTGTATCAATAATTTTTTGAGGTGCTAATGGGTTTATTTCACCTTTCATCTTTGCAATAAACCAATGAATAGGATTAGCACCATCAGTTATAACAACATCTGGAGCAGTCGACAAAGATTGTGAAATTTCAACTGGATCATGACAATTAAAAAACCACAGGGCTTCCTCCTTAGAAAGTTTTAAAAAAGAAACTCTATTGAGTACAGGTTTAATCAATTCAAGGGTTGTAGGAGTTGGCCCACTGTCAGGAGAGGAATCTGCATTCCAAAACGTTGGCCGCCAGTTAACATCTAACGCTATTTTTATCCCTTGTTCTTCAGCCTGAGTCAAACACCATAGAAGACTTTCAGCAGAGGGAATAGAAGCTAGAGATATTGTTCCAATCAATAACCACTTTGCCTCGTTTGCTAAGAAAGGCCATATTTTCTTAAGTTGGGCTAATTCAATAGCCTGATCAGCAAATCCTAATGGATTTTCTCCTGCGAACCCTTCAAAGAATCTTTCACTATTGATATCTCGACGAACTAATACAACTCGGCTAGGCCTTTGAGAGTCTTCCTGCAACCCCCTCAAATCAATCCCCCGATCACCAAATACTCTCTTGAAATCATTTCCAATACCGTCATTCCCTAGTCGACCACAAAAAGCAACAGGGACTCCCAATCGAGACAACCCACATGCAACATTTGCTGGAGCTCCGCCTAAACAATCCTCGGAAGTCCCATCCTGAAACTTAGATCCGCCCCCTATGGGACCCAACCGATCTACTAAAGCCTCACCGAAGCAAATCACAGATGGTCTGACTAAATCTCCTAAATCAATCTCAGACATTTAGTAAAACATATATATATAAACATTAGGAAAGATTAGGTAAATTGTCTGCTTCGAGAACTTTAAATAGGGCTTCAATCATTTTTCCATTAGCCGCCGGGAAAGGATATCTATGTAAATCTTCTAATTTCACCCACCGAACTTCCTTACTCGCAAGCGGTTTAGGAATTCCTTCTAACAAATAGCAACGATGAACAATAAAAAGAAGCTTCTTATGACTATAAGAATGTTCAAAACTAATTAATTCATCCAATACATCAACCTTTATAGATAATTCCTCTTGTAATTCTCTTGAAATAGTTTGAACAATCGATTCACCATTCTCTTGCTTACCTCCAGGGAACTCCCACAAACCTCCTAGCACTCCATTATTTAAACGCTTATCAATCAGAATCTTTCCTGAAGAATCACATACAATCCCTATCCCAATCACTTCTTTAGGTAATGGCTTTGAGTTTGTCTTCACTGGAATTCTAGATGGATCACTATTTGAAGAATAGGCAATACAATGCTTTTTGATAGGGCAACATAAACAATTTGGATTCCTAGGAGTGCAAACCGTTGATCCAAGATCCATTAAAGACTGATTAAAATTTCTGGGATTCTCTTTATCTAATAATTGATCACTAATCTTCCACAACAAAGAAATATTTTTATTAGATGGAACTGAACTGGCAATAAGTCTAGAGAAAACCCTTTTTACATTGCCATCCAAAATTGCACTGGGATAATTAAAAGCTGAAGAAAGAATGCTCCCGGCTGTAGTTCTGCCAATACCTGGTAGAGCCATCCAACTCTCCAAGTCTTTTGGCCAGAATTTGGATTCTATATAACTAGTAGTTGCTACTCCATTCAGCAACATCTGCGCCGACTGCTGCAGTCTTCTTGCTCTAGAGTAATAACCAAGCCCTTGCCAACACAGCAGGACTTCTTCCTCATCAGCCTTTGCTAAATCAAAAGGAGTTGGAAACACTTGCATCCATTTTTGCCAATAAGGCAAGACAATTTTTAGTTGGGTTTGCTGAAGCATTACTTCAGCAACCCATATCTCATAAGGATTTAATGATTCACCAACTTCTGGTTGAGACCCATCAGCCTTCAGTTTCCAGGGAATCCAATGTCTTCCATTTATTGAAAACCAATCCAGCAAAGCTGCTCTAATCGCAATTGTCTGATTTGAAGTAAAAGCTAAGCCTGAGGAAATCTTTTTCATCTTGGACTAGTAGCTTCCAATCAGGACTATGGTGAGTTTTTGGGAATAACATTCGCAACTCAAAGGAGAATTGAATTGAAAGACTCCCAAATGGATTTATGGCAATGGAAAGGACAAGAAGTCGCCTGGAGTGTCAACGGTAGGTCAATCAACTCACCAATAGCCATTGTTCTAATTCATGGCTTTGGAGCATGCAAAGAGCACTGGCGATTCAATCAACCAGTACTAGCAAAGTCAGCTCCCTGCTATGCAATTGACCTAATAGGCTTTGGAAGGAGCAGCCAACCTAGAGCAAGAGTTAATAAGGAAACAAAAAATGAAAGTAATTTTACTTATAACTTTGACAATTGGGGCCATCAAGTAGCTGACTTCTGTACACACATTGTTCAGCGTCCAGTTATTCTCGTAGGTAATTCAATAGGTGGTGTAATAGCTTTGCGAGCTTCACAATTACTGAAAAATAATTGTCAAAATGTAGTACTTGTTGGCTGCGCTACTAGAGCATTAGATGACAAAAGATTAGTTGATAAATCAATCTTCATGCAATGGACAAGACCTTGGTTAAAATTTCTCGTCAGTCAAAGATGGTTAAGTATTAACCTATTCAGGAATGCGGCAAGCCCAGGGGTAATAAAAAAAGTTCTCAAGCAAGCTTACCCAAGTGGTAACAATGTTGACCTGGAGCTTTTAAATATTCTGCAAACTCCTAGCAAGAGGTCAGGCGCACCTGAAGCATTTCATGGCTTTATAAATCTCTTTAATGACTATTTAGCTCCAGAATTAATGAAAGATTCAAATATTCCAGTTGATCTTATTTGGGGCGAAAAAGACCCATGGGAGCCTATCGAAGAAGCATTAAGATGGAAAGCTTCGATATCTTGCATTCGCTCACTAGAAATAATTTCTAACGTTGGACATTGCCCGCACGATGAAGCCCCAGCCGCTGTCAATCAAATTCTTCTCAAGATAATTGATAATACAAATGATATTAGTAAACAGCATAGGTCCTGAAAATTATTACGAAATTTTCCAAATATGGACAATCCTTTAGAAGCAAGAATTGACAGCAAAACAGGAACTTATCTGAAAGCATCTGCTATTAAAAAACTTGATCAGAGAATCATCTTCGACCCAAGAAATGATGAGCTGATTCATCAACTGGGAAGAATTTACCAAGAGAAAGGCCTCAAAGGGAAAGCCAAACGCGCTTATGTAATTGCACTATCTATAAATCAGAAGCGTGCAAGAACATTAAACAACTTAGGTGTACTTGAACTGAGCAATTTGCATTCTGAAATTGCAGAAGAATGGCTATCAAAAGGTCTTGAATTAAATCATATCAGTTCGGAAGAAAAAGCTCTTCTATTAAATAGCTATTGTGAGCTTAAAATCTTTCAACTCAGAATAGAAGAAGCCAAAACATTTGCAAACAAACAAGTTAAATATGAACAGTCAATAAGGAGCTACAATAATCTTGCAATTTGCTTAAAGCTGCTCAACAAAATTGCAGCAGCACTAAGGGCTCAAAGCTTTGCAATTAAACTTTTGACTGGATCAAGTGAAACTGATATTTCTTATTTACCTAAACTAATTGGCAACAGAAATACCAGTCAACAAAATTACCAAAATATGCATATTCAATTGTTGAATTTAGCCCAATATAAATTATGTTTAAATCCTTTCTGCATTGATTCACAGAAACTTCTTCTTGCAGGGGTTGGAATCAACTCACTTGGATGGGAAGAACCAGAAATCTTTGAAACAATATGGAAAGGAGAACAAGTAACAAGTTTATTGCTTTGGGATGACCAAGGCTTTGGAGATGCTATCCAAAATCTAAGCTGGATCAGAGTTGCATCTGAAAAAACAAGCCTTCTAAAAATTTGGTTACGCTCACCATTAATAAAGCTAGTCCAAAAAAGACTTTTGCTTCCAGATAATTGCATCTTGGAAAGAATTCCAAATGATCAAAAACCTTGGAAGCAAAACTCTCCTCAATTAGGACTATGGTACTTACCTATTGCTTTGGGAGGATGGAAACCGGCACATGATTGCTTAGGTAAAGCAAGCTTAATAAGATCCTGTCCTGAGAAACATTCAAGAGGAATTGGTCTAGTTTGGTCAGCTGGGAAACATTCAGCAGCTCAGCCAGAATGGTCAGCAAGAATTAGAGATATACCATTCCAGATATTATTTAATGAAGCAGTTCAATGGAGATCTGATTTTGGAGAAGATCTAATTAGCCTTCAACTAACAAAAGATAATAACCAGGAGTTTTATAGAGCACTAGATTCCAATCTAATTAAAAATGGATTAAAAGAAACAGATTGGGACGCTACAGCAAGGGTAATAGAAAAACTTTCTATTGTTATAACTATAGATACAGCAATGGCTCACCTATGTGGGGCACTAGGCATACCATGTATTGTTCTTCTAAATAGGCCTTGTGACTGGCGATGGGGTCAAGAATCAACTAATTCTTTTCTTTATAATAGTGTCAAACTTGCGCGCTGCCCCTCACCTGGCGACTGGAGCGGAGCAGTCAAAAAGGCATCAAGACTAGTTCACATGCATTACAAAGAATTAATAACTTAATTATCGAATTACAGTCTGACTCTTATTAGAACTAACATACATTTAAACGTTGTACTAACAAATAAATCCAATCAATCAAGATGATATATAGGAATCAATAAAATCACTTCCTTTGCGTAAATTGTTTAAACCATTACG
>QCJW01000022.1 GCA_003215775.1 Prochlorococcus sp. AG-409-G20
ACATTGATTTTTTAATTGGCGAATTTTCTTCGCTTACACATATGGTCATATTCTTCGCAAACCTCATCAGCAACATTGCCCTCCTTTTGATCCCTACGCCTATTTGAACTATTGGAATCACATTTATTTTTTGCCCATGGCCTGGATTTTCCATCTAAACGAGACGCTTTACGCCAATCAGCACATGCACCCTTTAAGTCATTATTTAACTCTTTTGCTTTGCCACGATTAGTATAAGCATCAGCGAAATCTGGCTTAATTTTAATTGCTTTTGTGTAATCACTAATCGCACCTGTGTAACCTTTTAGGTAATATTTTGCCAAGCCACGATTGTTATAAGCATATGCGTTATTTGGATCAAGTTTAATAGAAATATCCAAGTCATCAATTGAACCTTCATAGTTTTTTAGCTGATATTTTGCATTCGCTCTGTAAACATAAGCTAAAGCGCTATTTTTATGTAAACGCAATGCAATATTTGCAAGCTTAATAGATTCTTGTTCTTTACCTGAAACATTGAATAGTTTGTTCAACCTATCTATGTATTCCTGAGCAGCTTCTGGAGATCCTTCATCAACATAAGAAGATTCCCTTTCTCTTTCTAGGTTATTAACAGCAACGGATTGATTGTCTTGATAAACAGAAGGAGGATTGTCAGGATCATACTTATCAATAAAACGTTGTGCTGTGTGACTGGATATTGCAAAGTTCAACCCAACATCGTCTCTTAAGCCAAGAGTATTTACTCCAACTACACAACCTGATTTATTAATTAAAGGGCCACCAGAACTTCCTGGATTAATAGCAGTATCAGTTTGAATAATCCTTGCTTCATCTCTAAGGCTACTAATTACACCTTTTGTGAGGCTAAATGCGAGACCTTTAGGTGCCCCTAAAGCAATAACATCAGCTCCGACAATTATTTGATCTTTCTTGAGCGGAAGTACAGAACCTTCCTTTCCTTGAACCTTTAATAAGGCTAAATCAGTCAACGTTGTATCTGCCCCACCATCTAAAACAACAGAAGCTCGATCTTGATTTCCATCCGGCCATTGCACTAAGACCTTTTTCGCTCCTGTAATCACATGACTATTGGTAAGTATTAGCGTTTGATTTTTGATATGCCGGACAACAAAACCACTCCCACTTGCTTTGTCAGTTAGGACTACAACAACGCCTGGCTTGGACCTTTTAGTTAATTCTGCGGACGAGAATTGTTTCTTGCTGCAATCAGGAGACGAGTTCCACCAAGCTGCCTGAACACTTGTCCCAGAAGCGGCAAATGTAAAGAACCCCAGTACTAACGGTGCTAGCAGGCGAGAGCGCATAAAATCAAGAGGTCGACAGCGCAGTGCTTGGCACTCCATCGACATAACCAGTCTTTTCAATCTAATGATCATCACCCCAGCGTCCACCAAGGACGAGGTGATTACGGCTGCTTGCGAGTTGGTCGATCAGCAAGAGGCAGTAATCAAAACCCTCAAGCAACAACAACAAGCACTTTTCTATTTACTAGGAGGTCTAACAATGATTTCTCTAATCTTTTGAAACTGCTTTTGCCAAAAGCGAATAACAGAATCTGGAATTGGTTTGTTGAGAGGCATGATTGAAGAAAGCTTTGTTGGTAGAAATTTTCTTTACCAGCCGTAAGGAGATAATCCAAATTGTTCCCGAAAAAAAGCGTCCATAAGATAAAGGGCATACTTTTCAGCAGCTGGAGAGTCTTGATCCTCAGTTAAACAACCACATGTTAAATAAGCGATATGTCCCCAGTCACCATCATCTGAGAAATAAACATAGTCCATACAATCTATTATGAACTCATCTGATAGTGATTTAGCTACATTATTTGGATTAGGATAATCTTCCGGATTAATATTATGCTTATCAAATATTGCCTTTATTTCTCTATTGTCTTTTGCATTTTCGAATAGATTGTCTATGACAGACCATTCGGTCTCAGCAATAAAAAGTTTATCTTCATTAGTTAAAAGCTTTAAGAGGGATTTATTCTTCACAAGAAAACCTTCAAAATCCGACTCATCTTCAACATTCATAAAAATTCTCTCTTTAACTTCCTCTACAATTTTTTTTGCATATATTTTTCGCTCTTCTTGTGAAAGTGCTTTGTAAGCACTTAGAGATATCTCTTCGATAGACGAGTCAAGATCATCCGAATCTAGATGCTTTTGTATTTCTTCATTGATTTTGGAATCTCTAGTCATTATTAGAGTTACCTTAAAGCAGCTTCCATAATATAAAGGGCATATTTTTCACCAGCTGGAGTGCCTGGTTCAAGCTCTAAACAACTACATGTTAAATAAGCGATCCCTTCCCAGTAGGCGTCTGCATTATCAGAGTAAAAGGCATAGTCCATACAATCTAATATGAATTCATCTGGCAATTCCGATGTTCCAGGTAAATTATCCGGATCAAAGTTATGTTTAGAGAATATAGCCTTTATCTCTGAGTCTTCTTCTACATTTTGTTTCAACAACTCTATAACATTGTCATCTCTACTAAAAAGGAAAAGTTTATTTTCATTAGTTAATCGCTTTAAAAGATCTCTATTTTCTTGAAGAAAGCCCTCGAAAATCATTTGATCTTCGATATTCATAAAAAGTTGTTCTTCAATATCATCTAGAAATTTTTTATGAAATATTTTCCGCTCTTCTTCTGTAAGTTCTGGGTATAAAACGACATATTCATCTGACATATTTTCGACATCAACCTCATAGAGAAGCCATTTTATTTTTTTGCTGGTTTCGGAATCTCGCATCATTCTTCTTCCTCTTTCATTAGAACCTTTACGAGTTCTTCCTCCTTTTCCTCCTTTTCCCTAACAATTGTGCAGGCAACCATTTCAATAAAAATCCAAACTACATCGTTTCGATATCGATCAAGGTTTGCTTCAGCCCCTTTAAATATGTCTACTAATGTTTTAAACCCTAATATTTCTGCAACTTCAGAGACAATCTCGTCTTCATGTTTATCGAAGAAAGGGAGTGTTTCAGCATATAAATTGTGTTTGCTGCACAAACCGGAATTGCACCCTTCGTTGGAAATTTTTTCTAATGTCTCATAGTCATACGTATCTTCAATGTCCAATCTTGCTTCGTTGTCGTGTGGGAATGACATGCTTAATGATGGAAAAGCCAATGCAGAATCAGAGTTGCGATAACTCCTACTGCAAAACCAAAGACCCAACTAAGGTTTACCATTCCATAGTTACTAAGTCCAAAGCGTTTCTGTACTGCTTGGACAGCTTTCTTATCTAGCTCGATTAAGTTCATTTCATTACTCTTGGATTCTCAACCAAGATATTCTTATAAACCCAATAGCAAGTGTATCCAGTAATAACGAAGGGGAGCAATAAACCTACAAACTGAAAGACAACATATAGAGCAACTGAGGCAATACCAATTTGTTTAATAAGCAGCCGGTTGTCATCAGTTAGTTCTTGCCAATAGCTAGTGATCTTTTCAACCATGTTGTTTAAAAGTCGAGTGGTTCGTCGTCATGCAATGAATCCCAGTATTCCTGAATTGTCTCTAGTTGAAGGCGTAGAAGTTGATGGAATCCTCAGTCCTTAGGGGTAAATCATTGGTTAATCCTCCACATCTCTAATGCTGACATGGTTGGCAAGGGCTAGAAAGGGAACATGTACCACCTCACTGCCACCTACGTCGATTTCATCCAGACCATTGGCATCTTGGTGATCTTTGGTGTTGCTGCCTATGCGGTTAAACAGATGCTGCTTAAAGATGAGCAGCGGATAGAGCCAGTTGATGTGAGGGTTGAAGAGTGAGCATGCTCAACACCTATCTATTAATTGATGGCAGCCTGATGCTCGTTGGCTTGCCACTGCTCCTGATTTGGAAAGGCAGGAAAGAAGCCAAGTCATGACCAAGCCTGAACGCAACTTTGATGACGACTCGTATGACGAGGTAGAAGAACGCCTCAGGGAGCAAGATCCAGACGAAGAAGATCGTGCTTACTTCCCTGTTGAGGAGTCAAAACCTCCGCATTACTAGAGGAACAGAAGAGATGAAACCCCATGCTCTACTCCTGGTTCTCTTCTTAGTTCTGGCACCACCAGCCTTAGCTCAAACCACTATCACCATTGATCGCTGCTACGACGGTGATACCTGCACCAGTACTGACGGAGAGAAGATCCGACTGGCTTGTATTGATACCCCAGAGCTAAGAGGAAAAAGAGCTGATCCCATCCCAGCTAAAGCTGCTAGGGACTACCTCAATGGCTTAGTTGCTGGAGAAGAGGTCTCAATCAGAAGGATTACGAAGGATAGATATGGCAGGACTGTGGCTGAACTAACTAAGGATGGAGTGAATATTCAAGAACGATTGGTTGATAAAGACTTCGCGAGTGTCTACAAAAGATATTCAGATCAGTGTGATTGGAGAAGATGACAGATAAAACAATATCTCTTGAGAAAGGAACTGAAAAAATGGCTAATGGAGAATACGAAGAAGCAATAAAAGATTTTAATAAGGTATTAGAAATTGATCCTCATGAATTGTATGCATATCAAAATAGAGGGTTGTGTAAGGCTGAACTTTCTGAATTTGAGGAATCTATCAAAGACTTTTCAAAAGCTTTAAACATTAATCCACAATATATAAAAGGCTATTGGGGGAGAGCTTCTGCATATAAAAGTATTGGTGAATATGAACTAGCAATTCAAGATTTAACAAAAATACTGGAGATTGAGCCTGAAAATATCTTTACGCTTGACTTAAGAGGAACAAATAAACGAGAAATTGAAGACTATGAGGGTGCAATAATTGACTACAATAGGATATTAGAATTAGACCCTACAAATGAAGTTGCTTTTTTTAGTTTAGGAGTTATTTACGACCTTCAAGGTAAAAAAGCTAAATCTCTTGAGACATATTCAAAATTCATAGAGATCAATCCCAAAGATGCATTTGCTTATACAAATCGCGGGAATGTGAAAAAAGATTTGGGTGATATAGAAGGTGCAATAGAAGATTACAATCAGGCACTAGCAATTGATCCGGATGAGTCAATCGCCTATTGGAATAGAGGCGAAGCAAAATCAAAAATGGGAGATAAAGAAGGTTCTATAATTGATTATTCCAAGGGGATTGTAAGCAAAAATTCACTTAGTTTAGCCCTCGAGTACCATATCAGGATAAGGCAAGAAGTTGATGATTCATTTAACTTAACTTCGGCAACATTCAACACAATTTATTACATGCGACTATATACTGATCCTGAGATTTACCTTAAGGATGATAGTGATCAAATAGAAACGATAGTATTACTTTCTGAAGCATTTCGTGATGTTCAAAAATGTAAAGATTGGGTAGATTGGCGATTAAAAGTAGCTAAAGAAGAAGGTGAGAATGACGAATTAGAAGAATGGGGAATTGGCAATAAAGAAGACTTCCATTACCAAAATATAGAATCATTTATAAAGGATATTGATTGGGACATCGTTACTGATATTGGATACCGATCTTGGCTCGAGTCACTATCAGTAGATGATATGGTCGCGATAAAGCTTCATAAAAGAGTCTGGGAGAACACAATTGCAGAAGAAGAGGAAAAAGAGTCTTCTTCAGTCCACAAAGAATTAGCAGCAGCCTTAGCTCTTTTACTTTTGTTCTTTTTAGGAATTGGAGCAGGCTTCGTCTATCTTCGTAATCAGTCAGAGAAATCAAATCAAAATCAAGCCCCTGTCTTGATTAACCAAATATTTGAGAAGTAAAATGAAACTTCCGACACTCTACTATTGCATTAGGAATTGGTGCTGCCACTGCTGCTGGATTGTCTCTGCTGAAGGTGGATAAAACAGATAAAGAGTTGATTGGTTCTCTTATTCGTTGTCCTGACCTTTTAATTCCCTAACAGACCCTTCGACTCCATCAGTCAACTTCAGGTCGGAATTTTGACCTGCCATTTCTGCAAAGCGCTTTCCTTGAGGCATCAATCGGCTCTGATATGAACCCACTGCTTCATTGAACGTCTTGTTCAACGTGGTGATGCTTGTACCAATGGCATTGAAATAGTCAGTGAATTTAGAGAAGCGTTTATATAGCTCGACAGCATTACTCTGTATCTCATCAATATTCTTAGCGATAAGAGCCTGTTCAATAGTCATAGACAACCCCTTCAGAATTGCCAAAAGACTTGTTGGAAAGGTGAGGATAATGTTTTTTCTGAAGGCATATTCCAAGAGATCAGGGTCTCTCTCTAGTGCCATTGATAGAGCGCCTTCAATAGGGATAAAAAGGATGACGCCATCAACGACTTGTCCCATCGAACTCAATTGTTTGGAATAGTCCTTCTTTGCAAGGGCATCAATATGGCTGCGAACCTTTTTCAAATGTTCCGACAAAGCCTTTTCTTGTTCTGCTTCGTCCGTCATGTGTAGAGCATCTAAATAACTTTCGATCGGAGCTTTCGAATCAATAATTAAACGACGTGAACCTGGAATAGTGATTACACAATCGGGCCTATAGCGACCATCTTGAGTCCCCACACTCACCTGTTCATCAAAATCGCAATAACGGATTAGTCCAACAAATTCAAGAATCCTCTTTAAATTCACTTCACCCCATCGACCTTTGATATTTGGAGAACGAAGTGCACTGGTTAGCTCTTTTGCAGCTCCTTGAACATCTTCACTGCGCTGTCTTAAGTCTCTTGTTGTTTGTGCAAGGACACCAAGCTTTTCTGTTGAATCCTTCGATAACTCTTCGACTTGTTTACGTAAGATCTCAACCTGTTTAGAGAATGGCTCCGTAACTGTCTCTTTAGTTGTCTTCAATAAGGAATCCCTTGAGCCATCAAGCATCTTTCCACTTAGAGATTGAAACTGAGAAAGAAGATCAGCCCTTGTCTGCTCAAAAAACTTGGTTTGACTTTCCTGGGACCTGAGTTGTTCAGAGACTTCACCAACTTTCCTGCTTAATCGCTCTTTTTCTTGCCGAACAACCTCTAGCGAAGACTCAATCTTTTTTTGATTAACTTTCAATGTTTCTTTCTCTTCGTTTGCAGCCTCCAATTGAGTAATGCTGATTGCAGCTTTTTCTCTAGCTTCCTGAGCATCTTGCTGTATTTGTTTTAGTTCTTGTCTTTGTGCCTCCATTTCTCTGCTGAATTGCTCAAGGCCTTGATCAGCTTTCAATAACCGATCTTGAAGCAAGCGTTCACGACTTCCATCCGGTCCAACATTTACTTTGCTAGAAGTTCGACCTATCAGAAATCCTGCGATTATTCCCGATAAGACACCTGTGATAAATAAAAGAACGTTGTCCATCTTGATCGGCGAAAGTTTATCTGTAGAGAAAAAGTACTGTTTAATCTCAAGCCTAAGGGCCCTCTTGAAATTTATTCGGTTCTCAAATAATTACTAATCTTTCTTTTTCTTGACTTGGTTTCTGGCAAAAAGAACAAAACCACCAGCAGCTAAGACCAAGATCACATCAATCAGTAGGTGGTAGTTCAATCTGCTTTCAAGTTGGACGTGGCTTTCATTCTGACTTCTCTTGGTAGTAAGTCCTTAGCTTTTTGATGTGCTCAGGGCTAAGGCAACTAATCCTTGAAGTCGCTGGTATTTCTAGAAGCGTGCAAACAGCAAGCAAGTCATCAGTGCCAACTTTGAGCTGCTCGGCAAGCTCTAAAACTCTGATCGTCATTTCGCTACTGGATATTGATCGAATGATTCAGCCAAATCTCTCGTCTTAAATCTGGCATAGCTCAAAAGGTGAGTATCCAAGGTGTGCCCCATTGCATCAGCTATTTGCTTCGGTGCTCTGTAACTCCCATCTAACTGAGGACGGTTGTGACCGTAATAGGCATAGCGATGCCTAAAGCTGTAAGGGGTAAGTTCCTCCTTCTCTTTGGCAGCCTCAGAACGCAGAGCCTTCCAGATGTCTTGCCTTCTTAGATAAGTCCCAATCGCTTCACCTGCCTTTCCCTCTTTCCCTAAGGGTGGTAATGACTCATTGGCTGCAACTCTTGCTTTCAGTGTGAAATTCCAATCCACTGGAGTGCCGTCAATATCAAGAACCCATATAGGAAATAACTGACGAGGTTCCGTAGTTTCACCTTTGCGACCTCCTTTGGATTTTTGATAGCTGGTCCATAGTTCTGCCCCATTTTGCTTGGTATGGATCTCACGTAGGTCTTCTGGTCTTAAGCCGTAAACAGCCATTAACTGAATAGCAAATCTCCATCGATGACCCGTGTCATCTTGAGGTAACCCTTCAACCAACCTGATGATTTGAGAATCAGTCAGAGGGAACCCAATTCTTTTGGTCTTAGTCACAACCTCGTCATCACTCATTGCTGGTGGAAGCCATGAGGAAGGAAAATCTCGACGCTGAACACAGAAATTCAGGAATGAATAAAGGGCCAATCTCATATGACGACGCTGTGCTGTTCCCTTCCCCCATTGATCAAGAGCTATCTCACAAAGCTTTGGGCCATTCGATGATCTCCGTCCACTATTCAGAACAGCAATAGCTCTATCAAGAACAGGTTTGTACTTAATTTTCCAGGTCGAATCTTTA
The DNA here is from genome assembly GCA_003215775.1 of Prochlorococcus sp. AG-409-G20. Classification (GTDB taxonomy): domain Bacteria; phylum Cyanobacteriota; class Cyanobacteriia; order PCC-6307; family Cyanobiaceae; genus AG-409-G20. The sequence continues at coordinate 8,566 of QCJW01000022.1, forward strand.
ACTCTGGTTTTGAACTTCCGGAAGTTTCTTATTGCCTCTTCCCAATCCAATTCGACTTTGCTGCTAGCTGAATCTGCAATTTGAAAAGCAGTTCTTAAATCAATTTTCTGATGGTGTTCTAAATAGATCGTTGCTGCAGTTTCGATTCTTTTTAAAGCTGGTATCCAATCGGATTCTTCCCAGTAGTAAGGGAGAGAGATGGATTTGATATTGGGTTTCTTCCCAACTTGAAGACGAATCTTTCCTCGATCATTCATCACCATCCAACCGACAGGACAAGTTGCCTTGAGTCCTTGGCGGAAACTTTTCACCCAATTGGCATCTTCTGCACGTTTAGGCATAGATGACCTAGTGCTGTCTTAAGGGTACCTATATTTTCCACGCAAATCCGTGGAAACGGGATCATTAGCGTTCACTTACGTTCAATTCAATTCCGTCTTATGCAAGGCAGCAACTTAGTTATTGGTTAGCTTTTCTGTGTATCACTTGAGATGACCGTATGCTTTGGGAGCACTAGGTCGCAGGTTCGAATCCTGTCGCCCCGACTGGCTTTTGACGGGTCTCAATTGAGAAAGGGTAGCTCTAGGGGTAGCTAGATGATTGCAATCTGGCTTCACTACTGAGTTGTTTTGAGCGTTCAGCTACCCCTTAGTGGTGGGACCTTGAAAACTAGAGCTATGCCTTAAACATCTTTTCCCAAGTGTTTTGGTGGGATGCAAGATCTTGCGTGGTAGGCCTAAACTTTCTTACGTTGCTGTCGGACTTGTGATTATTTCTCTCTAAATAATCCGCATGCTCTATAACGTTCCAGGCTCCAACCTCTGAACTATGGAAGATATAGAAGTTGGGCAAGCTTTCCTCGGAAGTTACTTCTACAAGTGCGTACCTAAGTGCATCATGATGGGCCACGCAAACAATGAGGCTTACAAAGCGACCAAGCCTCTTTACCCAGAGGATCCCCCAGAGAACTAATGAAGCAGGTCAAATTGAATCCAGACTCCGAGGAGGTAGGAAATACTTTTAAGGTAATAGCCATATCCATCACGATGGTTTTAAACGTACTTGTGTTTGGCTGGTTCTTTTTGTTCTCAGGCTTAGTTAATTAGAAATCGCTATGGAAAATACCCAGAAGAGATTTGACTAATGGCAACTTTGAAATGAACAGTGCTAGTAAATCACTGCGATTTTTAGTTCCTTTGTTCTTGATTGGAATCGCTTGGGTTCAGGAGCTAATTGATCAGGTTTGGTTTGGTGGGAATTGGAACCTTCTAATGGGAGGGGGGTATCCATGGTGGGGACTCTTTACCGCTCCTTTCAGTCACAGCGGATTTAGTCATTTGCTCTCAAACACACTTCTGTTTCTCCCTTTGAGTTGGCTCGTCCTTTCAAAAGGACTACGTGATTACATCTCTATCTGGGCATGTGTTTTGTTTGTCGAAATATTCCAAGTGCTCTTTTGGGCAACTCCAGCACATGGGATTTCAGGAGTGGTATTTGGCCTACTTGGATACTTGTTGATTATTGGCTTTCTCGAAAAACGTTTTCTTGCAATTGTCCTCACCGTGATTTGTTTTGGACTGTATGGCCATTTCCTTCCATCTTTGCTGCCATGGAATGTGCCCCAAGGTATTAGCTGGATAGGACATTTCAGTGGCTTTATAGGTGGACTATTAGGGGCTCTGGGCATTTATAGAGAGCCTGACAATGTTTAGTACGCATCAGGGTTCTCTCTCTTGAGATTCCTCGCCTGGCTATGGCAACTATCAGGCGACCAGCGATTTCTTATCGCTTCCATGAAGTCGTAAATAAATTCGTCAGGGCATTCAAGTTCCTCTTGTAATTCGTTCAGTTCATCAATGAAGAACTCAGAAACACGAGAAATAGGCCCAGTATTTTGTTCCTCTGTTGGCTTCCACTTCTCACTCATTTGGATGGTTTCTTTAGACCGAACATTTCTGCCATCTTGCCAGTTAAGGCAAAGTATCCAATAGCCCCAACAAACAATCCAAAAGCAATCAGATTGGGAACAATCCCTCCAATAATCTGTGCCTCCCCAAAACCTAGGAAGGTAATCACACCAAATACTCTCGCCCAGTTATCAGCAAAAATCATTGTCCTCTGACTTCTAGAAGACTTTAAACGGATACCTAAAGGATTAGTTGTCTTAGCCCTGAGCACATCAAAAAGCTGACGGCCTGCCACCAACAGAAGTCAGAAGGAATGAAACGATTATCTAGGCTCATAGTCACTGAGCTATTAGGAGATAAGCAAGAGCAAAGCAGTAGCTATTCTGTTTTTGATTGAAAGTCGACTGTCAATCTCTTGAAGACTAGCTACTTAGGACGCATTGGTTATCTCACTTCATTCGACCGATGCTGCAGCAGAAACTCCTGGCCACATAGAGGCAAATTCTGCATCTGATACGACAGCTGTGACCTCAAACTGGATGCCG
>QCJW01000023.1 GCA_003215775.1 Prochlorococcus sp. AG-409-G20
TGCTCTTCAGGCAACTGAGCAAGGCCAAGATCCACTTCTCTTAGTCTTGGCAGCAGATCACTTGATACAAGATAAAGCTGAATTCCTAAGAGTTATTGAAGCGGGAAGAATGGAGGCAGATAAAGGCCGACTAGTTACCTTTGGCATAGTTCCAACAGCTCCTGAAACTGGATACGGTTATATAGAAGCAAGTGAACCTCTACAACACAAAGAGTTACAAGCAGTATCTATTGCAAATTTTGTAGAAAAACCTGACAAATCAACAGCAGAGAAATTTGTGGCTGACGGAAGATTTACTTGGAACAGTGGAATGTTTGTTTTCAAAGCAAGTGCAATACTCAGTGAGCTAGAAAGATTAGCCCCAGAAGTTGTCAGTTCATGCAGAGCTGCTCTAGAGCAAGATGTGCCCGATCTTGACTTTTTAAGACTTGAAAGAGAAGCTTTCGCGAAGTGTCCAAATATTGCCATTGATGTCGCAGTAATGGAAAAAACTCAACTAGGAAGCGTCCTTCCACTCAATGCAGGTTGGAGTGATGTAGGTAGCTGGAGTGCTCTTTGGGATACGTCAGAAAAAGACAACTCAGGGAATGTGTTAAGAGGTCAAGTAATTGCCCAAGAAAGCAATAACTGTTACTTAAGAAGCGAACATCGTCTCATTGTTAGTCTCGGTGTTAACAATTTAGTTGTAGTAGAGACCGATGATGCAGTCCTAATAGCTAGTAGGGAGAAAGCCCAAAATGTTAAAGCTATAGTCAAAAAACTGGAAGCTGATGGGAGTCCCGAAGGAAAAGCTCACCGCAAAATCTATAGACCTTGGGGGAATTACACAGGAATAGTTGAGGGGAATAGATGGCAAGTCAAAAAAATCGAGGTCAAACCTGGCGCCAGCCTTTCTTTGCAAATGCACCATCATCGTGCTGAGCACTGGATTGTTGTAAAAGGTACAGCGTTAGTTGAACGTGATGGAAAAGAAACATTGGTAGGCGAAAACCAAAGTACATATATCCCTCTTGGATGTAAGCATCGTCTAACGAACCCTGGAAGAATGCCAGTCGAACTTATTGAAGTTCAAAGTGGTGCTTATCTAGGTGAAGATGACATAATTCGCTTCGAAGATAGATATGGTCGTATAGGTCATATAGTTCATAAATGATTTACTCAACTGTTACACTTTTGGCCAGATTGCGTGGTTGATCTACATCTAATCCACGATGAGCAGCTATGTGATAACTCAAAAGTTGCATTGGGATAACTGATAACAATGGACTAATCCACTCACTAACTTTTGGGATTGGCAACAAAGCATCAAAAATTTCAGTCTCATGACCATAAGGAGCAATACCTATTAAAAGAGCATCACGAGCCTTTGCTTCTTGTGCATTACTTAGTACTTTTTCAAACACAATCCCAGGCATCGCTATTGAAACAACAGGGACTCGAGGATCCAATAAGGCTATCGGTCCATGTTTCATCTCTCCTGCAGGATATCCCTCTGCATGTATATAACTTATTTCCTTTAACTTCAGAGCACCTTCTAAAGCAATGGGATAGTTAATTCCACGACCAATAAAAATTACATCTTTTGTATCAGCAAAGGTATGGGCCAAGTTTTCTGATAGTTGATCATGCTTTTCAATGATTTCCCTCAAATAATTAGGTATTGTTTTGAGATCATTAGACAACTGCAAAATTTCATCAATTGATCGACTTTTGCGCAAAGATGCGAATTTAAGAGTTAAAGCATAAAAAGCCAAAAGCTGTGCAAGAAAAGTCTTAGTGGCTGCTACTCCAATTTCAAGGCCAGCTCCAATATCAAGAATATTCGGAACCTGTCTTGCCAAAGAACTTTCTGGCCGATTAGTAAGTCCTAACTGCCTTGGCGCATAATCAGGATGACCATGAGCTTTCCTAATATTTACGTCAATTGAAAGAGCTGCAAGAGTATCAGCTGTTTCTCCAGATTGCGTAACTCCGATAGTCAGAGTATTAGGAGACAAAGGTGGTGTCGCATAGCGAAATTCACTCGCATAGAAAACTGAGGTTGGAATGCCTGCAAATTGTTCCAGCAAATGAGCTCCAACCATTGCTGCATGACGACTAGTACCACAAGCAAGTATTTGTATTTTGTCTATTCCTGTATAAAAAGACTGATCAAAAGGTAATGCAACTGGAATATCACTTGGCAAGTCAGAAGGTAAGTGTCTAGCAATCCATAACTCAGCGGTTTTAGGCTGTTCATGTATTTCTTTAAGCATAAAGTGCTTAAAATTACCTTTATCTCTTTCATATTCAAGACTACTTAAAAGAGAAGGACTCCTTTGCTGGCGTCTGCCTTTCTGATCATAAAGCTCAATCCCAAGAGGGGTAAGTAGCGCACTCTCTCCATCTTCCATAGGAAGAATAGTACGAGTAAAACCAGCTAAAGCAGGCGTATCACTTGCACACAGGAACTCTCCTTCTCCTAAACCAATGACCAATGGTGCTTGTCTTCTAGCGACAACTAAAGCGTCTGGAGTCTCAGACCAAACGACTGCTAGAGCATATGCACCTTGTAATTCAAGGCAAGTGGACTGAATAGACTCCAACAACATTGTCGGAGAAGGTTGCTGACCAAGATTCTTTAATCGCTTTAATTCCTTAACAATTAAATGAGGAATTACTTCTGTATCAGTTTCTGAAGTAAATATGACTCCTTCAGACTCCAATTGCTTCCGTAAAGAAGAGTGATTCTCAATAATCCCGTTTTGAACAACTGCTAAAGATTTAGAAGAATCTAAATGGGGATGCGCATTATTTAATTCTGGCTTCCCATGAGTAGCCCACCTAGTGTGACCAATGCCTAAATGACCAGGGGCGCCTTCTCTCTCTACTATTCCAAAAAGATTGGCAAGCTTACCTTTTGCCTTTTTGCAGGTTAATAATGTTTTTTGACTATTTTCTAAACTCTGTAAGGTTGCTAGGCCAGATGAATCATAACCACGGTATTCAAGTTGCTTCAATCCATTAAGAAGCAGCGGAGCTGCTTCTCTCGATCCAATAGCTGCAACGATTCCGCACATGATTAAGCCCCGCCTATGCAGGGCTATCTGGATAGGTTTATAAGTAAAACCTAACCTATTGAGCTTCCTAAAGGCAGAAATCTAGTAAGCGAGACCCATACTTCGTGAAGTCTCGTCCCCTAAATAAACCCTAATACTTAGGAAGTCTGTAGGGCAAGCGGTTTCACATCGCTTACAACCTACACAGTCTTCAGTACGTGGTGAGGAGGCTATTTGGCCGGCTTTACAGCCATCCCAAGGGACCATCTCAAGCACGTCGAGAGGGCATGCCCTCACGCACTGTGTGCATCCAATGCAGGTGTCGTAGATCTTGACAGCGTGGGACATACGTCCATTCCGGAACTGGGCCTGAATCAAATTGTACAGAAAATGGACCAAGTTATACAGATTCATCACTCGGCCGTCACTCTTGTTAACTACTTCCTTGAGTCCGTAGAATGCAGCGTCAGGTTTTCTCGGTTATGTCACAGGAAGCGATTCTTGAAAAAGTTCGTTCTATCGTTTCAGAACAACTCAGTGTTGATGCCGGTGAGGTCAAGCCGGAATCAAATTTCCAAAACGACCTTGGAGCAGACTCCCTCGACACAGTCGAGCTAGTCATGGCTCTTGAAGAGGCGTTTGATATTGAGATCCCAGATGAAGCAGCTGAAGGGATCGCCACAGTTGGCGACGCCGTCAAGTACATCCAAGACAAACAAGCTTGAGGATTAAATGGTGAATAGTCACCATCGTGTTGTAGTGACGGGCCTCGGTGCAATAACACCGATTGGCAATACCGTTCATCACTACTGGAGCGCGCTAAAAGATGGTCGCAATGGAGTTGCGCCCATCACATTGTTTGATGCCTCCCAACATGCTTGTCGATTTGCAGCAGAGGTCAAAAATTTTGACCCTACTGGGATCTTGGAGCCAAAAGAATCAAAAAGGTGGGACAGGTTCTCAAAGTTTGGTGTCGTAGCTGCTAAAGAAGCACTTGCTCACTCAGGACTATCTATTAACGAAACCAATTCTTCAAGAGTGGGAGTAATTATTGGTTCTGGAGTAGGCGGTTTACTCACAATGGAAACCCAAGCGCATGTACTTGCTGACAAGGGCCCAAACCGAGTAAGCCCTTTTACAGTGCCAATGATGATTCCAAACATGGCTACAGGTCTTGCTGCAATAGCACTTGGCGCCAAAGGACCCAGTTCGGCAGTTGCGACTGCATGTGCTGCAGGTTCAAATGCAATAGGTGATGCTTTTCGAATCCTTCAACTAGGCAAATCAGATGTAATGATTTGTGGAGGAGCCGAAGCAAGTATTACCCCTCTAGGAGTTGCTGGTTTTTCTAGCGCAAAAGCTCTTTCATTTAGAAATGATGACCCTCTTGCTGCCAGCAGACCATTCGACGCAGATCGGGATGGTTTTGTTATAGGAGAGGGATCTGGAGTACTTGTCTTAGAGACACTTGAACATGCCACTGCCAGAGGAGCAACTATCCATGCTGAATTAATTGGTTATGGAACAACATGTGATGCTCACCACATCACTTCACCAACTCCAGGTGGTAAAGGTGGAGCGGAAGCTATGCGATTAGCTCTCCTTGATGGAAAACTGGATCCTGAACAAGTTGACTATGTCAATGCACATGGAACCAGTACTCCAGCAAATGACAGCAACGAAACTTCAGCCATCAAAACTGCTTTAAAAGAAAGAGCCCATCAAATTCCCATCAGTTCAACAAAATCAATGACTGGGCATCTTCTAGGAGGATCTGGCGGCATTGAAGCAGTGGCGTCAGTACTGGCTATTAAGCATGGAGTAATCCCACCAACCATCAATTATTCCAAGCCAGATCCTCAATGCGATCTCGACTACGTTCCAAACACAGCTCGAGAAGAGAAATTAAGGGTAGTTCTATCAAACTCCTTTGGTTTCGGAGGCCACAATGTTTGCCTCGCCTTTTGCCAGATGAATTAAACCTACTGGTAAAACAATCTTTCTGAATCCTTAAATCCCCAATCAAGAAAATGGTCGCTGCGACTAGCTCTCTAGAAACTCTTTGCATCAACAGCATCCGAATGCTTGCAGTCGATGCAATTAACAAGTCAAACAGCGGCCATCCCGGCTTGCCTATGGGATGCGCACCTATGGGGTTTACGCTCTGGGACAAATTTCTTAGACACAATCCCAAAAACCCAAAATGGTTCAATCGTGATCGCTTTGTTCTCTCAGCCGGTCATGGATGCATGCTTATATATGCCCTGCTCCATCTGAGTGGCTATGACTCAGTCACTCTTGATGACATTAAACAATTTAGGCAATGGGGATCACGAACTCCAGGGCACCCTGAAACTTTTGAAACGCCTGGTGTAGAAGTAACAACTGGACCTTTAGGTGCTGGCATATCAAATGCAGTAGGCCTTGCAATTGCAGAATCACACTTAGCAGCTAAATTCAACAAAGAAAATATAAATATTGTTGACCATTACACATATGCTGTAATGGGAGATGGCTGTAATCAAGAAGGAATTGCATCTGAAGCTTGTTCATTAGCAGGCCATTTAAAACTTGGCAAATTAATTGCCTTATATGATGATAATCGCATCACAATTGATGGGCGTACTGATGTTTCTTTTACAGAAGATGTTCTAAAACGCTATGAGGCATATGGTTGGCATGTTCAACATGTTTCTGATGGAGATAAAGATATAGAATCTATTGAGAAAGCAATTAAAAATGCAAAAGAAGTTAAAAATCAACCATCAATCATTAAAGTATCTACAACTATTGGTTATGGCTCACCAAATAAAAGTGATACCGCTGGCGTACATGGAGCCCCATTAGGAGAAGAAGAAACTACTCTGACTCGAAAGGCTCTAGGATGGGAATATGGAGCATTTGAAATTCCCGAAGATGCATATAATCACTATCGAAAGGCAATTGGCAGAGGTGAAAATCTAGAATCAGAATGGAATAAAACTTTAGAAAAATATAAAAGTAACTACCCAAATGAAGCTGCAGAATTCGAAAGAATGATGCGTGGTGAATTACCTCAAAACTGGCATAAAGATTTACCAACTTATACACCATCAGACAAAGGTCTTGCGACCAGAAAACATTCTCAAATTTGCCTAGGAGCTCTTGGACCTAATCTTCCAGAACTGATTGGGGGCTCAGCTGATCTAACACATTCAAACTACACAGATATCAAAGGTGAAACTGGCTCGTATCAACATGACACCCCACACAAGAGATATCTACATTTTGGTGTAAGAGAACATGCTATGGCAGCAATACTTAATGGAATTGCTTATCACAACAGTGGCTTAATTCCTTATGGAGGAACCTTTTTGGTCTTTGCTGACTACATGAGAGGCTCCATGAGACTGTCAGCTTTAAGCGAGCTCGGGGTAATTTATGTCCTCACCCATGATTCAATCGGAGTCGGAGAAGATGGTCCAACTCATCAACCAATAGAAACTATTCCTTCGCTTCGAGCAATACCAAACATGCTGGTTTTCCGTCCTGGAGATGGCAATGAAACAAGTGGTGCATACAAACTTGCAATAGAAAATAGAAAAAGGCCAAGCGCGCTATGCCTCAGCAGACAAGGCATGGCCAATCAAACCAATTCCTCAATTGAGAAAGTCGCTTTGGGTGGCTATATCCTTGAAGATTGCAACGGAGATCCAGAGTTAATTCTTATTGGTACTGGAAGTGAGCTGGATCTCTGTGTCACGGCCGCAAAGAAATTAAGCCAAGAAGGTAGACAAATCAGAGTAGTCTCAATGCCTTGCATAGAACTCTTTGAAGAGCAAAGTGCTGCTTACAAAGATGAAGTCATTCCTCCATCGGTACGAAAAAGACTTGTTGTAGAAGCTGCCGCAGATTTTGGTTGGCATAAATATATCGGTCTTGATGGAGATAGCATTACTATGGGACGTTTTGGAGCTTCTGCTCCTGGTGGAACATGCATGGAAAAATTTGGTTTTACAGAAGAAAATGTACTCAATAAAGCAAAGAAACTTCTTGGATAGGAAATAACAATGAATATTCCTCCCTTACACCCTTTGCAGTCAAAGAAACATGACCTATAGAATAATTTCTATCTACCATGATTAAATTTAAATATTAGATAAATGGCAGATTCTAATAAATATAGAAATTTAATTACTGGTGGAGCAGGCTTTTTAGGCTCTCATTTAGTCGATAGATTGATGGAATCTGGCGAAGAAGTAATATGTCTAGATAATTATTTCACAGGGCGCAAAACAAATCTAACCAGATGGATTGGGAACCCAAGATTCGAACTCATAAGACATGATGTAACCCAGCCTATTCAAATAGAAGTAGATAGAATCTGGCATCTTGCTTGTCCGGCATCACCTGTTCACTATCAATTTAACCCTATAAAAACAGCAAAAACTAGTTTTCTTGGAACATATAATATGCTTGGACTAGCAAGAAGAGTTAAAGCCAGACTTTTACTAGCAAGTACAAGTGAAGTATATGGAGACCCTGAGGTCCATCCCCAGCCAGAAAGTTATAAAGGTTGTGTTAATACAATTGGAATCAGAAGCTGTTATGACGAAGGCAAAAGAATAGCAGAAACTCTATGCTTTGATTACCAGAGAATGCATTCAACTGAAATCCGGGTAATGCGTATATTCAATACTTATGGTCCTAGGATGTTATCCAATGATGGAAGAGTAGTCAGCAATTTTATTGTTCAGGCACTCAGAGGAGAAGCCCTAACTATTTATGGAGATGGCAGTCAAACTCGATCTTTCTGCTATGTTGACGACCTTATAGAAGGTATGATTCGACTAATGAATAGCAAGGAAAGTGGTCCAATCAATATAGGCAACCCAGGAGAATTTACTATTCTTAGATTAGCCGAATTAATTCGTGATCGAATTAATCCAGAATTGAAACTTTTAAGTAAACCCTTGCCAGCAGATGACCCTATGCAGAGGCAGCCTATTATTAAGCTTGCACAAGAAAAACTCAACTGGGAACCAAAAATATCTTTAGAAGATGGGTTGGACAAAACAATTCAATGGTTCAAGCACTCTATTAACCATTAGTCCTTTATATATTATGTCCTCGAAAAATTATTGAGGACTAATGATTAATAGATTGATTAATTTCTTTTAAATTATTCTCTAACGCTTCGATATCCTCATCTTTAATCTTAGTTTGCATTGGACAATGTTTTGGGCCACACATTGAACAGAATTCAGCTTCTTTAAAAATCTCCCCAGGGAGGGTTTCATCATGAAACTCACGAGCCCTTTCAGGATCTAAAGACAATTCAAATTGTCTATTCCAATCAAAAGCATACCTGGCCCTACTTAATTCATCATCTCGATCTCTAGCTCCTTTGCGATGTCTTGCGATATCTGCAGCATGGGCTGCAATCTTATATGCAATTAAGCCTTCACGAACATCCTCTGGATTAGGTAAACCAAGATGCTCTTTTGGCGTCACATAACAGAGCATGGCAGTACCGTACCAACCTGCCATCGCCGCACCAATAGCACTTGTTATATGGTCATAACCTGGAGCGATGTCTGTAACCAAGGGACCTAATACATAAAACGGAGCCTCTGAGCAATCTTCCATTTGTTTGCGAACATTAAATTCGATTTGATCCATAGGTACATGCCCAGGCCCTTCAACCATTACCTGAACATCATGTTCCCAAGCCCTTTTTGTCAATTCTCCGAGAGTCCTAAGTTCTGCAAGCTGTGCCTCATCTGAAGCATCATGCAAACAGCCTGGGCGCAATGAATCACCTAAGGAGAAAGAACAGTCATATCGCTTAAAAATTTCACAAATATCATCAAAACGTGTAAACAACGGATTTTGCTTGTAGTGATAAAGCATCCATTGGGCAAGGATTCCGCCTCCTCTACTGACAATTCCAGTAACTCTGCCTTTCACCTTCGGTAAATGTTCAATTAACAAACCAGCATGAATAGTTTGATAATCAACTCCTTGCTTGCAATGCTTTTCGATGATGTGGAGAAAATCATCTTCGGATAGCTTTTCAATAGAGCCATGAACGCTTTCTAAAGCTTGATAAACCGGAACTGTTCCAATAGGGACTGGAGAAGCATTAATAATCGCAGTTCTAACCTCATCAAGATTTACTCCCCCTGTGGAGAGATCCATAACAGTATCCGCACCATATTTGACAGCCAAATCAAGTTTCTTTAGTTCTTCCTGGACATCACTTGCATTAGGCGAAGCTCCAATATTTGCATTCACTTTGCAGCTAGAAGCTATACCAATAGCCATTGGCTCCAAATTACGATGATTAATATTTGCAGGAATAATCATCCGACCTCGAGCCACTTCCTCCAGAACTAAAGATTCAGGCAAGCCCTCACGTTTAGCCACATAAGCCATCTCCTCAGTTAATTGGCCTTGGCGAGCAAAATGTATTTGAGAAACATTGGTCATACCCTCTCGGGAAGCCACCCATGAAGCTCGCATAGTTAAAAAAGTAAATTAATAAAAACCAGAGACTGGATGAACCATCGATCACTCCTTATCACTTCCCTTCGCCAGGACAAACTGGATCAGGTTCAGAGGGTGTGATCTCAGCTAGCAATTAGAAAATTCCTAGCACCCCTAGTGCTATTTCAAACCTAGCTCGGTTTTCCATTACAAGCTGCATGTACTTAATTAA
>QCJW01000024.1 GCA_003215775.1 Prochlorococcus sp. AG-409-G20
CAAAAGTTCACACAAGATTCACACACTGCAATTCGCCCAAATCCCTTGATATGACTGAGATAAACTATTGGCTAATGAAATAGTGCATTTGAGTGCTAGCAACTACTCTCAGCGAATCGTCGAGATTTACTCAAACTTTACTCAAACTCCTATTCACTTCATTTAATAGAGGTTTTACATAACCTATCTTTATTCTTGAGAGCAAGGATTAAGCACTTAAATAATGAAATTATCATCTCTTCAGCAATACGGGATCGTTACTACAAATTATTGGGCATTCACTCTGACTGATGGCGCACTTCGCATGTTGGTGGTCTTTCATTTTCATCAACTTGGCTATACAGCTTTAGAGATTGCATTTCTTTTTTTGTTTTATGAGTTCTTTGGGATCATTACTAATCTCTATGGCGGCTGGATTGGTGCTCGTTATGGCCTACGACTAACTCTCTGGGCAGGCACACTTCTTCAGATCAGTGCTCTTTTGATGCTGGTTCCTGTTGCTTCAAGTTGGCCGAAATTGCTAAGCGTTAGTTATGTCATGGTTGCGCAAGCAATTAGTGGTATTGCTAAAGACCTCAACAAAATGAGTGCAAAGAGTGCAATCAAAACAGTCGTACCCGAAACCCCTGAAGAAGAACAAAAAGGAAAAAAGAAGTTATTCAAATGGGTTGCTGTTTTAACAGGATCAAAAAATGCCCTAAAGGGGGTTGGTTTTTTCCTAGGGGGAGCATTGCTAACTGGCTTTGGTTTTAATAAGGCTGTTGAGCTAATGGCGATTGGCTTGGCGTTGTCATTTCTTATGACATTGATCTTGCCTGGTGATATTGGAAGGATGAAGGAAAAACCAATATTTAAGGACCTTTTCTCCAAATCAAAAGGAATTAACACTCTCTCGACTGCACGTTTCTTCCTCTTCGGAGCTAGAGATGTGTGGTTTGTAGTCGCATTACCTGTTTTTCTTGAGACATCGCTGGATTGGAACTTCTCTGAGATTGGAGCTTTCCTAGGCCTATGGATTATTGGTTACGGTTTTGTACAAGCATTGGCCCCCACTTTAAGAAATCTTTGGGGGAAGAAGTCGAGCCCAGGAGTTTCAACGGTTCAATTTTGGAGTGCGTTGCTGATGGGGATACCTGGATTAATAGCCATTGCATTATGGAGACAGCATGACCCAAGCATTGCCATTACTGCTGGTTTAATTGCTTTCGGAATAGTTTTCGCAATGAATTCTTCTATCCATTCATACATGGTTTTGGCTTATACAGATGCTGAAAATGTAAGCCTCAACGTTGGCTTCTATTACATGGCAAATGCGGCAGGCAGGCTTCTTGGGACGCTTCTATCAGGACTTTTATTTGTACTGGGAGATACTCCTTATTTAGGCATGCAGATTTGCTTGTGGTGTTCAAGCTTATTTATTCTCTTCTCATGGTTGAGCAGCCTTCAGCTTCCTTCACTAAAGAACTCTGGATGTCTTAATTAAGTTGATCAGCTAAAACAGAAAAGGGGTTACTCAAACTTTATTCAAACTTGCATCCAAGAGATTAATCACAAGTAAGTATCACTAAGAATTAGGGAACTCGACAAGTATTAGAGAATACTTAAATCCAATATTATGTATTTATTGAGACTCAATATAGTTAGGCTATCAAGATAAAGCTCTATTTTAGTGGAAAATGTACCAAAAAGAACAATAAGTATCTTAATTAATCTATATGTTTAAATCACTTTTATAAGGTTCACATGAAAAATTCCATCAGCACAAAACAGCTAAATAGAGTTAAAGCAATCGTTAGGCATTTTAAAAATTCTCCTCCACAAGGATATAGCAATATATCTTCATCGATAATGCGACCTCTTGAAAAGAGAATCGATGGCTATTGGAGCCGTGAGATTGAACTTCACAATAGAGAATATGAAATATAAATATTTTAATCACAATTATTTTCTAAAAAATTTCTTGACCAACCTTGAATCTTGATGGTCTCACAATTTCTAATGTCTCTTTCTTTGGAAGAACTTCAATCAAACTTTCATACGGATCAAGCTCGTTGGCTATCAAACAAGATTCATATGGTTCTAATTCTACAAAACATTGCTCATCATGAGAATTCATAAATAATTGATAGAGACTATTGATTGAAAAAGAAGAATTTATAGGAGCCAAAAGGCTCCTATAAAGGTAATTAAAATATGCCTGGAACTATTTGCCCTGTAGTGGCATATGTTCCAATTGCCACTAGAAACCCAAGCATTGCTGCCCATCCATTATATTTTTCAGCTTTCTCACTCATCAGGTCTTTAGCATTCATAAGAAATCTCCAAAAAAAGGATAATCAAAAGATATCAAAATAAGCACTTAGTCACTGTAATTAAAAATACATTTCATATCGATTGATCAAGTTTTTATTCATTCTCTAGTTTGGAATGATATCAATAGCTACAAACTGCTTCAAATTAGTATAAATTATAGCCAATAGTGTTCAGGCTTCAAAAGCTTTCATAGAGATCATCTTTGACAGTGTAAATAACTACATAATTGAACGATTAATTGCTTTAGATTAGTTTAGTTGAAAGAAATTATTTTTACGAATGGCATCAGAAGCAGGTACACAAGAATGTTATGCATTACTAAAAGCCAAGGTAAATATTGAAGAGGCAATAAAATTGATAGCAAAACTAAAGCATGCAGAACATATAAAACAGCAATTACTAGCTGTTCACAACCAGCTTGAAGGCATGCATGAACTTAAAAGACGTGTTGTTCAGTCAAATGCTGAATCTTCAATCTAAGGAATTTGACCTTATAGACCTGAGAGAGAGATTAAAGACTGTTTAACAGATCTCAATAAGCTAAAAAGAAGTTGAGCTCGAAAAAATTAATTGGCAATCTCAATCACATCACCCTGCCCTGAAAGCACTATCAACGAGTTAGGGATAAAGGAATGGCCAATATGGACTTGTGATCCAAGTTCATTTCCTTGGACATATAGCGATAAGGAGACTTGTTTAATTCTGGAAGGAGATGTGACGGTGACGCCTAACGAAGGTCAGCCTGTCAGGTTTGGGGTCGGGGATCTAGTTGTCTTTCCCAAAGGAATGTCTTGTACATGGGAAGTACATAAAGCAGTCCGAAAGCACTATCGTTTTGGTGACTAGAAAATCTATGAACCCCTGAGATCGAAGGTTTACCCAAACCGCCCATTTTCGCCCAAATCCATTGCTATGACTGAGATTAACTGGTGGCTAATGAAAAGTTCCCTTTGAGTGATAGCAAACGATCTCAGCGAATCAGAAATTTCTATCCAAACTTTATCCAAACTAGAGAAATGGCAGAAATGAAAGAAGAGAAAATCAGGGTTACATAATGAAAATGGTTATCGTTCTCATCTTCTGATATTTTCGTAGGGCGATTGTCATTGTCTAAAGAATGAACCAGACATGGCTGATCTCGGGTTCGCCAGGCTGCGGCAAAACCAGCTGGATACTCAAAACAATGCGAAGCCATCAAGGCAAATGCGGGTATTTGCGACTAGATGGCTATCCCTCTAACGGGCTAGAGCAGGTGTCTGACTCAGGAATCGATAAGACATTTCTCAAGGATCAATTCCCTGAACTAATAGATCTATCGGATTCCCATCATGCCTCCAGATCGCAACAAGGTGACCTGCTCACATTGATTGAGCTCCCCCAGTTCCAGTCTCCTCAGCAGGCAGGCCTAATGGGTATGGATCCTCGCGTCAAAAATCAGCTTGAAGCCTTGCAACTTCATCCTGACAGGCATCTCCACTTTGGTCGGGATCCTGAATTACCAAACAAAGACATATTGGAATTCAAAAAACTTGAATCTTTCAGCCTCAGTCTTAATGCCAGCGTCTGGGATCCACCCAGTCTGAATACCTTGTGGTTCGAGCTAGTGAACGGAGCATATGGCGACGTCTATCGAGCTAAGGCCTTGATGAACTTGCCAGATGGGCGCTCTATGTTCTTCAACTGGATCGTGAGTCAAGAAAGCTCACAGTTCATTCCACTTGAAGAAATTTCAGCTCCAAATGGCAGGCCTGCCAGCTTGTCTGAGCTTGTCGTGCAAGGAAAACATCTTGATGGCTTACGTATTCAATCAACGATCGACCTCTGCCTACTAAACGATGCCGTACTTGAGATGCATCAAATGCCTCTTAGGGATCGACAAAAAGAAGCTATTCCCTCAACTTAATCGCCATGAATCACGCAATTATCTCCTGTCTACACGCCAATCTCCCTGCAGCGGAAGCTGTCTTGAATGACATTGATAGGCAAGGGATTGACACCATTACCTGTCTTGGTGATCTAGTGGGCTATGGCCCCCAGCCCAACGAAGTAGTTGAGCTGATACGAAAGCGTGGTATAGCGACCTGCCAGGGCTGCTGGGATGAAGATATCATCGATGGTCTTAATGCCTGCGAGTGCAGCTACCCTTCTCAGCTAGCAGAAAGACGTGGGCACCTGGCCCACCAATGGACAGATGATCAGCTAACGGACGAAAACAAAAGTTTTTTGGCCAGCCTCCCAACATCATTACGTCGTGATCGACTCCTCTTCGTGCATGGCAGTCCCAACAGTCAGCATGAGTATCTTCTTCCGGACATGGATGCATTTGCAGCTCTCGAGCGAGTAGAAACAGCGGGTGCCGATATCCTGTTTTGCGGGCATACTCACCAGCCTTATGTACGTGAATTGAGAGATGGATCTATTCGTGTGCGTTTACAAAACGCCGACCATGGCAACGATCAGGGTGAAGAACTAACCCTGCCGATGCGCAAAATCGTCAATGCTGGATCAGTGGGCGAGCCACGTCATGGAAGTACAAATGCCACCTATGTAATTCACAACGATGCAACTGATGAAGTTGAGATAAAAGAGGTGGCCTATGACGTTGGTCGAACGTGTCAAGCGATTGTCGAGGCGGGGCTACCGAAAGTCTTCGCATGGCGACTGAGTCATGGGTTTGAATTCGCCGAGCAGGCCGAAGATGCAAGTCATGTGTGTGAACGATGATTGAAAGATGGGCACTAGTAAGTGGTCTACGCGGAGATCTCGAGACCTATGACCTAATTCAACGGGATCTAAAGAAGACTCGTGGAGTTACAGCCTTATTTGTCCTTGGAGACCTCGTCGGGCCCGAACGCAACTGTGACGCACTGTTGGATCGACTAAGGAATCCCCATCGCGGCGATTTAAAACCAGATTGCATCTATGGCTGGTGGGAAGAGCAACTACTTGCAGAGCGTGGGTTTCGTGGTGAACGCAAAGCTGATGCTCTGCGGCTCAGCCAAGGTGAAGACGCAGTCAGCGCACTGCTGAATACGGTTAATCCTTCTCACCTGAAATGGCTGGCATCACTGCAATTTGGCTTCATTGAACTTGACTGTGCACTCATCCATGGGAGCTCTTCAGACGTGGCTGACAACCTCACATCTGAAACATCTCCACTGATCCTCCTTGATCGACTCACCCGTCTCAATGTGAACAGACTGTTCACAGCGCGCAGTACTAAACAATTTCATCTTGAACTGACTGGAGGAGGGATCAATTCACAAGTAAAGGATCTGAACGGTAAACGTGAACAACAACAGGAAGTTCCCAAGCGAAGCGTGATTGGAATTGGAGCTGGCTTGAATTACACCCTTTATGACATTGGTAGCGATAAAATGCACTTCCTTACCGCCGGCAGCAAAACAAATCCCAAAGGGAAGGGTTTCGCATAAACCTCGTCATTATTTTGAGAGAGAGATTGATAGCCACAAATATTGCTCAGTAGGATCAAAAGCTCTATGAATAGAGAAGAAAACTTAGGCATTTGATGGGTTTGAACGCCCAAAAAAGCCTAAAAACAACAACTTTTATCCCCCGAATCCCTTGCTATGGCTGACATCCAGTGGTGGCTAATGAAAAGCGAGCCTGCCGTCTATGGAATAGAGCAACTCAAAAAAGAACAAACAACTCTCTGGGATGGAATAAGGAATTATCAAGCAAGAAACTTTATGAGACAAATGAAGATTGGAGATAGGGCATTCTTTTATCACTCAAATTGCAAACCTCCATGCATAATTGGCTTAATGGAAGTCAAGGCAACTAAATTAATTGATCCAACACAATTTGACCCCCAATCAAAATATTTTGATCCAAAATCTGACAAGTCCAATCCAAGATGGGATTGCACTCAAATGGCTTTTGTTGGTAAATTCACTTCACCTTTAAGCCTTGCAGAGCTTAGAGATCTTTATTCAGATGAAGAACTTCAAATAATAAAAAAAGGAAATAGATTATCAATAGTGCCTGTTCCCAAAGAAACTGCAAAGACACTATTAAGTGCCTTGGGAAAGCTTGAATAGGCTTTCGAATCTGCTCAAAACAATAACGATATTGTTGTCTATATTCCTTTAATCAAAGACTCTGAGCCAAACATATTGCCTATATAAAGACGAGTAATAGAACGAGACTCAACACCATTTTGAACCAAGAAACCTGCCAAAGCCGCTTGAATTAACCGGTATTGGTCCCAATTTGGATAACGCTCTATAAAACTTGTCATTGCCTCCTGGAGGGGCAAGGGAAGCTCTGCATAAAAGCTAACAACACCATTCTCTTGGCCCTCATCAAATCTTTGATGATCAGGAGAACTAGAGAAAGTTCTATCCCCATTAGAGGAGCAATTAGTGTCGTTGATCATTTGCATCAATTTCTTTCTTACTGACAACTAGTTCTCCACATACTTCACCTATTCGTCAAGTACATTGCAAGTTCAGTAATATCAATCAATCTCAATTCAAGACCCCAATTCTTGCAGGCTTAATTACCTGACTCAAGTCTTCAGGTCCATATAGCGAAGAAGATACGTTCGTCAAGACAACTTATCTTTCAATCCTAGTTTTCCACAGAATGTCGCTAGAAGGTCAATTAAAGCCCTAGGCCTGTGGAATTCATGTGCAATAACGGCCAAAAACCGTGGAAATATCATTTAAAGAAGTTTGATAAGGCTCACTAATCATTGCCAGGAGTCCCACATCGTTCTCATTGCAAGGAGAATTGCCTTTGCTGCTGGGGGGCTCCAAGAAACCTCTAAGCCTCTAGAAGATTGATTGGCTGGTTGCAAAACGAAGCGCATGCTCCATTCTGAAACTTTTCCTTCAAGACAACCCCATAAATTCTGACGTTCAATTTCTATAGAAATAATCTCTTCTGGCATCATTTGATCTTCTCTGAGAAGAAATTCCGTTAAAAGATCTCCTCCCAACTCAACAAACATCCCAAATTCCTCTTGGGTTAATTCAATTGCCCATCCATCGCCTCCAAGCAATACTTGGAAAATCTTCTTAGAAGGGTCCCTGGCTATCCTCCACCCAGGTCCTTCATTTTGAACCATTTTTTAACCAGGCAATAAATCTGGTTGATCCTGTTCATCGCTTAGTTCCACTATTGCTCTTTGAACAGGCTTAACACTTGACTCTTCTAGGAGACCATCAAAATCATCGAATCTCCGTTGCTTTGCCCTAAAAGCAATACGAACAGTGGTCAAGTATCTATTGGCGGACTGTCGAATTAGACTCTCACCTCTCTTAGCCAGATCATTTGGGTTTAAACCTGGTTGAATCACAAATTCAATTGCATCTCCTTCAAGTCTAAGCTAAGGAGAGAAAAATCAAATCAACAGGTCACTAGAAGATTTCATATTAATCGGATATGCCCTGGTTATCTTTCCAGAAACAATCAAAACAATCTGACTACCCATTCCTAATAAAGCAAATGGGCGTTTTAGATATACAATTAATTCAGCTAGTTTTTCGACAGCTTCAATATCACAACACTCTATCGTTATATTTCCCCAATCACGTGTCATCCTGCATCTGAGAAGAGGTTTCAACTTGGATTGAATCAAAGGCTCTTCTCTATAAAAAGAAAAAACCAACCACTTCAGTCTTTCCATGAATTCACTCCCCCTTAATCTTATATAGCAGCCCATACGATTATGAGCTTTGCAATTCCTTTCAAGGGTTCTGGAAAACTTCCCCAAGTAGGCACACTTGCCATTGATCTAGGCAATTCAACCACTGTAGTTGCCTTTCAAGGGGAAAAAGATAAAGATCCAACTCTTTTAAATCTACCGCCAATTACTCGAATCCAAGGCGAAGTGCCTAGTCTTGTATGGCAGTCCAAAGAACCTGAATCAAAAATACTTATAGGAAACCAAGTTTTAGATCTTCGCCTTAAAAGTCATCAACACTCAACTCTAAATAGCGACTTTAAAAGATGGATAGGATCCCCTCAAGGTTCTCAAACTGACGAATTTCGTTTTTCACCTGAAAAAGCAGGAGAAGTATTAATCAATAAAATTTGGGACCGAATCCCCAAAAACCTAACCGTTAAACGCTTAGTTTTAACTGCACCAGTTGAAACTTACAGAGCCTATAGAAGATGGTTATATAAAATTTGTGCCAAGCTGCCTGTTCAAGAAATTGCACTTGTAGATGAACCAACAGCTGCAGCAATGGGTGCAGGATTAAATGCCGGTTCAAAGTTACTCGTAATAGATATTGGAGGGAGCACTATTGATCTATCTTTAGTCGCACTTGAAGGTGGAGAAGGAAAGGCAGAACCTGTAGCACAGTTATTAAGATTTAATGGTCAAGATTTAGAAGGAAAGAGTAATCAAATTCTTCGCTGTGCAAAAGTTTTAGGGAAAGCAGGTATACGCATAGGAGGTAGAGACTTTGATAGATGGATTGTTGATCATCTAACGGCTC
>QCJW01000025.1 GCA_003215775.1 Prochlorococcus sp. AG-409-G20
GGAATCCATCCTAAATTAGAATTTAATGTTATAAGAAATGGTCTAATAAAAGGCTCCATAACAAATACAGCCCACAATCCTAGTACTACTGATGGTAAAGCTGCTAAAAGCTCTACCATTATCCCAATTATATTACGAATTGATTTAGGAATTATGTTTTCAGTTATAAATATTGCTGTTCCAACTCCTAGTGGCACAGCAATTAAAATCGATCCGATTGATGTAATTATGGTGCCATAAATAGCTGAAAGGGCACCATATTTGTCAGTAACTGGGTTCCAATCTGATGTAATTAAGAACATAAGGCCGTATCTCCCCATGGATTCCAATGATCCAGCAAAGACCACGGTAAAAATACCTATCAAGATAATGGCCACCATCGCCGCCATGCTGATAACAAATCTTTTAAAGCTTTCATCAGCAACTTTTTCTGACTGGGAACGTGTTCTCAGTTGGAACAATGCCTTGCCTTCAGGGTCCACTAATGGAAAATCTCAGACACTATCCAAACCTTATTAAATAATGACTTTTTTTTCATTAATATAGCCTTAAGAGATAAATCTGACCTCAATACGAGATTTGACTTATATCATGAATAAACTGTGACCTAAATCAATTAAGTATTTGCATGGGGAGGATAGTTGGCATTGACTTAGGAACGACAAACTCCGTAATAGGGGTTCTAGAGGCTGGTCGTCCTATAGTCATAGCAAATGCAGAAGGAAGTAGAACTACCCCATCAGTAGTTGGATATACAAAGGATTCAGAATTACTAGTCGGGCAATTGGCTAGGAGGCAATTAGTCCTAAGTCCAAGAGATACATTCTCAAACCTAAAAAGATTTGTTGGAAGAATTTGGGATGAATTAGAAGATAACAGTCTCTCAGTCCCTTACAATGTCAGGTCTAATGAACAAGGCAACGTAAGAATTGCTTGTCCAGCTACTAAACGAGAATATGCGCCAGAGGAATTAGTAGGGAGTGTTATTAGGAAATTAGTTGATGATGCGGAAACTTATCTAGGAGAATCTGTAGATTCCGCTGTCATTACTGTTCCTGCCTACTTTAATGATGCTCAACGTCAGGCAACAAGAGATTCTGCCCGTTTAGCAGGTATTCAAGTTGATCGCATACTTAATGAACCAACTGCTGCAGCTTTGGCTTATGGATTTGATAGAAGTTCAGTTAAACGAGTACTTGTATTTGATTTAGGTGGTGGTACATTTGACGTCTCTTTATTGCGTATTGCAAACGGTGTATTTGATGTAAAAGCAACTTGTGGAGATACTCAACTTGGAGGAAATGATTTCGATCAAAGAATAGTCAATTGGCTAGCGGAAAATTTTTTAGAAAATTATAAATTAGATCTTCGGAGAGACAGACAAGCACTACAAAGACTTACTGAAGCAGCTGAAAGAGCTAAGCAAGAGCTGTCTGGTGTTCAATCAACTCCAATATCTCTCCCCTTTATCTCTACTAATGATTCAGGTCCCTTGCACATAGAAACTAAGTTAGATAGAAAAACATTTGAAGCATTATGTTCTGATTTGCTTGAACGACTTTCTGGTCCAGTTAATACTGTGCTTAATGATTCTGGATGGAATGCTAATGAAATTGATGATGTAGTACTTGTTGGAGGTAGTACCAGGATGCCTATGGTACAAGGGCTTGTCAGAGAACTAATACCCAATCCTCCTTGTCAATCAGTAAATCCTGATGAAGTTGTTGCAGTTGGTGCAGCTGTTCAAGCTGGAATAATTACGGGGGAACTTAGGGATCTTTTGCTTAATGATGTAACTCCACTTTCTCTTGGTTTAGAAACTGTTGGTGGACTGATGAAGGTATTGATTCCCAGAAACACACCTATTCCTGTAAGACAATCAGATGTTTTTAGTACGTCTGAGGCAAATCAATCTTCCGTAGAAATACATGTTTGGCAAGGGGAAAGGCAATTGGCCGCTGATAACAAGTCTCTTGGTCGGTTTCGACTGTCAGGTATTCCACCAGCTCCAAGAGGCGTCCCTCAAGTTCAAGTAGCTTTTGATATTGATGCCAATGGACTTTTAGAAGTTAGTGCAACTGATCGAACAACTGGAAGAAAGCAATCTGTTTCTATTCAAGGAGGTTCAAACTTAAATGAAAATGAAATACAAACAATGATCAAGGAAGCCCAATCAAATGCTCTACAAGATAAACGAAAGAGAGCTTCCATTGATAGAAAGAATGGTGCTCTTACATTAGTTGCTCAAGCAGAAAGAAGATTACGAGATGCAGCTTTAGAGCTAGGTCCTTATGGAGCTGAGAGACAACAAAGAGCAGTTGAAATATCAATGAGAGAAGTACAAGATTTGTTGGAAAGTGAAGATTTTCAAGAGTTGGAGTTGTCAGTTGCAGCTTTACAAGAAGCTCTTTTTGGTTTAAATAGAAGACTTTCTTCAGAAAGAAGATCTGATTCGAATCCTCTTCAAGGTATCAAAAACACTTTTGGATCCTTAAAAGATGAACTATTCTCAGATGAATATTGGGATGATGATCCTTGGGACAACTCTAATCAACCAATAAATAGAACAAGAAGTAATCGACGTCAAGATTACGATCCATGGGAGAATGACATCTATCGCTAACCCTGATTATTGGTCATTACTTGGTATTAAACCAGGTAGTAATCAGTCTGAATTAAAGGCTGCATTTAGGAGAGAAGCTAGAAAATGGCATCCCGATCTGAATGGAAATAATCTCAAAGCTGAAGAACGTTTCAAATTAGTAAATGAAGCTTATGCAGTCTTAAGTGATCCTGTTAAAAGAGCTTCATGGGAACGTAAGTGTGAACTGGAAAGGCTTAAAAGAGATCCTTTCTCTGACGGATTCCCCTCATTTGAGGAATATATTGATGTGGTTCTCGGTATTAATTCAAATATTGAATCTTCTCCATCAGAAAAGTTCAATAATACAAATGATTTTGATTGGCCTACTCCTACTACTACTGAAGCTCCACCACCTCCAGTTCAAGCTTTTGAGGACTTAGAGTCTTTAGTTCAACTAACCCCAACACAAGCACTAAATGGTTGCGCTGTACAACTTGAATTAGAAGACGGAACATTAGTTGAAATAAGAACTCCCCCTTTTGCAGGGGATGGCTGGAGGTTACGTTTGCCTGGTGTCGCCAATGGAGGTAGAGACCACTATGTTCAATTACGTGTAATGACAGATGAAGGATTACGAATCGATGGATTGAGAGTTCTTTATCGACTTGAACTTTTCCCTCCTGATGCAGTGCTCGGCTGTGCTGTTGAAGTACCTACACTAGAAGGAAATGTAACTCTTCAAGTTCCTCCAAATTCATCTAGCGGCAGATTATTACGACTAAGAGGAAGAGGAATGGAGTTTGAGGGTGCAACTGGAGATCAATTAGTGGAAATTGTTGTGGTTATTCCTTCGGATTTAAGAGATTCTGAGCGAGCTTTGTATGAGAGGCTTCATGAACTTTCTGGAGATCCTGATATTATATGAATCAAAGAAACTTTCCATTTTTATACTATCTCTATTTTTTTCTAAACAATGCTGGTTAATGTTTTGCTTTATGAAATAGGAACTTCACAGGAAGGGATTCATACTATTGAAATCTTAGAGAAGACTGTTGTGTTGATGTTTGAAGAAAAGGACGATGCGGAAAGATATGCAGGCCTTTTAGAGGCACAAGATTTCCCTAAACCTACTGTAGAACTTATTGAAAGAGATGAAGTTGAAAAATTCTGTTCCGAGTCAGGTTATGAGGCAAAAATTGTCGAAAAAGGTTTTATACCTAAAACCGATCATGATAGAGTATTAATATCACCTCCACTTGATAATTTAGATGTAACCAACTGGATAGATGAAGATAACAAGAATAAAGTAAATGATGAACAATCAGAATCTGAATTAAATAAAGAAACTTTAGATAATATCAAGAAAAGACTCGAGAATTTGTTATAGTAAATAAGTTTGATTATTTTAAATGAAAGTTGAAATAGTTGATAGGGGACATTTGACAACAGAAAAAGTCAATTTAAGAAGCACTAATCTAGATGAATTATCTACAAACCAATTGGTTAATCTTTTCATTACTGAAGATCTCAAGCCACAGAAAGCCGTATCATTGGCAGAACCTCAAATTACTAATGCAGTAGAATCAATTTATAAAAGGTTGATTAGTGGTGGTAAACTCTACTATTTAGGTGCAGGAACTTCTGGAAGATTAGGAGTATTAGATGCTTCAGAGTGTCCGCCAACTTTTTGTACACCACCAGAATTAGTTCAAGGAGTTATTGCAGGTGGATATTCTTCTCTTTATAAAAGCTCTGAGGAGTTGGAAGATAATATCTATAATTCAAAAAATGATTTAATAGATAGAGGTTTTTCTTCGACCGATTGTTTGGTTGGAATTACATCAGGAGGTACAACTCCTTATGTGCAATCAGGATTAAAGTATGCAAAGGAAATAGGAGCATTATCTATAGCTATAGCATGCGTAACTAAGTCTGAAGCGCCTTTACCGTGCGATATAGACATAAGGATAATTACAGGACCAGAGTTGATTACTGGCTCAACAAGGTTAAAGGCCGGAACTGCTACCAAAATGGTGCTAAATATTATTTCTTCCTCTGTAATGATAAAAATGGGTAAAGTTTATCAAAACTATATGGTTGACCTTTCATCAACAAATTCAAAACTTCTTGATCGATCAATTCGTATTTTGCAACAAATCCTTGATATTAGTCGTCAAGAATCTCTTGACTTGATAACTTCGTCAGAAGGATCAGTTAAGAAATCTATTGTTATGTATACCTTAGGTGTTGATCTTGAATCAGCAAGCAAACTTTTGCTTGAAAATAATAATAATCTTAGGACTGTATTCCGTTTTCATGATAATTAGTATATCCATTTCAAAATTTAATTATCTAAGATTTATTTTCGTAGATTAGAATTATATTTACTTATTTATAAAATCTAGATTTCGCTGTGTTATAATAATTTTTTACTAATTAGAAAGTTGACAAAAGCTTTGATGGAAACTGACTCTGGCATGATTGAGTTGGATCTTTTCGAAAACGATGCACCCAATACAGTTGCAAACTTCATAAAGCTAGTAAATGAAGGTTTTTATGATGGACTATCTTTTCATAGGGTGATAGATGGATTCATGGCACAAGGTGGATGTCCAAATTCACGCGAGGGTAGTCAAGGTATGCCTGGAACTGGTGGGCCAGGTTACAAAATAGATTGTGAGATTAATAAAAACAAGCATGTTGCAGGTTCCCTTTCAATGGCTCATGCTGGAAAGAATACTGGAGGTAGCCAATTTTTTATAGTTCATGAATCCCAGCCTCATTTAGATGGTGTACATACTGTTTTTGGTCATACAAAGAATATGGACGTAGTTTTGAGCTTGCGTAATGGTTCTAAGATTAATAAGGTTACAATTAAATAGTATTCCATTGTCTACGATAATTATTCCCATTTTATCATTACAGGAAGATTAGAATTTTCCCATTGATGAAGTGGTAGAGATTGGTCATTTTTAATTTTACTTAGTGAATAGTTTTCTTGATTTAACCCTTGAGAAGGATGAAGAGCTTGTTGATATGTCACAGTTCTCATAAGTCCTATTAATCTTGTTTCCTCCCATTTAGAAATTTCTATGATCAATGTCTCTATAGATTTTTTTATATTACTTATATGATTTTCTTGGCTATTTTTCTTTATATTAAGTTTCCAAATAAAATTAGGTTTTTGCCATATAGCTATAAGTCTAGGTGTGTTTTCTGAAGCGACCTGTATGTTATTTTCAAGAGCATGCTTCTCTATTTTATGTTTGATAGTGTTAATAGAAAATTTGTCTGTATGGCCGCTCCATACTAAAATAATAAATGGTCCTTTCTCTTTATTTAAGGTTCCTTCATTGGTGTCTATTAAATGTCCTAACTTATCTCTTTTTACTGCTAAGTAAGCTGCATTTTCTACTCCAGGGCATATAACTAATGGTACTCTTTTCTCAACTTGTAATCCATAACCCCCCAGTCCTGCAATTTTTCTAGGATTATTTGTTAGTAGACGTAATTTATGTATGCCTAAATCTGTAAGTATTTGTGCTCCTACTCCATAATTTCTCAAATCTGCTGGAAAGCCAAGTTTCTCATTTGCTTCGACGGTATCAAGACCACCATCCTGAAGGCTATATGCCCTAAGTTTATTAATTAAGCCGATACCTCTTCCTTCCTGTCTTAAGTAAACAACAACTCCTTCACCTTCTTGTTCTATCCGTGCTAATGCAGCTTCTAGTTGAGGTCGACAATCACAACGTAATGATCCAAATGCATCTCCAGTAAGACATTCTGAATGCATTCTTACTAAAACAGGCTCTTTTAACGAACCAGGATCGCCTTTGAGGATAGCGATATGTTCTGAACCATCCATTTCATTTTTGTAGCCAATAGCTTTAAATCCTCCAAAAACGCTTGGTAGTACAGCTGAAGCTTGCCTATAGACAAACCTTTCATTTACAAGTCTGTATCTGATTAGATCAGCAATACTTATCAGTTTCAGGCCCCATTCTTTTGAGTATTTGTGAAGTTCTGGCAATCTTGCCATTGATCCGTCTGCATTTTGTATTTCGCAAATAACTCCCGCCGGTGCTAGGCCAGCAAGCTGAGATAAATCAACGGCAGCCTCAGTGTGACCTGCCCTTTTTAAAACACCTCCTTTCCTTGCCCTGAGAGGAAATACGTGACCAGGTCTTCTGAGGTCAGAAGGACTACTGTTGCTGTTGAGTGCTACCTGGATAGTTTTTGCTCTGTCTTCAGCAGATATCCCAGTTGAGACACCATGCTCTGGACCCGCATCAATACTGACAGTAAAGGCAGTTTGGTTTGAATCTGTATTTCTATCTACCATCAGTGGAAGATCTAACTTGTCAAGCCTGTTTCCTTGCATTGCTAAGCAAATCAAACCTCTGGCTTCTGTTGCCATAAAATTTATTTGCTCAGGAGTTGCAAATTGAGCAGCACATATAAGATCTCCTTCGTTCTCTCGTCTTTCATCGTCAACTACTACAACACATTCGCCATTCCTTATGGCAGCAAGAGCGTCAGGAATCTCATCAAAAATGATTTCGAGGCTGTTATTTGTGGTTGAAGAATTTCTCAGGGTACTAAGAATGCAAACTATCTAATTCATTATCTACAACTTACAGGCCAGACGCGATAAATCATGGACAACCAAGACTCAACAAAAGATCTTTCATCACCCATGGCTGATTCAAAAGGGTATAGGGTGGCAATTGTTGGAGCAACTGGATACGGAGGCCTTCAGTCTTTAAGACTGCTCATGGACCATCCGAAAATGAAAATCACCTTTTTAGGCGGTGATCGAAGTTCCGGAAAATACTGGAATGAGTTAACACCCTATATGAGTTTAAATCAAGATATAAAAATCGAGAAAGTTTCAGCAGAAGCAATATCAGAAAAATCTGATTTTGCAATATTAAGTCTCCCAAATGGCTTGGCTAGTCAATTAGCTCCAGACTTACTTGATAAAGGCATTCGTGTAATTGATTTATCTGCGGACTACCGTTTCCACTCATTACAGACTTGGAAAGATATATATAAATCAGAATCAGAAAAGTATTTAAGAGATGATTCTCAACTTTGTGAGCAAGCAGTTTATGGACTACCAGAGTGGTATCAGAAAGAGATTTCCAAGGCTAATCTAGTTGGTTCTCCTGGCTGTTTCCCAACAGCTTCACTTCTGCCATTACTTCCTTTCTTAAATCAAGGACTAGTTGAAAATGATGGAATAATTATTGATGCAAAATCAGGAACATCAGGAGGAGGAAGGACCGAAAAGGTACATTTACTTTTGGCGGAAGCCTCGGAAACTATTCAACCCTATTCAGTGATAGGACATAGACACACATCCGAAATAGAAATGATTTCATCAAAAATAGCAGGACATAATATTCAGTTACAATTCACACCCCACTTGGTACCAATGGTAAGAGGCATTTTGGTAACTTTATATGCCCGTTTACGTGATCCAGGTTTGACTGGGGAAGATTGTAAAACAGTATTAGAATCATTTTATAGAAACCAAAAAACTATTGGAATACTTCCAGTTGGTTTATATCCATCCACAAAATGGGTTAGAAACACAAATAAAGCTTTAATATCATGTCAAGTAGATAAAAGGAATGGAAGAATAATCTTAATGTCAGTTATAGATAACTTAATTAAGGGTCAAGCTGGTCAAGCTATACAATCTCTAAATATCATGTCTGGACTTGATCCATGCCTCGGCTTACCACTAAATAGCTTCTATCCCTGATTGTCTCCATTCTACACCTGCTATTCTGATACTTTTAATCAATAATTCATGTTCTCTTGCATTTACCCTTCTTTGAAGTATCTCTAATGTATCATCTTCATAGATAGGTACAGCACATTGACCAATTATTGGACCTGAGTCAATATCTTCTACTAAATAATGAGTTGAGCATCCAGTTATCTTTACCCCTGCATCTAAGGCTCTTTGTAATGAATTCGTGCCTTTAAAAGAAGGAAGGATAGAAGGATGAATATTAATTATTCTATTATGGTATTTATTAAGCAGAAC
>QCJW01000026.1 GCA_003215775.1 Prochlorococcus sp. AG-409-G20
GTAGCCGAGGCAACCATGGATACTCTTCTTAAGTTTTGTAAAGCATACTACAACGAAGTGTTAAGCATATGTCCTGATTTCATTTATGCAAAATTTTGAGTAAAATTACTCAGAGAGGTTGGTTCATGTGCACTAGCAGCCAAGACGCAGTGCGCAGATAAATCAGCACACCAGCGACATCAGTAGCCGTCGTAATGAAGGGAGCAGACATTAAAGCTGGATCGAGTCCCATACGATCAAAAAGCAAAGGCAATGCCGCTCCCGCAGTAGCAGCCAAAGTGGTTATCGCCATAAGACTTATTCCTACGGCAGCTCCAACCAAAGGGCTCTCTCCTCTCCACCAAGCAAATGGAACCACTACAACCAACATCAATAATCCCAACAAAGCTCCTGCTACAGATTCTCTAAAAACAGCTTTCATCAGTCCTAAGTTTTGAATTCTTTGAGTACTTAACCCTCGAATTACAACAGTCGAACTTTGCGCCCCAACATTACCTCCGGTACCAATAAGCAAAGGAATGAAAGCTGCCAACAAAACGACTTGTTTCAGTACTAGATCATTCATCGCAATCACTTGAGTTGTTAGTCCATTCGCCAAAACAAGCAAGGCAAGCCAAACAACCCTACGTCGTGCAACTACAAACAAATTACTTTGAAAATAGTCATCTTCATCTCCAGCCTGAACAGCTCCTGCTGCATATAAATCTCTAGTTGCCTCCTGCTCAATTACATCTATAACATCATCAACAGTAACGATCCCAACAAGTCTCTGCTCTCTATCAACAACAGGCAAAGCAAGAAAATCATATCTTTGAATTGCTCTTGCAACCTCTTCTTGATCAGTGTCAGTAGTTATATTTACAACATCTCTTGTCATTACATCTCCAATCAATGCATCAGGATCTGCAGTGACCAAATCCCTAAGAGAAAGAATTCCAGTCAGATGTCTTTCTCGATCAGTTACATACAAGCTATAAATAGTTTCCGTTTCGGGGGCTTGTCTTCTTACAATTGTGAGAGCTTGAGCAGCACTGTGAAATTCTTTTAAATCTATAAATTCAGTAGTCATTAACCGTCCTGCAGTCTCTGACTCATAACCAAGTAATTGAGCTGTAACTCTTCTTTCAGAAGGACTTAGTTGGGCCAGCAACCTCCGAACAACCTTCGCTGGCAGTTCATCAAAGAGTCTAACTCTGTCATCAGGAGACATCTCTTCAACTAACTCCAGCACCTCTCCTGAGCGAAGTCGATCCAAAAGACTTTGCTGAATTACTGGATCTAAATACTCATATACTTCAATCGCCTCATTTTTACTAAGTAATCTAAAAGCTAATGCTTGCAGAATTAGAGGAAGACTACCTATAGCCTCAGCGATATCAACCGGTTGAACCGGTTGAAGCAAAGTCTTCACTCCATCATAGTTCCCAGAAGCCAACATGGCCTCTAACTGTTGGGCAACCACATCTGCAAAATGTGGGCCATTGACTTGAGAAGTAGCCGCAGAGGAAACCTTCGTTGGCTCATCCATCGATATGCGGCTAGGGCCCTTGTAGTTTATGGCTAAGGTGTGTATTGCAAAGCAATCAATCAGTCAATGACCGTAAACGTAAGCAAAGTTGTCGTAAAAGATGCCAAGGGGGAGGATAAGTGTCTTGGCGACTATCAAGGGAAAGTTCTTCTCATCGTGAATGTAGCAAGCAAATGTGGATTCACAAAACAATATTCAGCCCTACAAAAATTGCAAGATACTTATGGAGCTAAAGGATTCGAGGTTCTAGCTTTTCCATGTAATGACTTTGGAGGGCAAGAACCAGGAAACCTCGAGGAGATACAAAACTTTTGCTCTTCAAACTATGGAGTTCA
Source organism: Prochlorococcus sp. AG-409-G20 (assembly GCA_003215775.1). Classification (GTDB taxonomy): domain Bacteria; phylum Cyanobacteriota; class Cyanobacteriia; order PCC-6307; family Cyanobiaceae; genus AG-409-G20. The sequence goes on from QCJW01000026.1 coordinate 1,864, forward strand.
ATTTAGTATTTTTGATAAAATTCATGCAAAAGGAACTACCACTGAGCCATATAAAACCTTAAATGCAACACAGCCATCAGGAGATGTTGAATGGAATTTTGAAAAATTTCTAATTAGTAAAGATAGTCAAGTGTTAAAACGATTCAAAAGCGCTGTCGAACCTGATGATAAAGATCTAAAAGCAGCAATTGAAAACGCTTTGGACTCCTAATAAATAAACCAATAACAAAACCTAAAGCCATAGAAATCAGTCCTGTAATTAAAGATATAGTTATTAGTTTAATAGCATTTATTATTTCTTGATTACTTATTAATCCTAAAGAATCAGATATGACGCCACTAAATGTCGTAAGACCGCCACAGAAGCCTATACCAATCAATAAATAAGAATCCTTTCTATATCTTAATGAAAATATCATTCCCAGGACAAGGCAACCAAGGGCATTCACAAGCAAATTATTATCAATCTGCCATCTTAAAAGAGATCCGGCAATTGCTCCAATAGCCAATACCACTAATAACTTAATTTCCGACCTCAAGCTGTAAATACTAAAATCTTCCCAGTAAAATACCAGAATACATGAACAACAAGCCTCCTAGAATAGAGACTAAAGCAAGAGTAACTGCAAGCCTCCATTTCCCCTCAATCAGGCTTTCAAATACTTCCAGTATAAAAGTCGAAAAAGTGCCAAAAGTTCCTACGAAACCGACACAGAAGAATAAGTAATCGAAATCTTTGAGACAATTTTCATAGCATTGGCTTTTTAACGAAGAAAATAATCCAAGAAGAAAGCAAGATAAAATATTAACTATAGAAATTGCAAAATACTTTTGATTTAAATTATGCAGTAAATGATTAGATACTTTTAGTCTAGAATATGCTCCTAGAATCGCACCAAATGCAACTGATTGATATGCTCTAGGATTAGAAGAAATCAATTCAAACATTTATCCAACCCTTACTCACCCCAGAAGAAAAGATTGAATTAGAAGCCGCTAATAACTGAACTTGCACCCAACGCTTTCCATCAGCACTTGTCCATGACCTTAAAACCTTCAAAGACGTACCTAATTCAACCTCACTTAAAGTCGGAGCAATTTCTAGCGGACTTACTTTCAAAATGCAATTATGGCCAGCAAAAAACTCATTAGATGTGCTCTTCCGGCGAATATTCTGATAAGAATTTGCTAAGTTTCCACCTGCCGGAAGGTCAACCGGCAATAAAAGAGCCGCAAACAATAACCAACTCCATCGAAAAAAATAATTAACTTTTGGCATTTATATGTCAAGCTCGGCCATATTCAGTTCAACGCTATGAGTCTCTATAAACTCTCGGCGAGGTGCAACTTTATCTCCCATCAATATTGTAAATATGCGATCTGCCTCCAGTGCATCTTCGATCTCAACCCTTTTCATCATTCGTGTTGCTGGATCCATTGTTGTTTCCCATAATTGCTTAGGCATCATCTCACCTAAACCTTTAAATCTTTGAATTGTATAATTAGCTTTCTGTCCAAAAGAATTCAAGGTTTTCTTTAAATCTTCTTCATTGTAACAATAAGTATGATTCTTACCTCGTTCTACTTTATACAAAGGTGGACAAGCAATATAAATATATCCACCTTCAACAAGTTCTTTTTGATAACGATAGAAGAATGTCAGCAGCAAAGTCCGAATATGTGCTCCATCTACATCTGCATCAGTCATAATAACCACTCTATGATATCTCAGATTTCCTGACTTAAAATCTTCTCCCTTTATTCCTAATCCAAGGGCAGTAATCAATGCCTGAATCTCTGTATTTTTATATATTTTCGCATCATCGGTTTTTTCAATATTTAATATCTTTCCTCGTAAAGGAAGTATGGCCTGAAAACGGCGATCTCTTCCTTGCTTAGCTGAACCACCAGCAGAGTCACCCTCAACAATATAGATTTCAGATTGCGAAGGATCTCTTGAACTGCAGTCAGCCAACTTACCGGGGAGAGTTGAACTCTCTAAGACACTCTTCCTTCTGACTAATTCTCGCGCTCTTCGAGCAGCTTCAGCTGCATTAAAAGCTTGAATTGCTTTTTCTAAAATTAAATCAATAACACCAGGGTTAAATTCAAGATATTGACTAAGAGCTTCACCAACTACACTATCAACAATTCCTCTCACTTCGGTATTACCTAGTTTAGTTTTTGTCTGGCCTTCAAATTCAGGGTCTGGTACTTTTACAGAAAGAACTACTGTTAATCCTTCACGAATATTTTCTCCAGCCAAGTTAGAATCTCCATCTTTTCTTTTACCTCTTTTCCTCGCAAAACTGTTGAGTGTTCTAGTTAATACTGTCTTTAATCCTTCTATATGAGTTCCCCCATCAACAGTTCTTATATTATTTGCAAAGCCTAAAATACTATCTGAATAAGCATCAACACACCACTGCAAAGCTGCTTCAACTTGAACACCATCTTTTTCTGAATTAACATAAATAATCTCGGGATGCAATGCATCTTTCTCTGTATTCATATAAGCGACATATTCTTTAATGCCACCTTCATAGAAATAAACTTCTTCATGAGGCTTGCCCTCTCTATCGAGAGCAATAGTTCTTTCATCTCTAAAAACTATTTTGACTCCGCCATTTAAATAAGCTAACTCACGTAATCTAGAAGATAGAGTCGTGTAATCAAAAACTATACCTCCCGTAAAAATCTGACTGTCAGGCTTAAAGCAAACACTTGTTCCTGTTTTGTCCTTCTCATTGGAACCTTGCGATTCTGAATGAAGACTTCCTATAGCTAACCCTCTTTCAAAACGCTGCTTATGAACCTTTCCTTGTCTATGAACAGTAACTTCTACCCATTCACTTAAAGCATTAACAACAGAAACTCCTACACCATGCAAACCGCCTGAAACTTTATAACCACCACTACCAAATTTTCCACCTGCATGTAACACAGTCAGAACAGTTTCTAAAGCGCTCTTACCAGTGCGGGGGTGAACATCTGTTGGAATACCTCGACCATTATCAGAAACAAAAGCAGAGCCGTCTTCTGCGAGAACTACGACAATTTCATCACAATGGCCAGCCAATGCCTCATCAACTGCATTATCTACAACTTCATAAACCAAATGATGCAAACCTCTAGGCCCAGTAGAGCCGATATACATGCCTGGTCTTTTTCTTACGGGTTCAAGACCTTCAAGTACTTGTATTTGTTCAGCCCCATAGGCTGCTTGAACCTTCTGGGCCTTGGAGTCTTCACTCATGCGGGAAATCAATAGTCAGGAAGAGTATTAGTGCAGGTCTCATTTACCAGAAACCTCAACCTGACTGGCCTAACTTAACACCGGCTTCCCAAAAAGGCTTAAAAAACTTTTTTGTCGTCATCTTCAAACTAATTTTGGTGCCAATGATGACATGGCACTTCTAAATAATTGAATGTCTACAAATCAACCATTACTTATTGTTCTACTTGGTCCGACAGCAAGTGGGAAGACCGCTCTTGCTTTAGAAATAGCAGAAAAGTTGAGAATAGATATCCACAATTGCGATTCGAGGCAATTATATAAAGGCATGGATATAGGCACTGCTAAACCAACTAAAGAACAACAAAAAAGAGTTCCTCACTTGCTTCTTGATATCAGAGAAGCGAATCATCCAATTACCTTGTATGAATTTCAAAAAGCGGCGATGTCAATTCTTGAGCAATCATTAGCTGCAAAAGGTATTGCGCTACTAGTTGGTGGGAGTGGGCTATATATCAAAGCTATCACTCAGGGACTAATTCCACCTGCAGTTCCACCTCAAACTCTTCTACGTCAACAATTGAATTCTCTTGGGCAAGAAATTTGCTATCAGCTTCTAGAAGCAGGAGATCCTAATTCAGCAAAAAAAATCAATAAATCTGATTTTGTCAGAACTCAAAGAGCATTAGAAGTCCTATATGCAACAGGTCAACCTATGAGCATTCAAAGAAATTCACATCCTCCTTCATGGCAAATAATTGAACTAGGACTTGATAGAAAAGACCTCTATAAAAGAATTCTTGAAAGAACAATCTCAATATATAAAAAAGGTCTCATAGAAGAAACTCAACAATTAATCAAACGATTTGGTCCAGATTTACCAATGCTTCAGACAATCGGATACAAGGAGGCTTTTGAGACTATTAATGGAAAATTAAATATCAATGAAGCTATAGAAATTACTACAAGAAGAACAAAACAATTTGCCAAGCGCCAAAGAACTTGGTTTAAGAGGCAGCATAATCCTTATTGGCTAAAAGATGAGGAAGCACTGAGAGAAGCTATGTCAATGATCCAAGCCGGTCTAGTCTAATGAAGCAGGACTAAACTAAATTTATTGAATTCATTCTGCACTGTCCTCTAAACCCACTGAATGCCCCCTCGTCCCCGTTTTGACCGTCGTGCTCCAGTCAGAGAGCTCCCAAACATCAATGAACGCATCAACTACCCCAAATTGCGAGTAGTCGACGCAGATGGAACACAACTTGGTGTTATCAGCAGAGAAGAAGCTCTTGATGTATCCAAAGATCGAGAACTAGATCTAGTTCTTGTGAGTGAAAAAGCTGATCCTCCTGTCTGCAGGATCATGGATTATGGAAAATTTAAATTCGAACAAGAAAAAAAAGCCAAAGAAGCAAAGAAAAAATCCCATCAAACCGAAGTGAAAGAAGTCAAAATGAGATATAAAATTGACCAGCATGATTACGCAGTCCGTATTGGCCATGCAACTAGATTTTTAAAGGCAGGAGACAAGGTCAAATGCACTGTCATTTTCCGTGGAAGAGAAATTCAACACACTGCCCTCGCAGAAACACTTCTGCGGCGAATGGCTACTGATCTCGAAGAACAAGCGGAAGTTCAACAAGCACCAAAACGTGAAGGCAGAAATATGATTATGTTCCTAACCCCAAGAAAAAGTCCCCTAGTCAAAAAAGAAACTGATGATTCTTCTCCTAAAAAGACAATCAGGACAATTACTACTCCTCCCAGAGCATCCGTTTCAAAAACCCCTATAAAACAAAAACCGACCAACAAAAACTAAGTTCAGCCTTTTATTAGGTCGATGAGTTTGCAAAGAAATCAACGATTATTGGACAATCAAACCACTTAGAGCAGTCCAAAAGCCGTTGATTTATCATTTGTCTCAAAAAAAATTAATCGGCCAAAACCATTGCACCCCAGTAGATCTTAAGACTGTCACAGATTCTTATGCCACGCAATGGATTGTCACCAGGCAATCTAGTCCTTAAGGTGGACGCATTGTGACGTGGCCCAAGACGTGCGCTTCCATATCCAACAAGAAAGTGACATCCCTGCATCTAGTCAGCTTTATAACCAAATTTGCTTTGCTATTGCAGCTCGTCACTACCCTCCAGGCCACCGGCTCCCAAGCACTAGGCAACTTGCAATGCAAACGGGCTTGCATAGAAACACTATCAGCAAGGTTTATAGGCAGCTAGAGACTGATGGCGTAGTAGAAGCTATGGCTGGATCAGGAATCTATGTAAGAGATCAACAGAAACAACGCGAAATTCGCGCTGCTTCTCATACCAGAAATCGAGGAGTTACTGATCTCGATCAAGAAGTCAGGAAGTGTGTTGACGGATTACTCAATGCAGGATGCACTCTTCAACAAACCAGAGAACTTTTAACACGAGAAATAGACTGGCGTTTGAGGTGTGGGGCCAGAGTATTAGTCAGCACCCCAAGAGAAGATATAGGTGCCTCAATGCTTATTGCCGAAGAACTTGTACCCAATCTAGATGTGCCCGTTGAAGTAGTTCCCATGGAAGAGCTCCCAAGCGTTCTTGAAAGCTCAAGCAATGG
>QCJW01000027.1 GCA_003215775.1 Prochlorococcus sp. AG-409-G20
TCTGCGCTTGAGAAAGGTCCTTTTGCAATTTGATGAAATTGGAAAAAATAATTATGTCTCGTCGTCTAGGTATGTTGTTTAGCTAATAACTGGATATAAAGGCATTTCTGTGATGAAACATCTTTACTGGTCTGGCTCTTTTCTATTTCTTCAAAAGTTTTTGATGAAAAGAGCAAAGGATGTTTCTTCTAGAGTTTCGGGTTATGAGGACTCTAGATTAGGTGATAATCAGAAGACATTAGGTGATGAGAGATATTTTGAAGCTTTAAGGAATGGAGGGATCTGGCTCTCATAAGGTCAGTTTTTTAATTACAAAAGTTTTTACTGTGTTCTTTTGAGTCTTGATTATTTGAAGTTATTTATTTAATGGCATTTGCCGAGGATTTTATTGGCTCGATTAGATATAATTTATTTTAATTAGTGTTTACGATCCTGGTAGGGCTGGTTTGTAACCACCAGCAGCTTGATCAGAACATTCAAGACTATCTCTTGTGGATATACCGGTTTTCGGATTGACTCCAGTTGCTTCTTTGCAAAGGTTTTTTTGATCATCACTATCTAATACTGCAAAAGTAAAGTCAGCTCCCTCAATTTGGGCTCCTGCAAAACTACTCCCTGAGGCAATCATATTTGTTAGGACAGCATTTCTTAGGTCTGTTTTTTGAAAATTGACCCTATCGGCGAGTGTATCTGTTAGGTCGATACCGTTTAGATTTGCACCTTTTAAATCTGAAAGCGTTAAAACAGTTCCATGAAGATCGACATTGCTAAGGTCAGCATCTCGCGCAACTGCTCCAGCGATTGATGATTTGGATAGATCTTCTCCATGGAGATCTATCCCAGTGATATCAGCTCTGACGTAATTTGGGACTTCATCTCCCTGTTGAAGAACTGCAAATGCTGGAGAGGTTATAACCAGGCAAAGCAATAGACCAAATAATGGTTGGAGTAGAAGCTTGCTGATTTTATATATAGTCATGGTGGATTCAGAATGCTCTTCACTTTGATTTTATTCTCAATAGAAAGAGAAGAACTTTATGTATAGCAAAGCTGATACAACACTACTTTTTGAATCAACCTCGATGATGTGGAATTTTGATGAGCCTAAGCTTCAGAAAGATTTATGAGATTAGGTTCAATTGCTCCTGCTTTGGAAGTCTTTCTTCAGATGCAACTATTTAACTGAAGATTTCCCTTTACTCCGTCGAGGATGGAGGGGAAATAGGACCTTTTTGCTCTGTATGTCCTAGTTCATCAAAAGGTTCCCAATCAAACCTGATGCTAATCATTTCGAGGGATTTAACTAAGAAATTACTTCGTTTGCAAAACTCTTTAGTCCAATTGCTTGTGTTGTTCTGAATATGTCTTGAATAATTGATCAATAATCTCGTTGGTGTAACAACTTTAATTTGGCTTACTCAAAAATGTTGCAAAGAATGGGAACTTCAATCAAAGTGAATATACAACTACACATCATTCACTTTGAATAATTCACTGAGTCTTCCTCTTTCTCTTGGGTTAGCTTGTATTGTTGGATCGAGTTTTGGTATTTCAGGTTGTAGCTCATCTACAAAGAGCAATGATTTAGACAGAAATAACTCTGGCGATCGATATGAATTGGCTGGATCTACTTCTGAATCAAGTAGATTTGCTTCTACTAACAATAAAAAGTTTTCTCCTAACTCTAGCGCTGGCAAGGGAAGTTCTTTAGGGGCAGATCTCTATGGAACTTTCGGCATTGGTTTGGCTTCTATTCAAGATGCTGATTGGAATGAAACTATAGGAGGAACTAAATACACTGGAGATTTGTCTTTTGATTCTGGATTTGCTTACCAAGTTGGACTAGGTAGAAAATTCGGAAAGAATCGTGTTGAATTAACTTATGCTCAAGGAAGTGGTGAAACAAATGAAATTACTGTTGATAATGCTGGATCAACTGGCTCTATAAGTGGTGATATATATACCAGGAGCATAATGCTGACTGCATATAGAGATTTCCCTCAGGAAAAAACTAAAGCAATTCCTTATGTGGGGGTTGGTATTGGAAGCACTTCTGTTGATGTAGATAATATTACTGTTGCAGGAACTCAGATAGGTAATGCTGACGGTAGTGCTTTCAGTTATCAAATTAAAGCAGGACTTTCTTATTCAATGTCAGCTGAAACCGATGTGTTTGGCGAAGTTACATATTTAATTACCAATGATCTTGATATTGAAGGTACGGACTTTGAAACTGCGAATTCATTGAGTGTGATGACTGGCATACGTTATCAGTTCTGATTGATTGCCCTTCTAAATACGAAACAAGCCTATGAAGGTTCAAGTTCAGCTTCATAGGCTTGTTTTGCTAATACTTTCTGATAGCTAGTAGGGAGGCCGTCTAGCCAATTCTAAAGAGCTGTCTAGATCTCTTTCAGATTTATCTGGCAAATAAATTGAATTACCTCTCATTAAAAGAACTAGCTCTGTCTTCTCTAGAGGCTTGATTACCTTTAAACAGCCTTTTCTTTTTGAAGGAATCGAAAAATTCATTTAGGGCTAGTCAAGTTTCTTATCTCAAGGGGAAATCGTTCTTATGCAAGGCCAGCAAAGCATTTTGGTACCGTCAGGGCAATGATGAGGCCTACGTAGAATTCATGTTTTTGGAGTGGTCACTTTTCAAGATGCGACAGAAATGAGTTAACTGAATGGTTACTAGGTTATAAATACCTGGGCTTCTCTATAGAAATGATTGATTTCACTCACATTCTTGATTTCGCAGCACAACTACCTCATCCATCGGATCTAGGTCTCGTCAAGCCATCAGGTGGATTCCAGTTGATTCCATCGATCTTTGGAATCATTGCAATCATTCAGGTATCTCAATTCCATTGGTACGCTCGTGATAAGAACGATCCAACCAAGCGTTTTCAGCGCTGATTACCTGAGATTATTAGCTTAATTTTTAGGTTGATATGACCTCAGTCATCTCAGCAAAAGATAGCTAGATTTTTCTAGCAATCTTTTGTTGAGATGATTTTTATTGAGGAGCCATATAGAATTTTATTGTCTAAATGACTACTGATTGCATTAATTTATAAGCTAGCAATCAATCTAACTAGTTTTCTATTTCTTGGGTTTTAGTTTCATTTGGAATAACTTCACAAGCACTAACTTCTATGTCTTGATTAGCTGTGTTTGAATTTTCAGAGTTAGCATTGGCCTCTCCTGCAAATGATATTGTTTCTGGTTTGATATCTTCCTTTAATGAGATTGTTTCATCTTTACCTTTATCGCTTTCAGTCTCTTTAGCTTGACTTTGCTCAACTTTAGGATCTGATTGTGTAGTTGAATCTTCTTGGTCTACTGTCGTCTCATTTTGAATAAGTTCAACAATGATTGTGAGAAGACTCTTCAGATTTTGAAATAGCTTTGTTAAGCCATTGAAAATTTCCTTTAAAAGATCTTTGATCTCTTCAGACCTTTGACCGGAATAAAACCATAGAACCCCAGTACCTATGGCTAATACGATAATTAAAAATAGGATTAGACCAATCATTAGCCCAAGGTTGTATAACTACCTAACCTTCCCTCTAAATCAGTTTGAAAACAAGTAGCGGCAACCGTCCAAATGACTCGAGTAAACCGAATCAAGATACAGTCATGATGGATATGAAATTAGCTAATTCCTCGAAATTTTACTTATGGAATTTTTTTGATTTTGATTAAAAGCACGATCTCAGAGATAAGACTCTCATGATTTCTCTTGAAATTTGCCTAAATTAGGAGTTAATACTGCTTTCTCTATAAAGAAAAGATCATAAGGTGAATGCATGGGAAAAGACAAGTTAAAGAATGATGATTCATATGAGGCTGGTCCATCTCCTGCGTCACCTCAACTAAGAGTTGATGATGGGCGACATTTGTTGAATGCTTTTGACAGAGAACTCTTCAGGAATGTTGATCATAAAAAGCCTTTAGTAGATAAAATACAAGATCCTTGGTGTTTAAATACTGAGCAAGATCTTGACCAATATAAAGTACAAGAAGAAAATTTTGAAACCAAATTAGAATTGGAATTGGGAAGGTTGGAAAAAAATATAACAATTATAGAATCTTCAAAAGATAGTGAAAAGAAATCCTTAAGGAAGAATTACCTTTCTTCTGATAGATTTGTACAAAAAGATGTATTAGTTCAAGGTAGTTTTTTTAGAAAAGATAAGCTCAGTACAAAGTCAGTGCTTCAATTGTTTGCAGTGATTCTTTGCTTTGAGGTTTTTAGAATGTTTTATGTAGTATTTATGGCGTTGTAAGTACCTATGACTTTCTTTGCTGTTCCGTTTAGCGAGCTCAATGCCGATCCTTTAAGCATATTTCTGCTGTTTGTTTTTGTGGGATCTTTCGTAATTTTACTAAGAGTTATCAACTCTGATAATCAATAAGAGTGTTGACGGAAAGTTAGTGATTTTTAGATCTAATCTTCAATGGACAATAAAAAGACCCTTGCATAAATGCATTGGGTCATAGGTGATGGGGTACCTTTTTTAAGAGGAGTTAGCCTTAAACGCAACCCCTACTATCAGTAGTGTTTTAGATTGAAGACGACCATTTTTGATTGTATATATAGTGTTACGGTCGCCAGACATTCGCTTGACACTGGCTATGATTTTGATTGAGCCGGGTGATGGGGATCAGTCGGCTTTTTACAGGGGTGTAATCCTTCAGATATTTTTCTGGGGGATTTTTATTACTTTTTAGAGAGCTTTTATGGGATTTACTCGATTAAGCCGTGTTGAGGTTATACATGGAAGACTTGCGATAGTAGGTATAGCTTTGTTTGTGGTTTTTGAAGTTTTCAACTTAAGCCGTTTTTTTGTAAAATGAATTAGGAATGATATATTCTCTAAGTAAAAAGTTGTTTTAAAGCTCTAAACTATTTTTTATATAGATATTGGCTGATCTAATGATAATAATTCTAGAAGCTTAATTTATGCAGCAAGTTCTTCAAATGCTTCCCAGTCCTCTTCCTTTATTGAGACTAGGCTAGTTACAACCTTGTCTAGGTTTTGATTTTGGTATTTGCATAACTTGTCATTATCCAAAAGGCAATTGTCTACAAAATCATCGAATGCAATGTCGATAGATTTCATTTCTATTAGCCAACTCTTTTGCCATCACAGCAGGGAATTTTGATTTGTCAACTCATAGTATGAATAAATTTATTCTTTAGGAGGCTAATGTTTGTAAGTATTTAAGGCATACTTTTCAATAAGTGCCTTTATACCTTCTTGAATTTCTATTGAGAAAATGTATTTTGTTCCAGCCTTGGCTTGGGAAATCTTCATATGGATTCTCTTTTCTCTTGCAATTTGCATCTTTTGGAAATTAGGTTAATCTTTGAATAGTTCATTCCTTAAGTCACTGCAAATTTAAGTTCGCCAAATTGTCATGCAAGAATATACTAGAGAACAGCCTAAGGAAGAGTTAAAGCTTCTTTTTCAAGCTTTAAAAGAAGCTTTAGTTATTCTTCGGGGTTTTTTAGTTGCGCTTGTAGCAGTGTTAATTACCCTTGTAGAGGCATTTATTAAGTATGTCTCGGAGGCTCGCTCAAGCAATGTACCCGTTGAAATAGGCAATGAAAACCTCACTGAAGTTGTTGAGCCAAGGCCTGGCAATACTCCTGGCTTAAATATTAATCATGATTCAGAAACTATGACACAAGAAAATCAAATTAATCGTTACTTTTATCCTTTTTTGGCGTTAATAAGTACATTTTCATTTGTGATAGGAGTCGCCATGATTCGTCCAATTTCACAAT
>QCJW01000028.1 GCA_003215775.1 Prochlorococcus sp. AG-409-G20
CTGCCAATTTTCATGAAGAGTAAGTGATTTGTTAAATGCATCGATTGCTGATTGACCTTGCAGCGTGTGGAACAGCGCCCATCCAAGACCTTGGTAGGACTGCCAGTTTTCTTTTAGTGCAAGTGCTTGATTGAAAACATCAATTGCTTTTGGATATTGCTTCGCATTCGCTAGCGCCCATCCAAGACCTTGGTAGGACTGCCAGTCTTTATTTAGTAGAAGTGATTTATTGAATGCTTCTATTGCTTCTGGATAGTTCTTGCGCTGAAACTTTTCTATCGCTAAAGCAAAGAAATCCCTAGAATTCTGGACTTGCTTCACCAATAATTCCAGTCATTAGACTAGACAATATAGTCTATCTAGATCAAGAATTCCAATAACTAGACTAGGCAATATAGTCTATCTAGCTATTGACAGGGAGATGTGAAAAGAGCGCCCTCGTCGAGCAGTGCCCATACCGACAAACTTGTGTGAGGAGTGTCGTCTTTGGGTATACCTAAAAAACACAACTACCACAGTCCTCTAAAACCCAACTACCACACCTCAAAATATGACTACCACACTTATCACCACACAGGTCCTGAACAGTGGAGTACATTATTGAACATACTATGATTCAAAAGTACCCACATCACTTCCAATTACTGAGGTTCTTGGACATTATTGAACATCCTTGAACCAACCAAGAACGGAGAGGGTGGGATTCGAACCCACGGACGGTTTTACCCATCAAACGATTTCGAGTCGTTCGCTTTCGACCACTCAGCCACCTCTCCAAGAAGAAATAAAGCTATTCAAAAATTCGCAGCCAGGAAAAAGCCTTATAAAGACTATAAGCAACATAATATCTAAGAAATCGAGTATTTTATCTTTAGTTGACAATAAATCATAGAATACAATCAGCTACCAATCATCTAAAGAGTAAGTATAAATAGAGAATAATAGCTGTATGGTTTAATAACAAAAATCTAATCCCAACCAGCCTGAGACATTAATCTTATTGCTTTTTTATTAAATTGACCTAACTGACTAATTGTAACTTTATCTGGAGTAAAGTTCCCAAATCTTCTAACTTCATTGGTTAAGTTATACCCTTTAAGAGGATGTTCATATGTAGGTCCGGCCAGTCCAATGCTTCCTGATGGAGAAGCAAGAAATTCTAGTAATTCGACAGCTTCTTTCTTATTCTTCGCATACCTAGCCAAACCTCCAGCACTAACATTTACATGCGCTGGATTAGGCGTTATCACCTCAACTTTATTGGCAAGTTTCTTATCCTGACTACCATTAACTCCTGCCAACATTCTTGCCACATAATAATGATTAACTATACCTACTCCACACAATCCCTGAGCAACCGCTCTTGTAAGGCCAATATCTCCAGGGAAATATGGTTGAGAAACATTAGAAATCATAGCCTTAAGCCATTTCTTTGTTGCAGCTTCACCATTAAGCACTAATTGATTAGCTACAAGAGATTGATTATATGGGCTATTCCTTTTGCGTAAACAAACTTTGCCTTTAAGTGAAGAATCCGCCAAGTCAGAATATTTGGATATTTTTGAAACATCAACCTCTTTGGGATTGACAACCATAACTCTTACTCTTCTTGTCAATGCATACCATCTACCCTGAGGATCTCTATAATCTTTAGGCACTTGTTTATCCAGCTTAGTAGATCTATAAGGTTGCAATAATCCTGCTTTAGCAGCATTACTTATTCTTGCAGCATCAACAAGAAGAATAATGTCGGCATTGGATTTTCTACCTTCACGCTTGAGCCTTTCTATCAACGATATTCCTGTAGCTTCAATTAGCCTTACTTTAATACCAGTCTTATTAGAAAAGTCTTTATATACTTGTCTATCAGTATTGTAATGACGGCCAGAATACACTCTAACTTCATTCCCTAAGGCCTCATTTGCTTGAGAAAATAACGCCGCAATTGATACTGACGCAAATAGAATTGAAGAAGAAAGTGCTTTTACAATTGGCATTGACAAAAAATCAAATACTACCTTTTTAATAGAATATACACAATAGAGATGCCAAGAAGTAATAGTGACATTTTTTACTTAAGTTAGTATAAAAATGCAATATCACTAAACTGTTAGGGCATCATTAGTGGCTTAACGGGCTAATTAGACCTATGGACTACTTAATTCACAAATTTCTTACAAAAGACCTATGCACAAGAATCAAAGAAAACCTCGATCAAAAGCAACACGAATGGGAAGATGGGAAAAGAACTGCTGGCTCTCTAGCTCTAAAAGTTAAGAACAATTTTCAATTCAATAGAAATTCAGAGATATCAATTGAACTTACCAATCTGCTTTCTAATAAAATCAGAGAAGATGCACTTTTAAAAAGCTTTTCACTTCCCAGAAAGATACATGGAATGATGTTTACAAGAACTGTTTGCGGCCAAGGCTATGGTCATCATATTGACAACGCATATATGAGCTCAGGAAGAAGTGATTTATCGTTTACAATATTTATTAGCAACAAAGGCTCTTACAAAGGAGGCGAGCTCTGCATTCAGTCAATTCAAGGTGACAAAGAAATTAAACTCAATGCCGGTGAAATTATTATTTATCCTAGTACAAGTCTTCATTATGTAAAACAAGTCACCGCTGGAGAAAGAATAGCTTGTGTTGGTTGGATCCAAAGCTACATAGCAAGCAATGAAGACCGATGCCTCTTATTCGGATTAGATGCTGGGGCTAAAGGTTTACTTGCAAAACATGGAAGATCATCTGAACTGGACTTAGTTTTTCAAGCTTATAGCAATCTACTAAGAAGACTAGGCGACTAATAAATGTAATTTTTAATACCGCAAGTAGTATCAAGAGTACCAATAAGGTTTTCGTGTTAAGGCAGGATATATTATAGACTTTTACTCAGAAATAATGAACAAGAGAACCCCCGCCGCCATTTTTTTAGCAGCAACAACAATGCTTGCGGCTAATAGCTTAGATCCAAACATTGGAAATGCAGGTCCACTAGGTGGCTTAAGAGAATGGACAACTGATCAAGACATAAATGAAAAAAGCAAGCTAGACAAAGATGCAAAAGCAGCTGCAAAGAAAGCTAAAGAGGAAGATGTATGCATACCCATTGGAGAAGGAGAGAACTGCTGGTAAAAATGTATCAACTAACTGAAATCAAGTAATTATTTATAAATAGCTGAATAGAAGTATTAAACACAAGGTGATAATCTTTTAGATAGTATGAAAAAAAGCGCCCAAGAAATGGGCGCTTTTTGATTGTCTTTTTAAATAAGTCCTTTATCAGAACCTAAACATGGTGTTAACAATTGCACCAGTAACATCATCATTTGTGCCGTTCTTAGGATCTGTTAGACCAAAGAGAGCAGGAGTTACAGAGATGTTGTCAGACACCTTGAAAGTGTAATAAGCCTCCCAGATGAAGTTTTCATCTGCAGGATCATCAGTTGAACCTACAACTGATGAAGCATATTGGCGTTGACCAAATGCTAGTCCAGCTGAATTACCATCTACGAAAGCATCCTTCCAAGAAAGTCCAACCATCCAGGCGGTGGTTTCCTCAGTAGCACCTGCTGCGCCACTATCGTCAACTGTTGCAACGTCATAGCCAACAGAAACTGAAGGTATAGCTCCTGTTGTCTCAGGCTTCCAATAAGCCCTCAGACCAATTCCATCAGTTGAACCTGTACGGCTCTTACCAGCAGCTGTACCAAAACCAGCTGAAGCATTTGGATCGTCTGTCTTATGTGAATAAGCAGCTGAAACCTGCCAACGAGGGCTTCCGTACTCAACCTTGGTCAAGAACATACCTTTAGCACCATCGGTCAAGATGCCACCGGTCTCTGGGTCAGCGCTTTCACCAGTACTACTAGAAGCAGTGTAGTTAGTACTAATTGCAAACCTAGGCTGACTTGGATCATCAACTGATTGTGTCCATGCAACACCAAAACCTTGACCAGTGCTGGCGCCATAAACAGCTCCGTTACCACCAAGTTTGAGATCCTTCAAGATTGGCTTATACAAAGAAGGAGCACTAGCCAACATGTAGTAGTTCTCAATCTTGGCGCCAAGCCACATCTTCATGTTGTCGCCAACTGGAAACTGATACCAAAGCTTGTCGACTTTGATTGTGTCGTCATTGCTATTGGCATGGTTTACATAAGCACCACTGGAATTCTTAAGGTTGCTTGGCCCAAAGTTGCCAGTCTTCAAACGGGTGTAGAGCAAATCTCTGCCAGTGAAGCTGGTATTTAGGTTGGCTTGCCAAGTGTAGTTAAAACTAACCGCATCCTTAGCATCCGAATCGTCC
>QCJW01000029.1 GCA_003215775.1 Prochlorococcus sp. AG-409-G20
CTAGTTATCGAAGCAAGAAGATTAGATATTGAAGTAATTGATAGAAATAACCTAACCATACTCTCGGAGAGTGGACAAGAAGATCTTGCTAAATTTCTTGCAGATCAAAATGTAACCATAGTAGCTTCGCTACCTTGCTATGAACAAGAAAATGTTGACTCACAGAGAGGAAAAGGGGTGTTCGCAAGCAGTATTGAAGGTCTAAAGATGTTAAATAAGCTAGGTTATGGAAAATTGGATACTAATTTAATATTAAATCTGGTCTATAACCCAATTGGTGCAACTCTACCTGGCCCTCAGAAAGAATTAGAAGAATCATATCGAATAGAATTGGCGAATAGATATAATATAGAATTTAACAATTTGTTTAATGAAATGGCAAGATCTACGGCAAGGCCTTCTAAATTGCCGGCTTGGGAAATAATAGAACCGCCTTCGTCAACTTTACTAAAGAGTTTTTATCTCGATGCTGAGCGCAAGACCGGAATTGACTGGGAAGTATTAGCAGCAATTCACCTCGTCGAGACTGGTATGGGGAGAATCTCCGGGACATCAGTAGCGGATGCCAGAGGTCCAATGCAATTTTTAATGTCAACTTGGTTGCTGCCTGGAGTAGGAAATGGTGGTGATATTAATGATGCGGAAGATGCTATCAATGCAGCGGCTCGATATCTTGTTAAAAGAGGAGGTCTACTTGATATAAAACGTGGTCTTTGGGGTTATAATAATAGCACTTACTATGGAAAAGCTGTTCTTCACTATTCATCAATATTGAGAATCAATCCTAAATATTATGATTCTCTTTATAATTGGGAGATACATTTTAGGATAAAAGATATGGATCTATGGCTTCCAATTGGCTATAGCCAGCAGAAAAAAATTTCTATATCGTCGTATTTAGAAGATTACCCAGCAAGTGCACCTCCGGATTATTCTTTTGATAACTGAAAACATTTTCGAGTGACTAAAGAATCAACTCACAGAGCTCAAGAGCTAAAGGAGCTTGGATGGACTATAGAGGAAGTTAATAGATATGCAGAGCTTTGGGAATATCGGCAACGTTGGGGAGCAATCAACCTTGAAAGAGAAGACAGACAATTTTTAAGAAAGGCAGAGTCAGTTCTTCCGAAGATTGTCAAAGGAAAGCCATCAGTGAAGAAACCTCTTAATGAGAAATCTTATTACCGATGGCTAAGTTTCTATTTAAAGGCTATGGATACTGCTGAGAATGCTCTATCCATACCTTCTGGTGAAAGGGGTGTATGGCCCATTTTGATTGAAGAGGAACTCCGAGCTCTTGACTATTTTGAACCTGTCTTGGGTCTTCCAGATACCTTAAAGGCCAAAGCTCTTGACACTGTTAGGGAGGAATTAGTCAAAAGATCAGAGACTTTCTCGAATAACCCTAATCATTACAAGTTTGATTTCAAAGCACCTTTAGTTGCCCTAAAAGAACAAGAAGACACCAAATGGAGACATTTAAGAGAAGCGTTGGATGAAGAAGATCAAAATTACCCAATACTTACTGAAGATTCGGCTACTAAATTCCGGCTGTTGGTTCGTGGTGAATTAATCCCACTTATTCGTGATTTACTTCCTTCCCTGGCCGAATCAGAGAAGCCATATCCTCCTGACGATTGGATTCAAAATTGAATTTCTTCAGCTAGAAAGGGTATGTATTCAATTTTTTGATCATTGGCACCCCATCGTTTCGAAACTCTGCAGTTGCATTCTGGTCAGACACCTGACCCAGTAACAAACTCTAGAGCAGTACCTATATATCAAACAACCTCATATGTTTTTAATGATGCAGAACATGGGGCAAATTTGTTTGGCCTTAAGGAGTTTGGAAATATTTATACTAGATTAATGAATCCGACTACAGATGTCTTTGAGAAAAGGATCTCGTCATTAGAAGGTGGTGTAGCAGCTTTGGCTACATCTTCAGGTCAATCAGCACAATTTATAGCCATTACAAATTGTATGAAGGCAGGAGATAACTTTGTGTCTACTTCTTATTTGTATGGTGGAACTTATAATCAATTTAAAGTTCAGTTTCCTAGACTAGGAATCAAAGTTAAATTTGCTGATGGTGATACTGTAGAGAGTTTTGCTTCACAGATTGATTCGAATACAAAGGCTATTTACGTTGAATCTATGGGTAATCCCCGATTTAATATTCCAGACTTTAGAGGTTTAGCAAATCTTGCTCAAGAGAACGATATTCCTCTAATTGTAGATAATACTTTAGGAGCAGCAGGTGCATTAATTAGACCAATAGAGTATGGGGCAAATGTTATAGTCGAAAGTGCAACCAAGTGGATTGGAGGACATGGAACAAGTTTAGGAGGAGTTATCGTAGATGCTGGTAATTTTAATTGGGGCAATGGAAAATTTCCTCTAATGACTAATCCAAGTGATGCATATCATGGTCTTGTTCATTGGGATGCTTTTGGTTTTAATAGTGACATATGCAATAGTTTAGGTATTCCAGAAGGTAAAAATATTGCCTTTGCACTACGAGCTAGGCTTGAAGGTCTTCGTGATTGGGGTCCGGCTATTAGTCCATTTAATTCATTTATGTTGTTACAAGGTTTAGAGACTCTAAGCCTTCGAATAGAAAGGCATTCTTCTAATGCAATGGAATTAGCTAAATGGCTTAAAGAGCATAAAAAGATAGAAAGTGTTAACTACCCTGGTTTGATTTCAGATCCTTACCATCAAAGAGCTAAAGAATATCTTTCTGGGAGAGGAATGGGTTGTATGGTTAATTTTTCATTAAATGGAGGATTTGATGATGCTGTGAGTTTTATAAATAATCTGAAGTTATGTAGTCACTTAGCAAATGTAGGAGATGCAAAAACATTAGTAATTCATCCTGCTTCAACAACTCATCAACAACTTTCTTCTGATGAGCAGGAATCAGCAGGAGTTACTCCTACAATGGTTAGAGTCTCTGTAGGATTAGAGCATATTGAAGACATCAAGGCTGACTTCTCTCAGTCTTTGGATTCTATTAGTTGATTTAAGAGAAATAGTTATGGCACTGATTCTTCCTCGCAGTTATCACAAGATTGCAGCAGTTGAGAGGAATCATATTTCTTGGATAGAACCTGAATTAGCTAAAAGACAAGATATAAGACCTTTGAGAATAGGTATTTTGAATATAATGCCTCTCGGAAAACAGTATGAATTTAATTTACTACACCCTCTGGGATTATCACCTCTGCAAATTGAACCAATATGGATACGCTTGAACAGCCACACATACAAGACTTGGGATATTTCTCATTTAGATAGTTTATATGTGAGTTGGGATGAGGCGATGAGACCTGATCCTTTAGATGGATTGATTATTACCGGTGCTCCTGTAGAACACATGCCTTACGAGGAAGTACATTATTGGCCTGAGTTTGTAGAACTAATCAAAGAGGCAAGAATTTCTTGTGCAAGCACTCTTGGTCTTTGCTGGGCAGGATTTGCTCTTGCCTATCTAGAAGGCGTTCACAAGGAAGTCTTTAAAGAAAAGCTTTTTGGTGTATTTCCTTTGAGAAGTTTAGTCCCAGGTCATCCTCTAATGGGAACACAAGATGACATATTTGATTGTCCTCAGAGTAGATATGCCGGTTTACCAGATTCAGCAATGGAAGATGCTCAGAGACAAGGTAGACTACGTTTGCTGGCACATGGTGAGAAAGTTGGTTACACAATCTTTGAGACTACAGATCAAAGACAATTAATGCATTTAGGGCATCCTGAGTACAATTCAGGAAGGATTTTATCTGAGATGGAAAGAGATAGAGCAAGAGGTGATGTACCTTTGCCAGAGAATTTTGACCAACATTCACCACTTACCTCTTGGAGGTCTCATAGAAATTTATTATTTCAACAATGGCTTTGGTTCTGTTATCAACGTGTAAGTCTTATAAGCTGATTTTGAAGTTAGATAATATATCGTATATATATTATATTTTGACTGGTTTAAGATCTAATTAGCTTCATTCTTAATGTTATTATGAA
>QCJW01000030.1 GCA_003215775.1 Prochlorococcus sp. AG-409-G20
ACATGAATAGTTTACTATTAAAAAGATGTAGGGAGCTCAATGTCAGGTGTGCAGGTCTTCATGACATTGTAGTTGATCCTATTACACGAAAAAATAGAAAATACTTTTTTCATGATAAGTTTCACTTAAATTCGCCTGCTACAAAAATTGGCCAATATTTGCAGTCAACCTTGGTACAAAGGTTACTAGATCAATCTGAGTTAGACAAAGAGTTTCAGGCAGACGAGGATCAAATTAATACGGTTTGCAATATACTCATCAGCAACATCCCTGGATGGTTAACTATAGATAGATTCCTGACAAATAGTTATGTTCAAGAAAGTAAGTTAATCCTAAAAGATGAAACATATTATCAATTAATAGAATTGCCTTTCCCTATTCTAATTGAGAAAATTTCATTATATTTTGAATCTCAAAAAACCAATTCCATCTTATCCTCTTCCTGCCAAGCAATTTACGAATCATGTGATCCAATGCTTCTTCCGGAAAAGAATGTATTTAAAGGAATTCCCAAAGAAACAAATAATGAAAACAATCAAAGCATAAAACTAGAGCATGATTTCTCTGAACATAAATTCTCTAACAGTCACACCCGTTACATCTTTATATCCATTTCAAACACTAAGGGTACAAGACTTACAAAGATTGGAATTTCAAGAATGAGATTTTCTGCGTCTAATTAATTGCACCATATCGATCTCGATAGGAGTTCCCGAGAGAGTACAACAT
The DNA here is from genome assembly GCA_003215775.1 of Prochlorococcus sp. AG-409-G20. Lineage (GTDB taxonomy): Bacteria > Cyanobacteriota > Cyanobacteriia > PCC-6307 > Cyanobiaceae > AG-409-G20. The sequence goes on from QCJW01000030.1 coordinate 730, forward strand.
ACAAAATACTGAAATCGACAGACAGAACTGAAATTCAACCGAACTTCTGGACCTTTCGGAGCTCTAAGGGCCCATCAGGAAATAAATCGGAGCGGAGAGGGTGTCCGTTAAGTAGGGACTACATAGCATTTCCTGGAACCAACTTCGGGTTGTTTTGTGGTCTGTTCCCTAGCATTTTCCCTAGCACCTAAACGGGACCTCCTGAGACTTCATTTCAAGTCTTCCCAAAAGGTCCCATAGAGGAGTAGAACAGAATAACGACACTCCTCACACAAGTTTGTCGGTATAGGCGCTACTCGATGAGGGCGCCTTTTTTCTGTTTAGACATAATTCGGAAATTTCAGTTATGTTCACTTCGATAATTAATCATTCATTGAACAATGCTTCTCAAGCAAGAAAAAAATGCCATCACAAGAGGTGTCTTACTCGGAATTGGTTGGGGGTGGGGTTTAGATAGGTTTTATGAGGGGGATAAGAAAGGAGGAATTCTTTCAATCATTGGATGGGGAGTAATTTTTACAAGTTTTTTCTATCTGAAGTGTTCTGGAATTGAATACGTCGATGGAGTGAAGGATTATTCCAACTACAGTCCTAATCCATTAATTATTCTTCCCTTCATCGCTGGATTATACGGAGCGTATTTAATTATCAGAAAGGCATTCAGATTGGCAAAGCAATTTGAAACCGCAGAAGATTGATAGGTATCACTTAAATTCAAGATCCGGCACTCCTTATAAAAGTTTGTCTGTATGGGCGCTACTCGAAGAGGGCGCCTTTTTACTAGGTTGCCAAACATTGATTTATGGGTAAGAATACCCACCGTGAGGAGTTGAGATCCTCCGAGCAGTGGAAACAAGGAAACACGCGCTCTAGATCTCCAAGAGAACCTGCCTTTGAGCAGGTTTTTTTGTGCCTACTCAATAGTGCTGCGCATGTCTCTCAAGAAAATCGCCTGGTGATGATCAACAAGCGATTAGGAGAAAACACAGCAAGATCCGCCTAAATTAAGAGAATCCTTTGTCAAGTCTTTAGTAAGTGATGAATGAACTCCGCCTGAGAATCTATGAACAGATAATTAACAAGACTCCAGGTGGTAGAACTTCTTTGTTCAATAAAATATGTGGTGTTACTATTTTTATTTCAATATTTTTTGCAGTAATAGTTACTGAGAATTCAATAGATTATCGATTTGGCGATCAAATAGACCTATTAGACTGGATAATTGGTGGTTTATTTTGTATTGAATATATCTGTCGCTTATGGGTAGCACCTCTTGAAGACAAATATGGCAAAGGATTGAAAGGGGTTTTGCGTTACATGATTTCACCTATGGCAATTATAGATATCATTGCAATCGTCCCTTCATTTATTGGTGTTCGCGCCGAATTAAAGATCTTAAGAATAATCCGACTACTTCGAATATTGAAGATTGGAAGAAGTGAGAAATTTAAACAAAGTATATTTCACTTCAATTATGCCCTTCGCTCAAAGAGTCAAGAACTCCAAATTTCAACCTTTTATACGATATTGCTCTTACTAATTAGTAGCACCTTTATGTATCTTGCCGAGTCATCTATTCAACCAGAGTTATTAGGGTCAATTCCAAGATGTCTATGGTGGTCAATTACAACAGTATCTGCTGTTGGATATGGAGATTCAATTCCAATTACAGCACTTGGGAAAACAATTGCATCGGTAACCTCTCTTATGGGTATTGCTGCAATAGCAATACCTACAGGAATACTTGCTTCAGGTTTTAGTGAGTCACTTAGTGTTCAAGAGAAGGTACCTAGAGAAGAAGAATTAGACAAATAATTCAAACCAGAATTGAAGTACTGGAGATATTGAAGGAGGGGGTTGCAATAGAAGTGGTGCTTTTCTTTTAATTACATTATCAAGATTTCTCCTATATAAACCTATATTGGTTCACTTACTTTATATAATTAAAAAGTTTGATTTTCCGAGTTTTATTTTAAGGTACCTTTCGTAAGATTTAATAATTTATAGCGCCTAAAGGATCTGCAATAAAATCTTTAGTGAGTATCAACTTTGCGGCACCATTTCTTGGATATACGAATGTAATTGGATGTAGGACTTCACCTTTATGAATGATTTCTGGAAAGACCAACCGCTCTTTTGTTCTCTTTTTGAGAAACTCCAGGTCAATTTGATTGTCCCTGTCCAGGAAACCTAGTGAAATCAATTCTTTATGTATATCTTTAAAGTCTTTTTCTTCAAGTGCCCCCTTGAAACTTACCTTTTCTTTGTCGTCATTTATTCGGTTGTATTGAACGATATTTGGCAAAAGTGTCGCGCTCAAGAATGAAGACTTTACCTTTGAGATTGTATGATCATCGGAGATATCTAGAAAGTCGATTGTCTCACACTTCTCATAATCAAATGGGTCGCAATATGGCGCTTCGATGTATCCCTCGAATAAATTATAGTCATAGATGTATTTGTCCATAAGATTGCTAAATTCTTTGCTGTATTTACTGAGTAAGGTGCTTTTATCGAATTGAAAACGCCCGTTATGCCTGATATGGGAATACAAGCGCTTAGATGGATCTCTTACTAGACAGATCTTCTTTGCAGAAATTCCCACCTCCTGAAGATTCTGATTGTAATTGCCATGCTTTCCATTGTGGTTAGCAATGAATGATCCTTGCAAGTCATTAAGTGCTTTGCCCTTAAATGCCTCTAATAAATAAGCATCATGCTGGTATTTATCTCCTAAATTGCCGTGCCAGAGATAATGCTTACATCCTTCATTGGAATGTCTAGTTTTTATTTGATTTTCTGATTCAATTTGCTGTAGTAGCAACGAAAGTGGTTTCACAAAATTTGTACCTGCAGACTTTGGAATATGAATGTAAATAAGATGTTTCCAGGATTGTAATTGGTCGTCTTTTGTTGCTTCTGAATAATACGAAGGATGAAATGCAAATTGACTTCTTGAAAGGTTTTCACAAATGTCTTCGATTACATCTCTTTTGATAGCGATCCCACTTTTCTTTCCCAAAAATGGATCAACCTTCTTGTGTGGATGAGCATTACTTTGTCTGTAATAAATCTGCTGTGCGCGGGTCGCCTGTGCAACTCTTCCTAAGTTATTTAAAGATGATGCAAGGTGAGCATATCTTCGTCCGGTTTCCCAAAAATTAGTTACTTCAGTATCGATTGACAATTTTAAAGCAGTAATCATGCATTCATCATCATTAGTTGTCG